>JAFGLS010000208.1 GCA_016927935.1 Syntrophaceae bacterium
AAGCGAAGATCGAGGCGGAAGTTGAATTGTCATTTCCGCGAGAGCGGATAGGGATATCCCCGAGGCGAATAACCTAAATACCCTGAAGGGTACCATGGGGCCACTATAGGCCGAGTGGGATAAATGTGGCCCCCGCTGCTTGCGGCGGGGTTGTTCATTTATTTTGCTGAATTGAATTTTAAGTATTTGTATTGAATTATTTTTATTATTAATTTATACAAATACATGAAGGAAATCTCTTTTTTGTAAGGTGTCATGAATGAAACGTAAAGTTTTTGATAGCAGCAAGAAAGAACAGATTATCAGCAAAGCCAAAAATATTTTTCATATTTTTCGCAATCTGCCTGGGGTTTTTTTTGTTATCGATGATAAATCTCGACCATTTATTTGGAATGAGAGTACGGAAAGAATCGGAGGATATACTTCAGAGAAAGCAAAAGAAATAAAACTGGAAAATATTTTTAGTGTAAATGACAGCAGCATAATTGAAAATGCCATTAATGAAGCATTTCATGCCGGAGAAAGTTCTTTTGAAACAATGGTAGTAACCACAAAAGGGAAGCGCATACCTTATTTTTTTTCACTTAGCCGTGCATTAATAGAGGAGAAATCCTGTCTAATAGGTCAAGGCATTGATATCAGCCGCTTCAAGCATGCCCAAGAATCCATAATGGAAAGCGAGTCTCTTTACCGGACGTTTGCCGAGCGAATGACTGAAGGAGTTGCTCTTATCTCGAAAAGAGAAATTGTATTTGCCAACAATAAATTTGCTTCCATCCTGGGTTTTCTTGACGCCACAGAGATTATTGGAAAAAACAGCATGATCTTCATCAGTAAGGATTTCGAGGAGTATTTTAAGGAGTTTTTCGATTTTATTGAAGAGGGTATTAATAAAGAGCGTTTTTTCCATGCGCGGTGGATAAAGAAAAATGATCAGGAAATCTGGGTTGAGGGCAAAGGAAATCTTTTCCAGTGGAAGGGCAAACCTACCGTGCTGCTTACCGCGCGTGATATCACCAATACCAAAATGAAAGAAATATCCATGCAGGAAGAGACAGCGCATCTGCGCAGGGAAAACGTCAAACTTCGTTCCTCGATCAAAGATCGCTACCGGTTCGGTGATATTATAGGCAAAAGCGTCGCCATACAGGGAGTATATGAACGCTGTCTCAACTCGGCGGCTACAAACGCCAATGTCATAATTTACGGAGAGTCCGGCACGGGCAAGGAGCTTGTGGCGAAAGCTATTCACCGGATTTCCGACCGGTCACAGAAAAATTTTGTACCTGTCAACTGTGCTGCCATACCGGAGAATCTTGTGGAGAGCGAATTCTTCGGATATAAAAAGGGCGCATTCACAGGAGCCAATACCGATAAAGAGGGGTACCTCGATAAAGCGAATGGCGGAACATTATTTCTCGACGAGGTCGGAGAACTTGGGCTGAATATACAGGCCAAGTTATTGCGAGCAATAGAGGATGGCGGCTACTTGCCGGTAGGCAGCAACGTCGTAAAGCATTCCGATTTCAGGATTATTGCCGCAACAAACAAAAATCTGATGGAATATACCAAACAGGGTCTCATGCGTGAGGATTTTTTCTATCGGATTCATATAATTCCCATACAGATTCCGCCACTGAGGCAACGTAAGGAAGATATACCTCTGCTTGTGGAACATTTCGTCAGATTAATCTCTCCGGGCAGTGAGGTTATATCGGTTCCGGGTAATGTGCTGGAGATGCTTAAGGAATATGATTGGCCGGGCAATGTTCGTGAATTGCATAATGTTGTCCAGCGTTATCTCATGGTTGATAAAGTTGAATTTCTCACATCGTTGAAAAAGCAGCCCTTGGTGAAGAATAGTGAACAATTATTTTTCAATGATATGAAAAACGACTTGGAGTTCCATGAGAAAACCGACAAAGTAGAGGAGTCTCCAGTCATTAATAATCTCAGCGAATGTACTGAAAAATCAGAGAAGGCTGCCATTCTAGCCGCGCTTAACCATAATCGTTGGAATAAGGGCAAAACTGCCGAAACGCTAAATATCTCCCGTAAGACTCTTCATCGGAAGATGAAACGTTTTGGCCTCGGTTAATTCACAAAATCTCTGCACCAGTCCCGACGTGGCAATTTTTGGGACACTCCTGACTAATTTATTTCCCGCCCAGATGTTTCCGTATCAAGAATATTTTGAAATAATATAATAATAACAGTATATTAAAATATTATTGACTGGCATTATCCTTGCTTAAAATAAGCTAAATATAAAATTGTTTATAGAGATATAAAATCACTTCTTTTACAAGTATTTACAGATATCGGAATGAAAAAAGAAATTAAAGGAACCAACAACCAATTGAATTTATTCGACTAACGTCATGATGTGCTTATTCAAGGCCGCTCCTTACGAAAGGTGTTCGTCATAATGATTGGATTCATAGTTGAGCAAGCGATTATAAAGATGCAGTTACTAAAAAAGGGGGTATCAAAGTGAAGAGTATTCAACATGGTAATTTGGCGGCTGGTCTTTTTGATGGTCCCATTGTAAAAATTGATAATCCGGTAAAAATTCAGGATATAACATTAAGAGATGGGCATCAGTCTATTTACGCCACTCGCGGCAGGACAGAAGATTTCATTCCTTTTGCTGAACTCTTGGACACAGTAGGATTTTATTCCTTGGAGGTATGGGGCGGAGCAACTTTTGACACCATGCATCGTTTTCTCGCTGAGGATCCTTGGGAACGAATCAGGACATTAAAGAAACACATAAAAAAGACCCCTTTTTCCATGCTGCTCAGAGGGCAGAACCTGGTCGGATATCGCAACTATCCTGATGATGTGGCGGAGGCCTTTGTGGATAGAGCCTGCGAAAACGGCATAGATATCTTCAGAGTATTTGATGCTCTTAATGATTTCAGAAATTTTGAAACCGTTGTTCGAGTAATTAAAAACAAGGGAAAGCACTTTCAGGGCTCTATTTGCTACTCGCTGACGGAGTCGCGTATGGGTGGTGCGGTCTATAATCTTGATTATTACGTAAAGAAGGCAAAAGAACTGGAAAAAATGGGAGCGGATACCATCTGTATTAAGGATATGGCCGGTCTTATTGCTCCGTATGATGCGTATGCATTGATTAAATCCCTTAAGGAGGGGGTGAAGGTTCCTATCCACCTGCACAGCCACTTTACTTCCGGTATGGCGGACATGTCGCTGTTGAAGGCTATTGAGGCTGGAGTAGACATTGTGGATACATCTCTTTCCACCTGGGCATATCGTACTTCCCATCCGGCAGTTGAGCCTCTTGTTGCGACCTTGAAATATACGAACCGTGATACGGGACTTGACATAGAAAAACTGGCCGAACTCAGTGATTACCTGGAAAAAATTTCTCCGAAATATAACCATCTTCTGGACCAGCGCACATCCATAATCGACATTAATGTTCTGCTCCATCAGACGCCGGGAGGTATGCTTTCGAATCTTGTCAATCAGCTCAAAGAGATGGATCATCTGGACAAACTCGATGAAGTATTCAGGCAGCTTCCTATTGTTCGGAAAGAACTGGGTCAGGTACCTTTAGTAACTCCGACGAGTCAGATCGTGGGAATTCAAACGGTAAATAATGTGCTTTTCGATACGCCCGAGGAACGTTACAAAATGCTGACCGCGCAGGTCAAAGATCTCTGTTACGGACTTTACGGCAAGACGGCTATTCCCATTGATCCCGAGGTGCAGAAAAAAGCCTTAAAAGATTACCCTAAGGGTAACAAACCTATTACCAAACGGCCGGCAGATGTGTTGGAGCCGGAACTGGAGAAGGCGAAAAAAGAGACCGAAGGCCTATCCAAAGATATTGATGATGTACTGATATATGCACTCTACCCGATGACCGGTAAACGTTTCCTCAAATGGAAGTATGGACTTGAGGAAATGCCTGATGAAGTAAAACCGATAACACTTGAGAAAGTAAAAGCACAAGATGAGTTGATGAAAAAGGCCAAGGAAGGTCTTCTGACTGAAAAGACCGGTGCCAAGGGAATAAAATTAGGACCAGAAGCTCGTACTTTCCGTGTCCTGGTCAACGGTAAGACGTTTGATGTGGACGTGGAACAGATTGCAGGAAAACCTCTTATGGTTCAGGGTGCTTCTTCAATCGGACAAAGAAACACGCTCCAGCTCGGCAGGCAAGGAGGAGCCGTCAAAACTGTTCTGAACACAATTCATTCAAAACGTGATCTTTCAAAAGAGGGGAAAGCTACTGCTTCTGTAGAAGCGAATGGAAGTGATTCGAAAGAGACACCGTTAAAAACTCCTATGACGGGATCAGTAATCCGCTATGAGTTTAAAGAAGGAGATCCGGTTAAAGAGGGGGATATCGTAGTAGTTCTGGAAGCTATGAAGATGGATAATTTTATCACCAGTCCTGCAACCGGTAAACTTCATAAGATCCTTATAAAAGAAGGTACATCGGTTAAAAAGGGCGAGACACTTGCTTTGATAGTATAAAATTATCTGACGGAATTGGAAAGGGGTATAAGCTCATGGACGAAAAATATAAACAGAGGATAGATACTCTAAGGCAAGTAAAACAAATATCGCTCTTAGGCGGCGGTCAGGACAAGCTTGACAAAATACGTAAGCAAGGGAAGCTTACGGCCCGAGAGCGTGTAGAATACCTGCTGGATGAAGGAAGTTTTGTAGAACATAATCTCATCATCGGTTACAAGGAGAACATGCCTTATGACGGCCTTATCGCAGGCTACGGTGAAATCCACGGCCGGCTGGTGTGTGTCTATTCCCAGGATACAAGTGTATCCGGGGGATCCATTGGTCCAATGCACGGATTCAAGATGCACCGGGCTATTGAGTGGGCTTTGGATATGGGTGTGCCCTTAATCGGACTCCATGAGTCTCCCGGTGCACGCATACCTGGTTTAACGTCCAGAAGTGTGTTCGGCGAAGCTTTGGAAAGAAACGGCGGTTCGGTTTTTTACGTCAATACCCAGGGATCAGGGGTTATTCCCCAGATTTCAGCGATTATGGGAAGCTGTGCCGGTATAGCGGTATATTCACCGGCGCTGACAGATTTTATTTTTATGGTGGATAAAAAAAGTGAGATGTTTATTACCGGTCCAAAGGTTGTACAGGCGGTTACCGGAGAAAAACTCTCCAAACAGGATTTGGGCGGCGCGGAAGTCCACTGTAAGATATCCGGAGTTGCCGACGGCAGGTTCAAGGATGATGCAGAACTCTTGGATGCTATTCGTGAGCTCATGACCTTTCTGCCGCAGAAC
>JAFGLS010000209.1 GCA_016927935.1 Syntrophaceae bacterium
TAATAATCTCAAAATCTCGCTCATTGTAATGGTTTACCCAACATGTACAACGAAGCAACAGGATCTTTTTCGGCTTCTGAAACTTTCCGAACGTACTTCACAACGATTGTCAGTACACGTCTACCCGCTTGAGTTGGTTACTGATCGTGCAACTAACACACTCTGTTGCCTTTCTCTCGATACGGACGCGGTTCATTTTTTCACGGGGACAAGTGATGATTTCGGCTTTGCTCCTAAGAATGATGGGCATATAAATTTCGTATTCCGTGGAGATCCCGTGATGGTCGAAGGTTTCAAACGCTACTTCGACCTTCTTTGGGTTAACTCGCGTGAGGTAACTGATAAGGGTGTGGCATTAATTCCTGACCTTGTTCTTCCCGAAGGCTCTGAAGAGGGAGCGAGGCTATGGCAGGCTTATATGAATAGCTGTGATACTTCCACTGAATTGCGGGAGGAAGTTAATCCTGATACCGGTGACGTTAAAATAATAGATCAAAACGGCAATGAGGTCACGCCACCAACGGAAGCAGGCGGACTTAAGAAGCTGGACCAGCTGGCCGAATTTGTGGCACGTATTTATGAAAAAGGCTCATTAGTTAGCATTGATAAGCTCAGCCGTATTCCACCTTTGGATGCGCCTCTTGATCCAAGAATATTTGGCGATGCCACTGAACTTCAAAAGGGTAATGTCACACGTAAAGTTATCATGAGGGTGTCTATCATAGACGAGAAGACTCTAAAGGAAATTGACAAGCGCCGCCAGGGATTAAGGACATTACTTACCAAATTCACATTTGGACTCGCCGACAATATGCGCTGGATGCCGAATAAAGCATGCCGGTTATTTGAAATAGAGTTGAAGCGAATCAATGATGAAGGGCAGAAGCTCATCTCTGATCTGCTTAAAGGTGATATTGACGCGTTCATTAAGAACAAACGCCCTACACTTATACGTGACATCAACGCAATGTATAAAGAGCTTGGTGGCACTAGTCAGGTCGGGGATGATATCATCAATAGAGTTATTGAAAACCTGAAAGAAAGATTAATCAAAGTACAATCAGCCAGCTTTTTGCCTAAACTCTCTTTTTCAAGAATCAGTTTTACACGAACAGATAACACTATGGCTTCACCATGGGGACAGGCTTTCTCTTTGCTTGAAGATATTGTAACTTTCCCGCGCAAAGCCCTGACTGATAGCTTTTTCTTCCGTGGAATGAGCGTAAAAGAAGAAGAACTTATTGAAGCCATGAATGTAGCTGATGATGCATTAAGTAAAGATATAAGTAGCCGTGGTATTAAGGATCGTTGTAAAGATGAACTTGATCTTCTGGCCCGCATTGAGAAAGCATCTCTGGATGCAAGAGATAGGTGCGAATTAGTCAAGAGAATACTGGACGGTGATACAGTGGGGTCAATTGATAAAAAGCTCAAAGAGAAAGAGGCAAAATGAAGAAAAAACTTATTGAAGTGGCGCTGCCGCTGGATGCAATTAATAAGGCATCAACGAGAGAAAATTATATTTACCGAGGTAACCCATCATCTATACATAAGTGGTGGGCTCAACGACCTTTGGCTGTGGCACGGGCCGTTATCTTTGCTCAAATGGTTGATGATCCTTCTGCGTATCCGGATCTTTTTCCTACAGAAAAGGCGCAGGATAAAGAACGCAAACGTCTCTTTAAAATTATCGAAGAATTAGTAAAGTGGGAAAATACCACCAACGAAAATGTGTTGCAGCATGCCAGAGACGAAATCTGGACTAGCTGGCGGCGTACATGCGCTGAAAATGTCGATCATCCGAAAGCGAAAATATTATTTGATCGCTATAAACTTCCTGCCTTTCATGATCCATTTGCTGGTGGCGGAACACTTCCTTTAGAAGCTCAACGTTTGGGTTTTGAAACATATGCAAGTGACCTAAATCCAGTAGCAGTTTTAATCTGCAAATCTTTGTTAGAGATTCCACCTATGTTTGCAGATACTCAGCCGGTGAATCCTGAATGGCAAAATAAAACTCCTGAAGAAAAAGCCATGATAACTTGGAGAGGAGCCCAAGGCTTGTCAGAAGACGTACGGTATTATGGAAAATGGATACGCGATAATGCAGAAAAAAGAATTGGGCATTTTTATCCTAAAGTAGAAATTACAAAAGAAATGCTGAAAGATCGCCCTGATTTAAAACAATATGTTGGAGAAAAATTAACTGTGATTGCATGGTTTTGGGTTCGTACAGTCAATAGTCCAAATCCTGCCTTCAAAAATGTAAAAGTTCCGTTAGCATCTACATTCATGCTTTCTACAAAACCTGGTAAAGAGGTATATTTAAAGCCGATAATAGAAGGTAGCAAATATAGTTTTATAGTCAAAATTGGGAAACCAAAGAATAGCGAAGAAGCAAAACATGGAACAAAACTTGCGCGGGGAGCAAATTTTAAATGTTTGATGTCGGATACACCTATATCTGGCGACTATATTAAGACTGAAGCTATGAATGGTCGGATGGGGTTGAGAATGATGGCCATTGCCGTCGATGGACCGCGTGGTCGAATCTATTTACAAGCAACTCCGGAAATGGAGAATCTAACCACCAAAGCAAAACCAGAATGGAAGCCTGAAATCATGATATCTGGGAGCACTCAGTACATAGGTGTAAAGCTCTATGGAATGGAGCAATTTTGTGATCTATTTACAAATAGACAACTTGTAGCACTAACTACTTTATCAGATTTAGTTAAGGATACTCGCAAACAGGTATTAAAAGACATGAATATTGTAAAACTAAGCAGTGATTATAAAAAAAATATATTCGATGAGAAATATATAATGTCTTATGCAGACACCATATCTCTATATATATCGTTCGCAATAGGAAAACATGCAATGTATGGAAATTCTTTAGTTCCATGGTATACAAAAGAGGATCGTCCATCCATGCTTTTTACTCAGCAAGTTTTACCAATGGTTTGGGATCCTGTTGAAATAAACCCCTTCTGTGAAGTTGGTGGTTCTTTTACAAAATCGATCACTATTGTGTCTAGTGCTTTGGATGGCCTCCCATATTCTCCGCAGAAATCAATTGTTTCTCAAAAAAATGCAACTGTTGGCCTGGATTCTCCTTTTGTTATTATTAGCACCGATCCTCCTTATTATGACAATGTTCCATATGCTGATTTGTCGGATTTTTTCTATGTATGGTTACGTCGCGCACTAAAAAATGTCTTTCCTGACATGTTTCTAACGGTTAGTGTCCCTAAAACAGATGAATTAGTCGCGTTTGCTTATAGACATAATAACAGCAAACATGAAGCTGAATTATTTTTTCTTGAAGGTATGACTGCTGCGATGCAATGCCTTGCTCTTAAAGACCATCCCGCTTTTCCTGTAACCATATATTATGCTTTCAAACAAACAGAATTAAAAACTGATCATGGAGTTGCAAGTACAGGATGGGAAACTTTTCTTGAAGCCGTAATTAGGGCTGGTTTCACTATAGAAGGGACGTGGCCGATAAGAACTGAGCGAACAGGGAGAATGAGGGATTATGGTTCTAATGCACTTGCCTCTAGTATTATTATAGTCTGTCGTAAACGCGCGAGCGATCTGCCAATAATTACGCGCCGGGATTTTAATGCAGTATTAAAATCTGAACTACCTAAGGCTCTTATTTATTTGCAGCGTAGTAATATTGCGCCAGTAGATTTGGCTCAGTCTGCCATTGGCCCTGGCATGGCTGCCTTTACACGCTATGAGAAGATTATTGATGCAGAAGGCAAACATCTTGCCGTTCATGATGCATTGGCTCTAATTAACCAAATTCTTGACGAAACGTTAGAAAAGCAAGAGGGAGATTTTGATAATGACAGCCGCTGGGCGCTGGCATGGTTTGATCAATACGGTTTTAATCAAGGAGAATATGGGGTGGCTGAAACACTTTCTAAAGCAAAAAACACAAGTGTTTCTTCTTTAGCTCAAGATGGATTTTTAATTTCTAAGGCTGGAAAAGTGCGGCTTTTGAAGCCCGAGGAACTCCCTGCTAATTGGGATCCAAAAACAGATTCTCGTTTAACAAACTGGGAAATGGTCCATCATCTGATTCGTGTTCTTGTGTCCAATGGTGAATCTGAAGCGGCTGAACTTGTGGCTAAATTAGGTTCTAAGGCTGAAACAGCCCGAGAGCTTTGCTATCGTCTTTATACAATTTGCGAACGTAAAAAACGGGCAGCCGAGGCGCTGTCATATAACGGTCTTGTTCAGAGTTGGCCGGAAATAAGTCGCTTGGCAGCCGATCTTGGTAGAACAAAAGAATCAAAAACACCGCAAGGTGAGCTTTTTTAACAACTGATTAAGGAACAAATTATGGCCATAACAAATTATGAACGTGTCGGAAAAGCATTGGAGCTTCTCAAAGATGGACTGATTCCATTTGTGGAAAGAGAGTTGAAAGCACAGCACTCACAGCAATGGATTGAAGTTGCCAAGACGTCAGTCAGCGATCCTCAAACAAAATTATTTGCAAAGAAAGATAAACCTCAGTGGGATATTGCCGCTATTTTATCGGTCATCTGGAACCAGTGGGATGTAGTTTTTCGCAAGACACTGGGACGTTCCGAGCGCAGTTTTGTCAGTGAACTGCGGGAAGTGCGAAACAAATGGGCACATCAAAACCCCTTTTCGGGAGACGATGCCGATAGAGCTCTTGATTCTGCTGAAAGATTGTTGTCCGCGGTATCCGCACTTCAGGCCGAGGAAGTCAGAAAATTAAAAATGGAGCTTCGTCGAACAATCTATGATGAGCAGATTCGCACAGAAAAACGAAAAGCCGCAAGCTCAGCTATTGAAAGCGCAACGGCAATAGACCTGAAACCATGGAGGGAAGTGGTCACTCCACACAAGGATGTGGCTAGTGGCCGTTACCAGCAGGCAGAATTCGCCGCCGATCTCTGGCAGGTACACTTAAATGAAGGCTCGGATGAATATCGCGATCCGTCTGAGTTTTTCCGGCGCACATATCTCACAGAGAGCCTTAAAGGGATGTTAGTCAATGCCGTGCGGAGACTTTCAGGTAAAAGCGGCGATCCTGTAGTTCAACTCCAAACAAATTTTGGTGGCGGTAAAACACATTCAATGATGGCACTGTATCATTTATTTTCCGGAATTTCTCCCACAGAGCTTTCCGGAATAGATGCAGTAATGAAAGCGGCTGGTGAAACAAAACTGCCTGAAGTCCGCCGTGTTGTGCTGGTGGGGAACAAAATATCTCCCGGCAATCCGGTAACAAAACCCGGTGGAAAAGTAATTAAGACACTGTGGGGTGAACTCGCATGGCAACTGGGTTTTTCGGCAGGTGGCAACAAGGAAGCCAAAAAAGCGTTTGAACGAGTGGCTGCCGATGACGAAAAAGCAACGAGCCCGGGAGATGTTCTTCGGGAATTGTTCATAGAATATGGGCCTTGTCTGATTTTAATTGATGAATGGGTCGCCTATGCCCGTCAGTTGCACGAACAAAGCGATCTACCAGCCGGAAGTTTTGAAACCCAATTTACCTTTGCCCAGGTTCTGACAGAATCGGCAAGACTCTCTAAAAACTGTCTTTTGGTAATCAGTCTTCCCGCTTCCGATGCCGGTCCTTCGCCGCACACACAAGCTGATGATGTAGAAGTGGGCGGTCAACGTGGCCGTGAAGCACTCGATAGATTGCGCAATGTTATTGGCCGAATTGAATCATCATGGCGTCCGGCAAGCGCGGAAGAAGGATTTGAAATTGTCCGACGCCGGTTATTCCAGCCAATGACCGATTCCGCTCAATTCAAAAATCGTGATGTGGTCGCCAGAGCTTTTGCTGATTTCTACAAAGCGCAGCAGGCCGATTTTCCTCCCGAATGCCGCGAAGCCGATTATGAAAAAAGAATAAAGGCAGCCTATCCGATTCATCCGGAAATATTCGATAGACTCTATTCCGACTGGTCAACTTTAGTGAAATTTCAAAGGACACGCGGTGTTTTACGACTGATGGCAGCCGTTATCCATAGCCTATGGGAGAAGAACGACAAAAATCCACTTATTCTTCCAGCCAACATAGCAATAGATGATTTGCGGGTGCAGTCAGAATTGACACGCTATTTGTCAGATAATTGGGTGCCGATAATCGAAAAGGATGTCGATGGAGCAAGCTCCTTGCCATATAGATTGGATGGCGAACTTCCCAATTTAGGGAAATTTGCTGCTTGCCGTCGAGTAGCCCGCACCATTTACCTGGGTTCAGCTCCTTTGACTACGGCTGCGCATAGAGGATTGGAAGACAGGCGGATAAAGCTTGGCTGTATGATGCCCGGTGAATCACCTTCTGTATTTGGCGATGCTTTAAGGCGCCTGGCTAGCTCTGCTACATATCTTTATCAGGATGGGCCAAGGTATTGGTACTCTACTCAACCGACGGTTTTAAAGTTGGCAGATGATCGAGCCGAACAGATTAAGCGCGACCCTGATAAAGTTGCTCAAGAAGTAGAAAAAAGGCTGCGAAAAGATTTGGAACGCAACGGAGACTTCAATCGCATACATCCCTTGCCACGTACAGGACAGGATGTGCCCGATGATATGGATGCGCGTTTGGTTGTTTTAGCAATTGATTATCCATACAGCAAAGAATCAGGTAACGAAGCAGAAAAAGCAGCAAAAGCAATTCTTGAGTCACGTGGGACGACGCCTCGCATTTATCGCAATTCACTGGTGTTCTTAGCGGCTGATAAAACACGCCTACAGGATCTTGAAGATGCAATCTGTAAATACCTGGCATGGGAATCCATAGTTGCTGAAAAGGTACAATTAAATCTCGACCCTCAACAGGTTAAGCAGGCAGAAAATCAGGAAGCAGCTAGTGATACAGCGGTGGCTGCGAGAATACCGGAAACATATCAATGGCTGCTGGTTCCTGAACAAAAAACACCAAAAGATAAGATGACTTGGCAAGTGATACGATTATCAGGACAAGAGGCCTTGGCTGTCAGGGCAGGCAAGAAATTAAAAAGCGAAGAGTTGTTTATTACCAGTTTTGCGGCAACGAGATTACGCATGGAATTGGACAGAATACCTCTTTGGCGCGGCAATGATGTTTCAGTAAAACAACTTGCTGAAGATTTTGCGCGCTATTTTTATCTTCCGCGCCTAAAGGATTCATCCGTTCTTATTGCAGCTATCAGCAGTGGTGTAGCCCTCTTGACATGGGAACAAGATTCTTTCACTTTTGCCGATAGCTTTGATGAATCTGAAGATCGTTATCGTGGATTACGTGGCGGTCAAGGAATATTCTTAACAGATGTTGATTCACCGGGTCTTCTAGTAAAGCCGGGGGTTGCTATAAAACAAATTGATGCAGAAAGGGCAAAAGCCGCTGGTGAAAAAGAAAGGGATGGCGAAAAGGAACCGTCCACCACTGAAGAAGGACAGAAAAAAGAAGAGACTGATATAACTCCTAAGACAATACAACTAAAACGTTTTCATGGAACGGCGGTCCTAGATCCTGCACGCGTCGGCCGCGATGCGGGACGAATTGCCGAGGAAGTAATTTCTCATCTTACAGGACAAGTGAATGCCAAAGTTACCGTTACACTGGAAATAGAAGCAGAAATGCCATCAGGTGCTTCAGATAAAGTGGTGCGTACAGTAACTGAAAATTGCCGAACGCTAAAATTCACGAATCATGGATTTGAGAAAGAATAAGAAGTGTAAGAGCAAATTGCTTCGGTTTAATAAATGATAAAAGATTATTACCATAGGCAATTTCGAGCCGACTTGTCTTTATTCATGCCGGATACGCGCGTGCCCTATTTCGGACATAGTTGGGCTTATGATTGTGGCAATTTGAATAAAATACAAAGTGAATCAAGAGCAGAATTTCTTATTTGTTTGTACTTCACTGTTCTTGTAGATCAAGCTATGTATACCTATTATAAGTCTGATTATGACCGATTCGCACAACTGACACTATATCCAAAATTCTGTCATGGCTTAGGCCAATTTCAGAAAAATCCTCGTGAGCTTTTGCTGATTCCTGTCCAAAAGGGCATGGTAGATAAAGGCAGAATGGAAAATAAATTATCTGAGGGCATGGAATTATTTATCGATGAAGTAGTGGATTTATTTCAAAAGTACATGTCACATATCGATCCAGCCGCTTTCTTTGAAAGACTAATTTATGATAAGGATGTACAAATTCCACTTCTCATCGTGATTCTTCCTGAAATGAAAAATGATATTGTCGTAGAAGCATACGAGGCGCTTTGCGCAGCCGTTGAAAAGAAAATCAAAAAGAAAGGTTAACAAATTGCTCTAGGTGTCGCGGAATTAGCCGCTTTTCTTTTTCAGTTTTAGCGTGTTGTCTCGTGTGCCTGAACATGTTCGTTCGGTTCCATCAATGGAACAGATGTAAATTAAAAACACAGGTGAAAATAATCGTGAGCACATTGCGCATACTGCCTTGTCTCGATTCCGCTCAGATGGCCGAATTCCGACGGAAGGAGTTAGACATCCCTAGAAATGTCGCTGCTGCACTCGGTCGGTCTGCGGTGGAAGCTGCCCACGCAGGTTTCTATGTCACTAAGGCCGGCCAGAAATTCGTTTGGCGTGATGCTGTGCAAGTTGCTTGTGCCGCCAAGCTGAGTATTCGCCCAGACGCTACGCTGCCAAGTAACAATGCAATCGCATTTACTAAAACAAGGGTCCAGGTCATCAATGAGACAACTCTTGGAGCATCACGAGGCCTCGTTGATCGTGGATTGCGACCTCTTGCCCTGAATTTCGCCAATGGTATACACCCCGGCGGGGGCTTTCTTGGCGGGGCCAGAGCGCAGGAAGAGGTACTGTGTCGATCCAGTGCTCTCTATCAAACACTCGTCGGCGATCCGATGTATGAGGAGCACCGAAAGCGGCCTCTACCGGATTCTACCAATTGGGCCATCTATTCCCCTGACGTGCCCGTCTTTCGCATGGATGACGGCACTGAGCTTTCACATCCGTGGCTTCTGAGCTTCATTACATGTGCCGCCCCTTATGCGCCTCACATTGGTCAGCCGCTAGCTGGAGACCTATTGCAGAAACGGATTTATCGAGTGCTCGCCATTGCCCGTTCATATCGACATTCCGCGCTAGTACTGGGCGCATGGGGTTGCGGTGCTTTTGCAAATGATCCGCAACGCACTGCCATTGATTTTCGGCAGGCTTTGGAAAACGAATATAGCGGAGCGTTCTCTGACATCGTCTTTGCCATCACAGATTGGTCTCCAGAGAGGAAGTTTCTTGGTCCTTTCCGTGATGTTTTTACTAAAAATGACAATGCATAAGGCTATCTATGGCGAGCGTCTGACCGAACAACCGCCTGGAGCCTAATACCCTTTCACCACGCCATAGCTTTTCAATCCAAATAGTGCTATATACTTACCACACGTAACATTGCAGATAGAGATAACCAAACCATTCAACTAACCGGTCTTTTTCTTAATTAATAAGAGGTATTTATGTCAAATATGTCAACAAAGATAATTGGTGATTTTGGTGAATCCATAACAGCTTTTCTCTTAGACCAAGAATACAATAAAGAGAAAAAAACTATTTTACGCGTGGGAACAGAAAACTTACCATATGATTTGATTATCCCATATCCGATAAAAAATTCTCCTTTCACAACACCCACTCTTATTTCGGTAAAAACACGTGGTAAATGGTCAGATGTTATTCCTCCAACAAGAGAAGAATTAAAGATTCAAATGAAAAAACATAAAGCTCTTGGTTATTCTTTCTGGCTTTCTTTTGTTAAATATAAATTTAATAATCATAAAATAAACTTTCATGTTTATATGCTACCAACAGAGAAGCTTTCGTTTAAAAAAGATTTTAAACGGGTAAAAAGAAAAAGCGGTTACCGAAATCAGATAATTACCGCGAATTTGAAGGAGAAGGCAGTATTGAAATTTAATTCCGACGATCAGAAAATATGAGGTTAGGACGAGATAAGTAACTAGTATTGGGCGCCCTAATTGGATGAATTTTTAAACTAATATTTACTATGTTCACTAAGTTATAATTCAGCCATTTTTTTATGACTTTGGGATAAATTCATAGCCGATATTAAATATGTAATGTAAATAAAGGGTCTAGGCTAGATGAGCGAGTTAATTTCTCATCAATTTTAATTTGACAGCCGTGCCCACAAGATAGTAGATGAAGTCACAGGCACGATAATATTTAAGATAATCGAAGTCAAAGGCCGTCTGCGCGGACAGCCAGTAAGTCTTACCACGATCGCGTGATATAAAGCACAACAACTGGCCGAGACCTATTGGCTCTATATGGTGTGGCATCCGCGCTGGGATTCTCCAGAAGTTGTTGCCGTTCAGAATCCGGCGGCAAAACTTGACCACGTCAAGCGCGAGATTGTAGTAATAAAGTTTTATGAAATTCTGGCATCGGCAATTTAAGATCAAAACATAGAAATAGGAGAATAAAAATGGAACAACTTCGGCCTACAAGTAAACTGGATACCATGACTAAAGAGGAACGTACAGCTTTAATCGGACGCTTACATAAAGCCCAAAATGGACTCTGTTATGTCTGTCAAGATGTGATAAATCTTCAAGTTCATAAAGTGGATATTGATCATATAATTGCACTGACTAATAACGGTCCAGACGACGAATCTAACTGGGCACTTACACATGAATCATGTAATCGTTCAAAAGGTGCCAGAGAGCTACATCTTCAACGCATCCTTTTTGAGTTTCGTAGACATGTTCAGAAATATACGGAAAGAAATGAACTTAGCAATGAACGCAATTTCACGCTGAATGAAGCCCTTTTGGAACTTTGTCCATCTCGTGTGGAAGTGGGAGCAAGTCAAAAAAATGGCTTTATAGATCTTTCTTGGGTTGAAAATGGTCAACCAAAAACAGAAAGATATGCTTTGGTAGTTGATACTGGGAAGCCAGTTACAACATCATTTATAGGAATGATCCCTTTTGATTGTTTGCACCACAACAGTGATATCAATCCACGCTCCATTGTCGATCTTGAACCTATGATTGAAGAATTTTACAATGGTTACCCTCAGCTCCTGCCAAGTCTTGCTACAATAAATATAAATGATAGCGAAGGGAAAGCACGTATCCTTATTTTTGACGGACAGCACAAGGCCGCTGCCCAATTATATGCAAGACGTAAGCGGCTTTTCGTTCGTGTGTTTGTGAACTGCGATTTGGAAAGACTTAAAGAAACAAATTATAGGGCCCATACCAAATTGGCTCAAGTTCGTTTTCCGCAATTAATAAATGATAAAGTAGGGGCTGACCTTTTTAAAGAAGAATTTGAAAGATACATTCACAAAGCTGATTTATCGAAGGTTTCCGAAGATACTTTCTTCTCTAAACAAGTGCCACATGTGCAACGAAGCGAGTATAGGCATTACTTTGGAAATTATCTTCGCTACGATGTTTTAGTTGGTAATGTAGGTACGCAGCAAAATATGATCCTTGAATTTACAGAAACAGTAATGCCACGATCCACACGCTATCCATTGTCTTATGATACTCTTCAAAAAACAATGCTTGATCTTATGATTTACGAGAAACCAGCAAGGGAAATGCTTGATCAAACTGAACATTGGAGAAGAATTGAAAAAGAAAATCTGATTAGTCTTTTAAATATTTTTGTAGAGGAAGTTTTGGCAAAAGGAAGATTTGATCTAAAATTAGGGGTGCGTCGTATAGAAGAAAAGCTGACTAATGACCCTCAATTGATACCAGACTCACATCTGCGCGCATACCGCATTTGCCGAAAAGCTGCTATGATGATTTGGTGCAAAGAACTTAAACGAGCTATTCAGACAATGCTCAGCATGAAATCAAGGTATAAACTAGCGGCGTGGAGTGAAAAGCGTCCTCTTTGGGCTGAGTTTCATGAGGAAGACTGGGAACAAATACGCAAAATGTGTAGGGCGATCCGGGATCATAAGATTTGGGGAGAGAAAACCAGCCCGGATATTGTAGCGGCAATATCCTCTACCAGGCAAAAGGATTGGAGTGATATTCTCCTAAAGGGAACTCTTCCCGGTCGCAAGGAGCCGTTGCTTTCACCACTAGACCAGAACTTTATGATTCAAAGTGCGACCAGACAGTAATTTCTGAAATAGAAATTAGGAGCAAAAATGATTGATGACAAACGGCTTATAGAAGATTTTCTACCGCTTCAAGAAAAATAATAGGGGACGATTATATTTAATTTTGCTCTTGACTAGATAAGCAACACCAAAAGTGTTAAAAAGATAGTCATGTCAACAAGTAAGAGGTACATAAACTTTCAAGAATTTCAGAGGCCAAATTTAGAGAATTAGTGCAGTACTTTTCTCTTGATTTGGATGCTCATAAAATCACTTTTTAAACCGGTCTTAATCCCGATATAATATTGGGATTAACCGTTATTTGCTCTTGATCAGAAAAAGGATTGCCCAATACTGTGAGCAATCATCTCCTTTTCAAGGAGAAATAGAAGTAGATGAATCATACTTTGGAGCCAAAAGAGTCAGAGGCAACCGCGGTCGAGGCGCTTGGAATAAAACCCCTGTCTTTGGCCTTCTCCAAAGAGGAGGCAAGGTCTATACGGAAATAGTTCCTGACTGTGCCCGAGACAGCGTTTGGCTGCGCCAGAGTATTGTATTGATCATAATCATAGGGAAACTTGATGTCTTCGTAACTTGCTTTAACCAGCAGGGCCCGCAAAATTAATCTATAAAGGCTGTTCTTAATTTTTGTTATTTCATTTCTGATGATACCAGCAATTTCCATTTCCCTCTTGCCAATTCTGAAATTGCATCTTTTTTTGTAATAGAAATACTTTGCAGCTTTTCTACTTTCTGC
Source organism: Syntrophaceae bacterium (assembly GCA_016927935.1). Lineage (GTDB taxonomy): Bacteria > Desulfobacterota > Syntrophia > Syntrophales > Smithellaceae > Smithella. The sequence goes on from JAFGLS010000209.1 coordinate 12,903, forward strand.
TCTTCACAAATTTTTCCAAGCTTGTCTAAAAAATTCTCTTCCTTTAATGTAAGCGCCATTAATGAAATATTAGTACGGAACTCTCTACTTAAATCGTTTAAAGCTTTTTCCACTTTGCTGATTTTATCCTGCGCTTCTTCTGTTAAACCATAATCCTGATAATAAGACTGTGGTGCTAGAATAATCAGATTAATGTTCTCATAATGCTTACAGTCTTTATGGTGTGTGATTCCATTTTCATGTATTATTCTATATTCAATAAGATTTTTAAGACTCTCGACAATAGCATAGAGAGGAGAATTTGTGCTTGTCCACGGTTTCAGTTCAACAAATACAAATTTTGACTCATTTTCTTCAATTCCAATATCAACGGATTCTTTTTTCCCGCCGATGGGTACCTGATTGTAGAACTTGCCAGAATTTGATGTCGTTATAAATCTTTCGAGGGCTTCTTCGGGTCTATATGCCTTTTTTTCAACTGTTACGGTGAAATTGTATCTTTTTCTTTGATGTAATAGTTTATTGCCATTCGGTGGAAATTCATTAATAACTTCTCTGAGAATCCGGTGTAAATCACCGGGCATGAACCCCAGATTCCCATCCGCAAGAAATTTAAGCCAACCTTTTTTGTGAGATATAAGATTATATTTTTCCTTTTTTGCATTTAACCTTGAATTTACCCCCTTAATAATATCTTTTACCATGGTAACCTCCTAAAGACTTATTATATAATAATATCTCAGCTAATTTGTCGAACTTTTCATCATCGCTAACGTTGACATAATTATAGATCTCCCTCCTGCAAAACACGGCCATATCCATTACTCTCCAGATACCAGTATGTAAAATGTTTGGATAGCCAGCTCGCGACTTTTTCTTCTGCCAATGGGCGATAACGTGATGTATAGATTATGGGGATGCCGAACCGTACTTCCAAAGCATCCAGTGTACCTGATACGGCGTTCGGATGAGCCAGTGTATTGTATTCCTCATAATCATAGGGAGACTTTATGTCCTCATAACTTGCCTCAATTAATAGAGCTCTCCAACGGTACTTTGTCATTTTTTCGCATAATTTAAAAAATCTTGTCCGCTCCTGAATTACAGTTGTTATAAGATCGGTCAGCGTTTTTCTCTCCAAAACAAGCAGTGTCTCCATGCCCTCTATACTGTAATCCCCAACTTTCAGTGCTTGGCTTTTTGAATCAGCAATCCAGTTTTTGAATCTGCTAAAATCAAAAGGATATTTTTCACGGGTGTCAACGAGAATTACGGGTTTGGGAATCTGCCGGGTAATACTGTGCCCGCTGCGCTTAACGATTAAACGACCGGTTGGCGGATCTGCCGGATGATATTCTCGTATGGATACATCAGAATCATAATAATCATCTTCTTCTATTTCATTTTTAGATATGGTCATAAATAACTCAAACCTCCCAATATTCTCCATCGGCGTGCATTTCTACGTTATCAAATAATTCTTTATATCTTTCCGGCATAAAGGTATGTATTGGTACAAGTCTCTTTGCCGATATGGCACGAGCCATTGTTTGCAGGTCGGGTAAAGATGCATGACCGGATGTGTGGCAATGGAGAATGGGAATCAGATGATTTTTAAGCCAATCCATGAACCATTGATATCGTTTGTCTTTTAAATAGCCCGGCCACAAGGAATAAATAAGTTTAGATCCCTCAAGGCATTCTGCCTTTTCTAAATCCTCAGTCATAGAGGGACGAAACAACATTACCGATGAATTTACCATGTCGGCTAATTTTTCGGGATATACACGGCAAGAAGCAACAGATAACGGGATATCGAAAAGCTCACGTTTCTTGATCAGTATTCGTTGAAACTGAGGAACGTAAACATAAAAATTCCTGAAGCCCGGCTGGGGCAGATGGGGATTATTGATGGCTATCAGGATACTGGCAGTGTAAAGATCCACGATAAGCTTTTTGCCGCTTTTCCGGCATGCCCTATAAATGGTAACAATCCGATCAATATTCTGGCCGGAAGTCCAGACGAGTGTCAAACCATTTGTCGAATTAAAATGTTCAATGAATTGAACCTCTAGTTCATCTTCCGAAGGGTATTCGTTTTCAGCACCTGTCCGGCCAAGTGTTGAACCTTCCATCAAGAGAACATCGACATCTTTGGGTGGTTTTTTGATCAACTTTTTAAACAGTTCCGCTTTTCTTCCATGCCCCCGAAAATCTCCGGAGTAGAAGACCTTCTTGCCATTGGCTTCTACCAGAAACGCATAAGCATCATAAGCCGAGTGATCAACCAGATATGGGATGATGGTGAAAGGTCCCCTGGAAATCGGCTTTCTGTCCTTTAATTCAATGGTATCGTGGAAACCAGGGATGTCGGGGAAAAATTGTCTGGCGGCATTGATTATCCTGACAGCTCCATCGCCAATCAGAACCGGGACTTTTTGCCGGAGCTTAGCCAAAAGACCATAGTGGTCAAGATGTGCGTGACTAATGGCTATTCCCAGCAATGACTCATCGGATTTTTCCAGACCGGAAACATCAGGCAGTGGAGTTTCGCTCTGTTCTGCATCCAACGGAAGACCAAGATCCAGCAAAAGCCTTTGACCTTTTTCTTCCATTTCAACGCAACTTCCGCCTATTTCTTTAGCGCCGCGGTGAATACATACCTGCATTGGAAATCCTGTTTGTCTTGTTTATGTGCATATTAGTATTTTGTACCTGTTCTTGCAATCTAATTAAACTATCAAAAGCTGTATGCATATAAATTCGTTAATCAATTTCAATTACGATCATAGGCCTTTTGGGCGATAATATAATCCTGTCCTTAAATGCTATCGGCTTCTTACCCTTTTCCTCCAGCCGGGCATTCCAGATTTGTCTGGCGATGACCTTGTATTCAGGTGCACCATAATGTTTCACCTTGTCATTTTCATCGTATAAGAAAAACCACCAGGCAAACTCTTCGGCTATTATTTTTTCCAAAGCATCGATAGTTTTCCATTCGGATTGGCGCAGAAGGATGGTTTCCGCTTCAGGCTCATATTCATCCTCAGGCGCACCGCAACAGACAAGCCCTTGAGGATCGATTTCACCTAAAATATCGACTATTTTATCAAGGAGCGCCTTATTGTTCTGCATTTGATCAATAATCCACTGATCATATATACTATCGTAAATCTCAGTCATTCTTCTGAAGAGATGTCTGATATGTTTTTGGAATCTTTCCCTATCTTTTATCATAAAACATTTTACCCCTTTCAGATCAAATTTATTGCTTCAGAAAAGCATATTAAAATCAAACATGATTTGCATTATCTGATTGTCCAAACAAAACTGGTTTTGGACGTTTTGAACAATAGCGGTCAATGACATTATTGATATCCCTTGCCGTTAGTTCACCATAGTTGCCTTCTATGACTGATTGGATTTCCGCCTGTTGGACAAAATAATCTATTTCCACGATATGCATGGGATGATTTTTCACTAGCGATACCAGGTCATTGTCACTGATTCTGTATTTGTCAAGATGTTTTCTCCATTGCATCATCTGCATCTCTTCATTCGGACATTCGATATTGAAATGAAGATGGAATTCTTTTGGTATTTTCCCGAGTGGCGGAAACGTAACCATGCAGAAAAGACCCTTATAATATCTCATATGATGGCGCAGATCAAAGCTCAGGAACATTCGCTCGAGGCTGATATCGCGTTCCCGTGAATCATCCGTCCATGTTGCAATACGGTTGCAATCGACAAACATCAGCAGAAAAGCGTCGCCGGTGCTTTCCCCAAAGGCCAGTTCTATCGGATACTTTTTAGTCTGGGAAATAGGATCAAATACCATGCCGTAATCAACGGTATTTTTTTCATATAAATCAGTATAATCAAACTTTCTGATTTTCAGGTTACATTCGCCGGCCATCAATTCAACCGCGGCAATGCCCGTTTCAATGTCACTGGCAGTAATCAGTATGTTAAGTCCTGATTTCTTTTCCCGAAGGTTTTTATAAACATTTACGGCATTGCCCAGCTGGATTCTCTGCTCATTGTTGATTGGCAGATCGCTTCCCTTGCTTGCCGGAGCATAGACCTGATAGAGAGAATTCGTATCCGCCATTTGATGTAATTGCAGCTGTGCTGCCTTATCGATCATGTCCATGGTAATCAGCGATTTGTCCCTGCTTGCGGAAGTCAATGATGAAACCAAGGCCATGAAGATGCTGTTTTTGATAAGTCCGCCGGTAAAGTTGTAACGTTCTGCAAGCAGTTTTAAATCAACATCGGGAGCCAGTTTCACGAAATCAGGCATTAACGCCTGCCATATCCTGTAACGCAGTTCGGCATCCGGGATACCGAAACAGACCTTCAGCGATAAACGGCGATCCATAGCAGGATCAAGATTCACAGGCTGGTTTGTTGATAAAATGACAACGCAGCGGGCTTTTTCAATTTCGATCAGAAGTAGGCGCGATAACCAGCTGTTCTTAATAAAAAAATCATCAGCTTCGTCAAAATATACAATTCCTGAATTCAAGGAGGCCTCCAGAAATAATTTTTTGATACTGTCATCAACTATAATTATACCATCGCATTCTGATTTGTTGGACTTGAGTGAATAAAGAGGTTTGTTGAAATGATTGGCGAGAGCCTGAGCCATCATGGTTTTTCCCGTTCCTGAAGGACCATGGAAAAGCAGTGTAAGAGCAGTACCGTAGCCGTAAAAATCATCAAGCATCTTTGCTTCCTTGCTTTCCCGGCATGCCAGGTAGTTGCCGATGCGCGAAACAAGCTCTGTTTTTATTTGATCCGGCACTATAACCTGGTCTAAATGGACTGAACCTTCATCGCGTTGAATCATCCTGGAAGTATTTTTGTAAAGATTATTATCTCCTACCATGTATCGCACGTATCTGTCATTGAGGCTTACGTATTTTTCAAAAATGGTGGTCTTGTCGTCATCACAGAAATCAATCTGCAGAATTTCCTGCCGGATGAGGGGCGATTCCGTGCTGAAGTTTTTGCGGCTGACAAGCTGCTCTCTGTATTCACTGCAGATAACGTTAATGATGGTTGCTATCTTGACGGCACTTCCTTTCCTTGCGTCATCACCGAAAGCGCACAGATCGAACATTTTTGCGAATCTCTCGTTGGTTGACAGCAGGAGTAGCAATAAAACCAAAGTCCTGTTAAACTCCTCAACCTTTTTTTCACGGCAGAACTTTGTAAAATAAATCATGATGCCTTTTTGTTCCGCCATTTCGGCTCCCTTACGGTTTTTCTGCTCAATCAGTGAAATCAGGTCTGCCACTATTTCCGGCTTGCTTTCCAGGGGCGAAAGTCCTGCCATCGACATCGCCTGCACATAATTGGAATTGCCCTGCCAGTCCGGTCCATGCTGTCTTAACAGGGCGTATGCCAGAATGAGCCTTCCTTCCTGTTCCATGGCCTGTAAATAATCCAAGTTGTCAGAAAACGACGGTTCGGAACTTTTCTGTTCGCAGTATTTGGCCATGGATACTAATTTCCCCGCCTGTGCCGTGGCACTTTGATTCGTGTTCATGGTTGACATTGATTCGTTCATGACTGTTCCTCCTTATGCCTTTTTCCTTGCCGGTTCTACGACATCGGCAAGACCATACTGCACCGTCTCTTCCGGTGTAAGCCACGTATCCACATCCCGCAGAAGGTAATTTTCCAGTTCCGCTCGGTCCTTGATTTTGGAATACGTTAGATAATGGAGGACAACACGTTCGTGCATCATGTCTTCCTCTTTTCTTCCGGCAATGAGCTGACTGTGGCTGCCCATATTCATTGCAGTGAAACGGTGCGAGAGCACGGACGTCCGGGGGGTTATTACCCTGTGCCCGCTTTCCCCGGTCATGAAGATCAGCAGTCCCATGGAGGCAATCATTCCGAGACCGGTGGTGTATATCGGAATCCGCGACCATTCCATGATGTCAATGATGGAAAATCCGGCGGAGCATATGCCTCCGGGGGAATTGATAATCAGCTGCATCTGGCTTACATTTCTCTTGATGTTGTGCTCGATGATTTCCTTGCATATTGATTCGGCACTGGTAATATTAATCTCGCCGGATAAATAGATGATTCCGTATTCGGCCAATGCCTTTTCATCACGTTTTGTTTCTTCCGTCATGGTGTTTCCCTCCTTTATTTTAATATGATTTGGGAACAGGTTATCATGTGATCGTTCCATATAAGGGAACGATTGTATTATTTTTTATTTAAAAGGATTATTTACAATAATTGAATTATTACAGATATTTGGAATGACGCTATCGTGTCTCTATCCGTTTATGTGTCATTTCGAGAAGTCCTGATGAATCGGGACGACGAGAAATCTTATTTTTATGTTTTAAGATTCCTCTTCGTTGCGCTCATCGGAATGACAGCAAAAAACAGGAGCGTAGCATTCTAATGTCATTTCGAGAAACGGAGGTACGAGAAATCTTTTATTACATTATTACATCATAGGCTTTCCCGGATCATTGAAAATTCGAAATGTCAATCCGAATTTTCAATGATGTAAAAGTCCGTTTGATTGGCGTACTGCCTTTACGAGTAGCAACAGGACAATTTTTTTATTCTTGATTTTAGCTCCTTGACCAGCCACTCTGGCTTAATCAGAGTTGCATCCTCGCCAAAGGAAAGCAGCCAGCTGGTAAGTTCCGGTTCGGAAGAAGCCTTGAATTTCAGGACGATCTTGTCTTTGCCTTTTTTGGTGATTTGCTGGTCGGGGCTCCAGATTCTCTCTGCCACATAGGAAGCTGCCCAACCAGAAAAGGCCACTTCCACATCAAATACTTCATCCTTGATGACACCGAATTGTTGGTTGAATGCTTTTTCGAAATCAAACTTGTCAGGCTCAAATTTAATGTCCGTCATCTCGACGGCTTTCATTCTATGAACAGCAAGGAGAGGATCAAACTTCGGGGCACGGTAGGGTTTCCCCGGTTCTTTTGCTTTTTGAGCGTGGAGGTAAATGGCATCGTGATAAGAAAATAATTTCAGAGGCTTTATGTGAAAGGTTTTCGGATGCGATGCTTCAATGGCCTGATAAGTCAACTTGCATACTTTTTGTTTTTCCATCGCCTCTATCAGAGTGTGGAAGATCTGATGCTGCGGCGTATAATCAATTGTGCCGGGACGGAAAGAGGTAAAGTGACATTCCCCTATCTGCTGGCCTCCCGCGAGGGCGGCCTTGCTTTTAAAGATAGCCTGTGTCGCTTCCTCATAGAGTTTTTTACCCACCAGATACTGTGTGAATGACTTGCACATAAGCAGGGATTGCAGTTCCGCCTCGGTCAGGGGGATACAGGCCAGGGATGCCACTGGCTTTCTTATCCGGTAGTAGCTCCTGTTGCCCTGTTTGGTCTCCTCAATATTGATTCCGTAGGACATCCTGATATTATTGAGAAGCCGCAAGACAGTCTGCTTGGAACAGCTCAGCATCTGGGCTAGTTCCGTCAAGGAATGATTCTCCCCGGAAAAAAGCAGATGGGCGAATAGGCCGATCAGTTTTTCCCCGTAGCTTTTATAAAGATCAAACTTTTCAGGCATAGTCCTTCCATGTGGTTGGAATTACGAGATCAGATCTGTAAGCAATATAACTTATCGCTTTGATGATGTAAACTTAAAAATAAAAATCGTGCCGTATTATGGAACGTTAATATTAGATAATTTCCTCGACAAATTGAATATATTTCCAGTTTATTATAGAATATTTCTACGATGCAAGTAGGAGTGTTACTTCTGAATACTTTTTTAACTTTGGAGGAATGAACATGCCGAAACCTATTTTCAGACCATGGAAGCCTGGACATTTCAACGGTACGCTGATTATTGGTGAAAGTTGTCCCAAGGGAGATGAAACGGCCGGCAAGACGGGTTGGAAAGATCATCCAGACTCAGAATGGCCTTACAAATTTATTGTAAATCATGTGAAAATCAATGGATATCTGGATAAAGATACTTTTAAGATTTTACGTCTCAGTTTTCTATATGATGGAAAAGAGCTAGACCCCAAGGAATTCTGGCAGCAACATGCATTCACCAACTTGGTACCTCGACTCATGGACCGTGATGTAAACAATAAGATTAAACGGCCAAATAATGGTAAAGACAAATGGGATGCACGCGAACAGTTCCCTTTGATAATAGAATATGTCAAACCTAAGCGTGTCCTAATTGCCAGTGGTTGGGGTGTCGAGAGTCTCAAAGAACTTTTCGATGACAAAAAATATTATTCCCCTTTCAAATCAAAAGGGGATATTTGGAAAATGACATATAAGGGTATTCCCATGGTAGGCATCTATCATCCGATGTATCGTGCCTACACAAAAGATACTTTTATTGCTACAGCTAGAAAGGCAACTGAATTGCTTCAGAATATCTCAATAGAATAACTGCATCCAGCATTAAAAAGTTTATAATATTGTATAAGGAACATGCACTGAATTGACAAAAATTCTATGAAAATCAAGCTATCCAAAACAAAATATCTTAACGGTTTACAATGTAAAAAATTGCTTTGGTACATCTATAACGAACCGGAAGCCATCCCAGAACCTGATGAGGCTACTCAAGCAATATTTGATCAAGGGCATGAAGTTGGGGACTATGCAAAGAAATTATTTCCAGAAGGTGTTGAGGTTGATCACAGCGGATCATTTGAAGCAGGACTGCAATCAACCAAAGAATTGATCTCAAAAAGAGTGCCGATATTTGAAGCTGCGTTAACATATAAGCGTTGTTATGCAAGAGCGGATATACTGGAACCTGTTGGCAAAGATAAATGGAACTTGATTGAAGTTAAAAGTTCCACAGAAATAAAAGATGTTCATTATGACGATATTGGTTTTCAATACTATGTTTATACCGGAGCTGGGCTAAAAATAGATAAATGTTATCTAATGTGCATTGATAATACCTATATCCGCAAGGGCGATATAGATCCCAATAAATTATTTAAGAAAATTGATATTACCGACGAAATTAAGACATCATATAGTAAAACAACTGAAGATAATGTGGCGGAAATGGTCAAAGCCATAGCTGCCAAAACATTTATCGAAATTGGCGTCGGTGCACACTGCAATGATCCATACGATTGCCCGTTAATAGAAAAGTGCTGGTCATTCCTGCCCGAGAGAAACGTGTTTCTGCTTTACAGCAATAAGAAGCTTCCCTCTGTTTTGATTAAAAAAGGCATTCTTGAATTGGCCAAAATACCTGAAGAGTACAAACTTAACGAAAAGAATAAGATCCAAGTTGATTGTGAGCGAACGGGGAAACCATATATTGATCGCGATAAGATAAAGGAGTTCCTCAATTTAATAAAATATCCTGCTTATTATATGGATTTTGAGACGTGCGGGTCAGCCATTCCTTTATTTGACGGTTCCAGTCCTTACCAGCAGATACCGTTTCAGTTTTCAGTGCATGTGGTTAAAGAAAAAGGAGCAAAAACGGAACATTTTTCATTTCTGGCAGATGGAACGAATGATCCCCGTCCTGAGTTTATGTCAAAACTAAAAGAAGTTATGGGCACAAAAGGTTCTGTAATTGCCTATAATGCTGGTTTTGAAATGGGCATTCTTAAAAAATGTGCGGAAGTATTACCAAAATATAAAAAATGGGTGGAATCTATTGAAGAAAGGATGATCGATTTACTGCGACCTTTTAGAGATTTTGCTTATTATCATCCAAAGCAGAACGGCAGTTGCTCAATTAAGGATGTATTACCGGTACTAACAGATAAATCCTATGATGATCTGGAAATTGGCGATGGAATTACCGCCAGCAAAGAATATGTCCGTGTTACATTTACAGAGGATAATCAAGATAAGGATAAAGTCAGAAATCTGCTGGAAGAATATTGCGGCCAAGATACTATGGGCATGGTGGATATAGTAGATAAATTATACAGTTTTACAAAATGACCATAGCGAAAATTGTATGGAGCTGAAATAAAAATCGTGGGCATTCTGAAAAAAAATAAAAAGCTGCAGGATATTAAATCTGTTGATGTCATTGAACTCAATCGGCGAATGACTCATGAATCTGAGAAAAAAAGACATGATCATATTAGAAAAGGCCCACTTGATGGTATCATCATTTCAGAAGAATACAGGACGGTCGAATCATTATTGAAGATCGGGTGTCCAATTGTATTCGTTACCGGGAATGCCGGAACAGGCAAAACAACTCTGATCCATTATCTGAAGAACATCATGGACAAAAATATTGTTGTCCTGGCACCGACAGGCGTGGCGGCCTTAAATGCAGGAGGAATGACGATTCATTCCTTTTTTCGTCTTCCTCCCAAGATTCATGAGGAAGAAGACATTAAGCTGGCTCATAACAGAAAATTATACAAAAAGCTAGAGTTGCTGATGATCGATGAAGTTTCAATGGTCCGTTGTGACCTTATGGACAGCATAGATAAATTTCTACGAAAGAACCGCTCCAGCACAAAGCCATTTGGAGGGGTACAGCTTTTACTGGTTGGTGACCTCTTCCAGCTGCCGCCGGTGGTGCCGGAACACGAAAGGAATGTGTTGGAGGCAAGAGGATACACAGGCCCTTATTTTTTCAGCTCTTTCAGGCTGCAGAATATTCCAATGCATCCCATAGAGCTGACATCAGTTTACAGACAGGAAGATCGTTCATATATAGATGTCCTCAACCGTGTGCGTGTCGGAGAAGACATTGAATCTGTGATCGAAATACTGAACCAGCAATACTGTGAACAGGATGATTTTCAGCCGGATATTACACTGACCTGCACGAATAGAATGGCCGATAAAATCAATGGCAATGAACTAGGTAATTTACAGGCAGAGGAATATTCATTCAAGGGAACTATAGAAGGCCAATTCTCACTGGACAATGATAAACTTCCTTCACCGATGGATTTGAAACTGAAACTTGGCACTCGCGTCATGTTCACCAAGAATGATGCGCAAAAAAGATGGGTTAATGGGACCATAGGCATTGTCCGAAATATCGAGCAAAGGACGATTATGGTGGAACTAGTCAGCGGCTCCAGGGGAATGGTTTATGATGTACATCCTGAAACATGGGAAAATTATAAATATACCTATGACTCCGAAAACGATGAAATTGTTGCGGTCAAGGTTGGCCAGTACACTCAATATCCTCTGATGCATGCCTGGGCGGTAACCATTCATAAGAGTCAGGGTAAAACGCTTGATAATGTCCTGATTGATCTGGGCTGGGGAACTTTTACTTTTGGACAGGTCTATGTTGCATTAAGCCGGTGCCGTTCAATAGAAGGATTTCGCCTAGCCCGTCCGATTCGGGAAACAGACGTTAAATGCGACCCCATGATCAAACGGTTTTATATAGAACTTTCAGAAATTAAGAATGAATTTCAAAATTCATTATTTGAAAATGAGTGATAATGAGATGTTGTTAAAATATGGGGTATATTTGAGGGTATGAGAAAAATTATAATGTAATGAAACTTAGTGATTAAAACACTTAGCATACTTGTTCGACTCCCCCCGCCCTAATGAGACGCAAAATTCAGGAGCAAAATATTTTAGACGAATTATCCAATTCCTGCATTGTGACAATGATGTGATTTTTTCCCAGTTCTTAATTACGCATTTGTGCTCCTGTATTGTGGGAAGACCCGCCATCCGTGGAAAATAATCATACATGTCCAGGCGGTGAGTGGATATTTAAACCATAAAAAATCGGGCGAAGTCGTGAGATTAGTAAAAACTAAAAACGTATTTATTTATTAAAGGGGTCAAATCTTTACTCTTGACAATTCAAGCAAAACAAAACCCCGAGTGCCAAATTCGGAGATCCATCTTAGTTTTGCCGAACCTTTCAAATCTGCTCTTGACTCATGTTAGCAGTTTTCTCAAAAGAATAAGGAACGGTTCCCAATAACCCAGTCTATTGGATAGTTCCCCATCCCGAAGTATCGGGATTGGATAGTTCGACTATTGCTTCAATCATCGTCACGAATTCTCGGGACTCGATTTTAGCAAGTCTCACTACGACTAAAGCTTCGAACTTCGCTTTACTTGTTCTTAGCAAGGCTCACTACTGTTTAATTTTATGTCCTGGATTTACCCTAAATACCCTAAAGGGCACTATAGGGGTACTATGGTAAGCCTACAAGGTTGTGTCGTAATGTCTTTTCTGTCATTTCCGAAGCCCGACGTACTTGCCCGGCTCATGCAGGGTGTCGGGAGAGGAATCTTAAGATGAAAATATATTAAGACTTCTCCCCAGCGTAGCTGGACTATAGCCGTTGGTCGAATGTCATAACAACGCATCATGATGCAGCCTCTTCGCATGGCATACACCGTGCTTCGCACCGGTATAATAGCTAAGAAGTTACGAGATTACCGAGTCGTCCCGACATATCGGGACTCGTCGCCATGACCACAAAAGGATGGTTGGAAAAAACAAAAAATATGTGTATGTCTTTAAGGTCTTGAATTATTTTAGAATGGTATTATTATAGATTCGAAAGGTATAGATGTGGTCATGAGCGAAGAGAAAGTAAAACCAGAAGAAAGTGTCGTCGAAAAAGAGCGGCAGGAGACCAAGGAGCCTTCTCTTTATCGGGTTATACTGATTAATGACAACTATACCACCATGGATTTTGTCGTTTATGTTCTGGAGACTATATTTCATAGGTCGCCCGCTGAGGCGACCAGGATCATGCTGGACGTGCATAAAAGGGGAGCCGGGACATGCGGCGTCTATACGCGGGAGATTGCCGAGACAAAAGTGATGGCGGTTCATGAGCTGGCGGCCAGCAATGAATTTCCGCTCAAATGTACTATGGAGAGGGAATGATTAATAAAGAATTGAACTTGTTCCTGGATGCGATTATCAGGTATGCGAGAAAAAGGCGTCACGAGTACCTGAGCGCCGAACATATCCTGTACGCGCTTGTTCATGATGAGGTCGGCATTGACATCATCACGGGATGCGGCGGCGATGTCACGAGGATTAAGGAAGCCATCGAATCATTTTTTGCCAAGAACATCCCTGTATTGTCCCCGGGCAAAGGCTCAAATCCTGTGCCCACCGTAGGGTTCCAGCGGGTTATTGAACGTGCAATAAACCATGTCCATTCAGCGGAAAAGGCGGAGGTGGAGTCAGGCGATCTGCTGGCGGCGCTTTACGCTGAACAAGATTCCTTTGCCGTGCATTTTCTTGAGCAGGAGGGTATTTCGCGTATTGATGTGCTCGAATACATATCCCACAGCCGTACCGATTATGAAGGTGACGGGCAAAAAGAGTCATCGTCAGAAGAAACGGCACAGGAATCGGAGCAGGGACAGATGGAGCCGAAGCGGCCTGTGTCCAAGGATCCACTGAAGCTTTATACGGTCAATCTCAACGAGAAGGCCGCGGCAGGGGAGATAGATCCATTGGTAGGCCGCGGGGTGGAGCTTGAACGCACGATACAGGTGCTTTGCAGGCGGCGGAAAAACAATATCGTCTTTGTGGGCGAACCGGGAGTCGGAAAAACAGCTCTGGTGGAAGGGCTTGCTCTTAGTGTCCATAAGGGATCTGTGCCTGTTGTGCTGAGGGATACAAAAATTTACGCGCTCGACATGGGAGCATTGCTTGCGGGCACAAAATACAGGGGAGATTTTGAGGCAAGGCTGAAAGCTACGATCAAAGGCCTCGAAAAGATCCCCGGCGTTATTCTTTTCATTGATGAGATTCACACCGTGGTCGGAGCAGGAGCTACAAGCGGCGGTTCGATGGATGCGTCTAACATCCTGAAGCCGGTGCTCAACTCCGGCAGGCTGCGCTGCATCGGCGCGACCACGTACGAGGAATTCAAAAACAATTTCGAGAAAGACCGCGCCCTTTCCAGGCGGTTCCAGAAGATAGAAATTTATGAACCCAGCATAGAGGAAACGGTGGATATATTGAAAGGGCTTCGTTCTTATTATGAGGATTTCCATGGCGTCAGTTACACGGACGGGGCCATTAAGGCTGCCGCTGAACTTTCCGCGAAATACATAAACGATAAATTTATGCCGGACAAAGCCATTGATGTGATTGATGAAGCTGGCGCGACAAAAAAACTGACGGCTGCCGGCAAAAAAAGGCCTGTCGTCGGTGTGAGGGAGATCGGAAACATTGTCGCTCACATCGCCAAGATACCCTCGGTTAATATAACGGCTTCTGATATGGAGAAGCTGAAGGATCTGGAAACAGAGCTCAAGCAGGCGGTCTTTGGACAGGATAGCGCCATTCATATGCTGGTCTCCGCCATCAGGAGGTCGCGCGCGGGACTTGGCACGCCGGAAAGGCCGATAGGCTCTTTCCTTTTCACGGGTCCTACAGGTGTCGGCAAGACCGAAGTATCGAAGCAGATGGCCAGTGTGCTCGGCGTAAAATTTATCCGTTTCGATATGAGTGAATATATGGAAAAGCATGCCGTGGCGAGGCTGATAGGCGCTCCTCCCGGTTACATCGGTTTTGACCAGGGCGGGCAGCTGACGGACGCGATCAGGAAGCACCCGTATTCGGTACTGTTGCTGGACGAAATTGAAAAAGCGCACCCGGATATCTTCAGTATATTACTGCAGGTTATGGATTACTCCACGTTGACGGATAACAACGGGAAAAAAGCGGACTTCAGGAATGTTATCCTCATCATGACTTCCAACGCAGGCGCGAAAGAGATGGATAAAGAGACGATAGGATTCGGCGAAAGAAAAGACGATACAGAATCAAAAAGCGACAAGGCAATAAAAAAACTCTTTAATCCAGAATTTCGTAATCGTCTAGACGCAATAGTTACCTTTAACCCGCTCAAGCCCGCCATTATGAAGAAAGTGGTGGATAAGTTCTTGAATGATCTGGGAAGGCAGCTCGGAGCGAAAAAGGTCAAAATGGAAGTAAACGGTGCCGTCAGGGATTGGCTTGCCGAAAAGGGCTATGATGACAAGTTCGGTGCGAGGCCGCTGGCCAGAGTGATTCAGACAGAGATTAAAGACGCGCTTTCCGAGGAGCTGCTCTTCGGCAGACTGAAAAAGGGCGGCTTTGTGAAGGCTAACCTTGAAGAAGGCAAGATTGTGTTCGAGTTCGGTGATTGATTCTTTGTATTTGCGTCTTTCGCAACCTTTATAAAAAAGCAGAATGCCCGTTTATTTAATAACCCAAAAACTTGACTTCCCACCGCCTGAACTGGCCAATGAAAGCGGTTTGCTCGCGGTCGGCGGAGACCTGAGCGTTGAACGGTTGCTTCTGGCCTATTCGATGGGCATATTCCCCTGGTATTCTGACGGCGACCCCATCCTCTGGTGGTCGCCGGATCCCCGGCTCGTCCTCATCCCCGCGGAATTTAAAATTTCAAAAACCCTGAGGCAGACCATCAGAAAGGGCAGGTACCGCGTTACAGTTGATGAGGCCTTTGAAGACGTGATCAGGAACTGCGCCACGATCAGGAGAAAAGGGCAGGGGAATACATGGATAACGGAAGACATGATCAAAGCGTATGTCAGGCTGCATAAAGCCGGTCATGCCCATTCTGTCGAGGCGTGGGATGGCGGTGAACTCGCCGGTGGTTTATATGGTATTGCGATGGGGAGGGCGTTTTTCGGGGAATCCATGTTCGCAAAAAAGACCGATGCGTCCAAGGTTGCCTTTGCCGTCTATACTGTCGCTCTCGAAAAAAATGGTTTTGAACTCATTGACTGCCAGGTAACAACAGAGCATTTGAAAAGATTCGGCGCGAGAGAAATCCCCAGAACAGAATTTATGAAACGTCTGCAGAAAGCCATAAATTGAACCTGAGGGGAAAGCAGCAATTTATCAAAAATAATGCGACGTCCCTTTGTCGCTTTGATTTTGAATCACCCTCGAAATAAATTTAGTATCCTATCAAAAGGAGGAGAAACGAATCAGGCATATTTGTTGCCTTGTATTTGTGGAGATATTTGCAATGGAGGATTGATTTATGGATATACGCGAGGAAAATCTATTAAAAATATTTAAATCAGGTAACAAAATTCAAAAGGAAGAGGCGGCATTTGAATTGTGCTGCCTCTATCAGCGGAAAGGTCAGCCGCAGAAAGCATTGACCATCTTGAAAAATATGCTCGCTGATACCGATGATAATGACAAGGCTGCTGAACATTATCTTAATATAGGACGATTAATGGAGAATATGGAAGATTTTGTTTCTGCTACTTCTTACTATTACAAAGCAATGGCCTTGGGGCCATCAAATTTGGAAATCTGGTACTTTATCCATAATAATCTGGGATATTGCCTTAATGTTCTTGGAAAATATAAAGAGGCTGAACAGTTTCTGGAGAAAGCGATAAAAATTCTACCCCCACTGCCCAATGCGTACAAGAATATGGGACTTTCTCTTGAGGGGCAGAATTGCTATGAAGAGGCTGCCTTTTATTATATGTGTAGTATGGCAGTATGTCCCGATGATTTGCGGCCAATGCAACACCTCGAGAACCTCATATCAAGGCGTAAAGACATGAAATTAGATTATTCCGCTATCAGAAAGTTCATTGGGAATTTTAAAGAATTGGTTAAAGACGGCGAATGATGAGAAGAGAAGTAAAGCGATACAGTATGTCCACGCGAATGACGGCGTGTAGGCACAATGGCCGTCCTAAAAGGCAGCGCCGTAATTAGCACAAATATCATTCCGAATCCCGACGCACTTACCCGGCGCATGCAGGGTGTTGGGAAAACCGCCCTGGTTTCTTTTCATTATCCATCATTACATAAAATATTTTATCCACCACCCTTCAAAGTAAACCTCAATATATTGAGGGTAACCCTGTCTTTTTAGACATCCGAATTATTCCCGCTTATTAATCTAACCACCTAATATTAAAAGGCATATTAAAACTTTTTATTTTTAAAGTTGTTGGCAGGGTAATTGCAACTCTTATTTTTGTGATGCTGAAAAAGAAAGATAAGAGAGGTAATTAAACATAGCCTCTGTTGTCATTCCAGTTAACTCATCAACCCAACCCTCAATCTCCTGGCGTTCACCAGGGAAAGGAGTCATGAGAAGTTGCTTGTATTTAGCGGTTTCCATAGAGGTTATGATGCCTCTATGGAAACCTGCTATTTTTCAAACAAATTGTTTCGCTTAAATAAAAGGGAGTAAAGAATTTTTTTATATTAGTAATTATCTTGGCGGAAAAAGGAGGTCGACATGGGAAACAAGCAAATAGTTAAACAAATGATTGATTTACAAAATAAATCATTTGAAAATTATTTTTTGGCAACGGACATGATTAAAGACCAGGCCGCATATCAAATGTCGTCATCTATGAATGAAGGAATTCTTGAAGTTGTCCTTACAGGTAAGTTGACAAACCGTAATGTAGATAAAATAATAAGCGAATTAATCGTTTTGCAAAAGTCATTGAATACAAATGATGAGTTGATAGATGTCCGAAAGCTCAAGGGGCGTTTTGATTTTTCAGAAGCAGATATTTTTGTCAAAACTATACCTTCCGACAAACCAAAAATGAATACTGCTTTTGTCGATACGGTGGAGAATGCTGATTATAATTCGTTTTACGAGATTGTTACGTTGAATGCCGGTCTTTCATTCAAGACGTTCACCGATATAGATATCGCCAGAGCGTGGTTAAAGAGCAGGTATAGTAATAGGTAAAATATTGCGGGAAACATTATTATCGGAAAAAAATAGTACAGCAGTCAAATCAAAAAACTAAAGGAGGAGGATATTATGAAATCGAGTTTTAGGGACAAGATGGAAGGCACGTTTCACCAGATGAAGGGAAAGATCAAAAAGGTTGCCGGAGAATTAAGCGATAATCCGAATTTGGAAGCTGAAGGTGAAGTTGAAAAGATCACCGGTAAAGCTCAGAAAAAGATAGGCCAGGTCAAGAAGGTTTTTGGGAAGTAGTGGTTATTTTTGAAACTCCAATTCAGAAAGCACAGCACAATCGGTAATAATTAATTGCCGAATCCTAACTTATGGAACAAAATCAACTGTAGATTACCCATAAAGAGGGCGATTGGCATGGAGTGGTCTAAAATTAAAGACAGCAGTTGCATCAAGTCATAACGGTAAGTGAGACAGCTGAATTTCTCTGTAAGATTTAATTTTAGTACAATAATTTCCTTCTTCTTGTAAAAACAAAATGCTAAATCTATGAAAATACAGGCTTTTAATTAGTAATCAATGAATGTATTTTCCTCTTTTAATAAAAACAAATAGTGCTATTATAATAATCGGTTCAAAGGAGAGAAGTTTGGATATTAATTGTTAGACTTCATCAAGGGGTGCTTAAATGGAAGAGAAAAAAGGAATTATCAAAAGGATGTTTTCGTTCTTTAAGAAGAAAGTCGATGATAAGGAGATTGAAACAGGCAAAGAAACTTTTGCGGAAAATGAACGCATACCTGCGGATTCAACAGATAAAGTGACTACGGGCCGGGCTGCAAGAAAAACAGAAAGAAAAAGGGGAGGAATGAAGAAATGTCCTCATTGTGGAGAAGAGATTAAGAATGAGGCTATCAAGTGCCGATACTGTCTTTCTGATTTAAGTTCCGGCAAGCGTGTTAAGTCAAAACGGGAGAGAGCAAGAGATGATGATTATGATGAGGATGAAGATGAAGATGATGATGAAAGATTTTCTCGCGATTCTGAAAAAACATTTCAGTCAAGCAGATTGATGCTTTGGAATTTTTTCTTTCCCGACAAACTGGTTTTGTCCGATAAAGGCTTATCATTCGAAGAAGGTTCACTGTTTAGCTCCAAGGCACGGCGTATCAATTATCGGGAGGTCGAATCAGTCAGAGTTAATAGAGGCATTTTATTTTCCGATATTCGTATAGCAATAGCTAAAAAAAAGCCGATTTTATTGGATGGTCTGTGGGAAGATGAAGCGAAAGAAATTAAAGATATTATTCGGTCATTCTAGCAAGAATAAGGGAATAAGGGACGGTTGTACTAGCTCACTAATTCGGTAACTTTTTGGAGCTTATCAAAAGGTGTTTCATAGTTCAATCCGCCGTGTCTCCTGAGATGATTATACTCAAAAAGATATCTCCCCATCTGTTACTTTACTTCATTTAAATCTTTAATTAGGAAATTAGGGACGGAAATTAGGGACAGCGCCCTATTTCCAAAGCCGTCATATATATCCCAGGTCGCTTCGCGATTGAATAGGGGGATACGACCGCTGTCAGCATTATTTTTTAGAATACATTGTAAAATAGAAATTGTTATATTAAAATCAGCAAACAATTTTTGAATGGTTAGCTTCACACGATTTTTGCATTCACTGCAGTGAAGAATAGGAATGAATTTTATGGATTTAGGGGAATATAAAAGAGCAAACCCCGATAGAAGCAATGCGTCGCACAAGGCAAGCAGCGGGCTTTCTAACGGGGTAAAATTAATATCCACGGGGTAACAACATGCCGCAATATTCGGAAAAGATAATCGAGCTTTTAAGTGTTGATCATCCAGATCTTTCCGATTGGACAATAATTTGTGCCAATGAAAGAGCTGTCGACCCTGTGCGGCACTTTGTTCACAGCAAGCTTGGCGGTATACTTCCAAAGGTCGAAAGTCTTGATTCTTACCTGATTATAAAAAACAGTGAAAAATTGAATCTTCAGCCTACTGCGAGCGATGAGCAGTTGCTTTATTTTATACAGTTCATTGCTGAAAAATATCCGGATGAGCCATATCCGGCGCGGCGTGCTGCAAGTCTTTTGCCTCTTATTGCTAACCTTTCAAAATATAAAATTTCTAGGAATACAATTTCTGGCGCGGAGCGGTTTACCGAGGATGAATGGAAGAGGCTCGAGGATTACCTGGAAACCGCACAGGCTTTTCGTGTGTGGCTTTCTAAAATAAATTGTTTCATGCCGGAGTTGGAAATAGCGGCGCTCGATGAAATCACTCCCGGCGAAAAGGAAATATTTATTGGACTTCCCGAAATAACTCCAGTAACCGAGCGCTTCTACCGGAAGATAAGAAAGGAAAGATTATTCATTGATAAGCCGCTTTTTGGGACTGATTTATGTGAGCCGGGTAAACTTCCCTTTGATTCAGCAAAAAATCTTATGTTGTCATTTGGCGGCGGAGTTGAGCCATCAGAAGGCACTGGCATTGAGTTGATCTCACTTGCCGGACTTCATTCTCTGGTTGATATTGTCACATTGGAGATTTCCACTTTCCTTAAAGAAAAGTCAGGTGATGAGCAGTTGATGATATTCCTCCTTGATGAATCACTCACCACAATGCTCTGGAACAGATCTCTTCGCTTGTTCGGGAATGACGTCAATCTTGCCGTTTGGTTACCGTTTTCGACAACTTCTGCAGGACAAAGGCTTTTGCTGGAGATAGAAAATGCTAAGGCGTTAGGCCAGGTGTCCGATTTTAAGAAATTTGCCACAACCTGTGCGGTGGAATTATCTAAAAATAAAGATAATTATATTCGTGAGGAATGCGAAGCGTTGGAGGCGGCCGTATCTTTTTCTACCCTCCTCGATTATTGGAAAGAAAAGCTGGGACGCAATCTGGCCGATGCGGCAAAAATGCTGATAGAGACGAAAAAGTTCCGTGTTACTGGAAGCAGAAAAGCGCCAGTGCAGGTTGTCGGTTTCGGTCATGTTTCGGGTGAGAGATTCAGCCGGGGATTGATACTTTCTCTGGATAGCGGCGTAATGCCAACTCAGCCATTTGAAGGACCTTTTATCAATCCTATACATGTTCCACAGATGCGTAAAAGCGTGTTTGAGTATGAAGATCTTATTTTCCGGCAGATTCTGGCCGAAGGCGAAAGAATCAAGATAGTGGGGGTGAACGATACGATAAGGGAAAGAACGCCAAGCTACTACATGAGCCTTCTGGCACAGGAATTTGGAAGACCAATTACAGCTGTGGCGTTTAAAGAAGAGCTGCCTGCTAAACAAATAAAAGAAAAGACCGCGATAACCATTGATGACGATTTGAGGAACAAGCTGAAAAATTTCGTCTATTCGTTTTCGAGCCTTAGCAAGATTCTGGCCTGCCCGTTTCTGTTTTATTATAAATATATACTGGGTATTGATCCTCCTGCGTTCATGGACGATGATGAAAAGATAAATATGAGGATGGGAAGTTTTGTTCATACATTTCTGCAACAGCTCTCGACCGGCAAAAAGTATAAGTTCGATGACTGGGAAAAACTTTTTGATGAGCTTTGGAAAAGTAATGAAAACGCCGAACTGAGAGATATTAAAGGGATTAGCATCTACATGCTCAACGCAAAAATTTTGTTAAAGGAGATATATGAGGACGAAAAAGAATACGGCGAAGGCATCGTTTTTGCCGACAATGCTGTAGCGTGCGAGGATAAATTCAAAGGAATGATTGCCGGATGTTATAAGATAACCGGACGTTCGGACCGGTTGGCCAGGATTGACGGACGAATGGAGGTTATTGATTTCAAATATTCCAAAAGACAAGATAAGTTCAAACTTTCGGGAAAAACGTCGGTGCTGGAGCGCTTTAAAGAAAAAGGAATTCTGCACCCGGCAGCGCAGCTTATTATCTATCATCATTTTAATAAAGGAGTAGAAGGAGCCCGCTTCTATTTTCTGAAAGAACCATCAAAAGATCGGGAAATAAAGCTTCCTGCCGAAGAGAGCGGCAAAGCGGATGAACTGATGCTGGCCATCAAAGAGCGCCTGGATGAGATAATTGGTGGAAAAGAACTTCAGCCTGAGCATGATTGTCAGGAATGTGAATATTGTCTGTTTCAATCCTTATGCGGCAGGGAAGATTATTACAAAGCTTCCAGGGGGAATATATGATGAACAGTATTCTTCTCAAAGCTTCGGCGGGGTCGGGAAAAACAACAAGTCTCACTAAAGAGGTATTCAAAAGAATACTCATAGGCGGGAAATTTATCGCTGCCCTGACCTTTACCCGTGCGGCTACTACGGAAATGCGTTCCCGCATAATGGAACAGATAGCGTCGAAAAAGGAACTGACTTTATTGGATCGCTTACGGTTGATTATGGAGGCCGGGCGCGTTGGCTATTCAACAATAGACTCATTTTTTTACCGGCTTCTTGCCGCGTCCGGCTTCGCGCCGAATCTTGCGGACGAAAAGGCGCAGATAGGTCTGACGAGTGAAATAGAAGTCCTTTTCCGTGACAACGTCGTTCAGAGCGGCAAAGCCGATAATATAATCGCCGCGGCCAGAATATTAAGAACGGACATTGACACACTCCTGGATTCTCTTGCTGATGAACAAACGATGGAGCGCTGTCTGCATGACATGGAAAGACTTGCCGATCTTGATGAACTTATGAAAGAGAATGGTTTGTTAAGGAACAGGCTTACATCTCTAAGTGAAAAAGCGAAGTCCCTGGCAGACGGGGTAACGTCTAATGTTAAAAATCGGGTTATAAATTATTTGGCCTATTATGATAATTTTATTTCCAAAACAGTAGCAACTCATTCCAATTTGGAAGATTACAAAAGCCTGGGCAAGAATATAGCATGGGGTGAAAAACCTTATTCCAAACTAAACACGATTTTCAGGGATTATAGAAAAACTGCCGAAGTGTTGGCTCTAAACAAGGCTTTGCTTCGAGAGTTGGCCGTGGCCTTTCTTTGGGAGATATATTTTGAAGCGGCTAATGCTGTGAAGAGAGAGAAAGGATTGATATTCTTTGCCGATGTCCGAAGAGGCCTCCTTGCCCTTGACGGTGTAGAATCGAGTGAACGTCCCAGATTGATGAGCAATTACTTTTCTCTGGGGCTTGATCGGACGGAGCATCTGCTGATTGATGAATTTCAGGATACCTCGAAAGGTGATATCCAGATATTACTTCCTTTGATTGACGAGATATTATCCGGCCGCGGTGAGCGCGGTGAAAGATCGTTCTTCGCGGTGGGCGATTGGAAACAGATGATCTATGGGTGGCGTGGAGCTGATCGTGATGCACTGGAAGAGGCTATCGGCGGCTACATCAAAAACAAAGTAATCAAGGAAAGCTCGCTTGCGTATAATTATAGAAGCACACAACTGTTGATTTCTTTTTTCAATGAACTTGTCGGACATATTTTTACCGAAAAAGAAAAAAACGAAACGCAGAAAGCGCCGGAGGACATTAAAATATTTGATGGTGTGACAGAAGTTAATCTTGTTGAACTGGAAAAAGACGGCAACTCGCAAGACGCTTTTTATCCGGTGATAGTTGAATTTTTGAAGAAGAAAAAAGATGAATATGGCTGTTTCTGGGGAGATATGACTGTGCTGGCCTTGACCAACAATCATGTTCAGAAGATAGAAGCAGAGCTCATTAAAAACGGCATCGGAGTGGCGACGGTTAAAGGAAGACAGCTTCTTTCGACCCAGGAGGGTGTGGCGGTCATGCTTTTTATTGCCGGCGTTTTAGCGAAAGAGGGTAAATCAAAATTTATTGCCCAGGCGCTGACCTCGCCATTTTGGGAAGATATATTCGTAAATGTTAAGGCTATTCGGGAGGAGTTTGCGCAAAAGTATCCCCAACCTTTCGGATTAATGGCTGTCAGTTGTGCAATTGAAATTTTGCGTGGGAAAGTGTCCACGACAATACTGAATATCTGGCAGGAAGAGGCGTACGAATTCTTCAGAGAAGGCGGTGCTGATGTAGATGATTTTTTACTCAGGATGTTTAACATACGTTCTAGTGTGAAGGTGCCTGAATCGGAGAACAGTGAAAATATCAAGGTTGATACTATACACGGAGCAAAAGGATTGCAGTTCAAACATGTCTTTGTTTTTTGGAATGAAGATGAAAGAGAATCTCCTTTCTATCTGGAATCTCAAAAATGTAATGTGCAATTTTCTGTTAAAGAGATTGAATTCCTTGAAGCCAGCGATTCAGCAATCGCGAAAGAAATCATTGATAAACATGCAATGAATCTGACGAGGCTGCGCAGGGAAAAGGCAAATGTTTTCTATGTCGCCGCTACAAGAGCCATACAGATGCTCACCGTTTTTCTGCCGAAAAAGAAAGATGAGAAAAATTACAAGCCTGTCCATCAAGCCGTGCTGGATACATTTTCGGTATTTGCGCCTACAGGCAGTAAAAAAGAAAAATGCTCTTCGTCCGGAGAAGTAAAGGACCTTGAAGCAATAAAAACATGTGATGTGCCCGAAAGACACAACGATGAACCTGAAAAATACAGTGAAATCGATCCGGCGCTTGTATCCGATTATATTAAGTCAGGTATTATAAGGGGTGATCGACTTCATCGTTGGCTTGCCGGTGTAATTGATAAAGATGCAATTCCGCAAGCCGGAGAACTTAGCGATGACGAATATGATGCTGCGATCCGTTTTGTTAAAAGGAGTGATGTTTCATCTGTAATGTTCAGGCCGGGTAAACTTTATATCGAGCAACAGATATCGGACAAAGAAAGCTTTGGTATCGTGGATAGAATGATTGTGTCGAATAATCTCATTACAATCATTGATTATAAGTCTGGCTCCATGAGGGGGCTCAGGCACAAATACGATGAACAGCTCAAACGTTACACAAAAATCATGGAAACGCTCTATCCCCAAAGAAAGGTCGAATATTATATCCTTTCAATTGATGATAATTAGTAATTAGGTAATTAGAGGTAATTAGAGGTAATTAGGGACAGCCACTAATTAATTTTTTTCTTCAATGGCCGACCGGCTTTTTGTCTCAGTAATGTGCAACCGAGACGCTTCTCCAAGCGCTTTATAAATGTCTCAGTACCTGCAGGCCGACAGACAGTTACCTCTCGGCGCAGAATACCGATGTCTTCGGGATCATCATCCTGCCTCAGATATTTCCTCCAATCGCCGATAAGCTCCCGTAACATCTTGTCGCCACTGACCAAAGGATCATTATCTGTTTTATCCATATGTAAGCTGGCGCTTGACCATCTATATTCCCATGGTTTGTTAACTAGACTAGCCCGAACCGGATTTCTTTCCACATACCGAACTGCTGCGATCAGATATTTCTCATCCAGCACACTCGATCCAAACCGTGCCTGCCATAAATGTCCCGTCCAATTTTCCCGTTTATTTATCATTCGGGTATAGCGCACATGAGCATCGGCAAAACACCGGGCCAGAGAATCGGCATTTTTCGGAATGGCAATAAAGTGGGCATGATTAGTCATTAAGCAGTATGACCATATTTGCACGTCGTATCTCTGACAAGCCTTGCACAAAAAATCTATATAGGCAAGATAATCTGCATCACTGAAAAAAACATCCATCCTGCGGTTGCCTCGTTGGACGATATGATGCGGATATCCCGGGGCGACTATTCGTGCAATTCGTGGCATACTAGGTTAAATATTCCTTTGCAGCACAATTGTCAATAATAAATAAGTGGCTGTCCCTCTTTATCTCCTCTTATTGGGATGGCCGGAGTAATTCAAAAGCTCGTTGGCTGAGTCGTAAGTATAGCCGTCCGTAGATTTGGGGCCAGTCTGGCGGTTGCCTACGGGATCATAGCTGTAGGCTTCGGTATGGTGGTTGACGATATCCTCCGGCAGTTGAGCTGTTGTTCTGCTTCTGGGCGATGCTTTGGTTAAACGGTAAATGGGGTCGAAATTATAGTTGATGGTTTTGCCGCTGTCAGTTTTTGTCAGTCTGTTGCCGACAGGGTCATGGGTATAGGCGAAGCTGTCGATTAATTCGGGGGACATAACACTTAATTCATCCCCCTCACTTCTTCTTGGGTCCGGGCTTTTTCCGCTGTAACAAACGTCCTGTCAGTTTTTCAATTTTCTGTACAAAATCCTGATTGCCTGCCGGACGCCCAGTATGGGTTGCTTTTCTTACATGGTCTATCTCATCTTTTCCATCAATGCGTTCTGTCAGATAAGCACGCCAGTCTTTTATTAAACCATATAGATCCCTGCTTTTGATTAGAATATCTTTCTTAACATTACCAACATGATACGCAGCAGATGACCATTTATACTGCCATGCGTGCTTGACCATTCCCGCAGCAACAGGATTGTTTTCTACATAAGACAAGGCAGCCAGCAAATGCCGTTCGTCAAGAACGCATGAACCAAAACGCCCCTGAAATAAATAACCCCGTACATGATCTTTAAAATTCTTCATGCGAGTGTATCGTTTATGAGCTTCACCGAATCCTCGGGATAACGATTCTTCTGTATGTGGTATTGCAACAAAATGAACATGGTTGGTCATTAGGCACCAGGCAAGTATTTCTAAGTTATGTCTTTCGGATTCTTCCTTTATGAATTGTAGATATTGATTCCTGTCACTGTCGCTACTGAAGATGGTAATGGAACGCACACCCCGCTGAGTAATATGATGAGGGTAATCTATAGCGACTATTCGTGAAATTCTCGGCATGAATAATGTCTAAGACGTTTTCTAACGCCAGTCAAGATAATTAAGTGTTGTGTCCCCCGAATTAATTGCGCCTGTTGCCTCATAAATAAATGTTACCGAGAGAAGGAAGCGGATAGCAAACGTTGCCTCATAAAAAATGTTACCGAAGCCGGGTA
>JAFGLS010000029.1 GCA_016927935.1 Syntrophaceae bacterium
ATCATAACATATTAAAGTGACTACTCTTTTAATTTATTTGTCTTAATATTACCAACACTTTACCTACCTTTATACCCGAAATGACATGAAATAAGATAAAACAAAAGAGGTTATGCATGGATAAAATACAGGAAGCATTGGGTCAGGCATATGTCGGTGAAGCCAAGGCAGCACTGCGGCTTAAGGTTTATGCGCAGAAGGCGGAAGATGAAGGCTATAAGCAGATGGCCAAGCTTTTCCGCGTCATTTCTTTTTCGGAGGAGATTCACGGGGCAAGAGCTTTAAAAGTACTCAAAGAAATCAAGAGCACGGAAGAAAATCTTGCTGCAAGTTTTGAATCGGAAAAACATGTTGCCGAAGTTGCCTACGATCAGTTTGTGAAACTGGCGGAAGCAGAGGGCAATAAAGAAGCCGTGCTGCATTTCAGCCAAAGCAAGGATGTGGAGGAAACTCACGCCAAATTGTACAAAGAGGCAATGAATCATTTTATGGAAGAACGGGAAACTGATTATTACGTCTGTAAAATTTGTGGATATGTTGCCGATGGAATTCTGCCTGATGAGTGTCCTGTTTGTGGTGCCAAGGCAAAAATGTTTGTGTCTTTCAAGGATTGAGGATTTAGTGATTTATATTTTCAACTGCTGTCTTGTAGTGACAGATAAACTACCCGAAAACTGCCGGGAGACAATCTAATTAATAAGGTAAAAAAATGCGTATTCGGTATGTCAATGCAGCAGTCCTATTTATTTTGAGTTTTTTATTATCTTCCATTTCGTTTGCTGAAGAAAAGCCTCTCTGGGAAGTGGGTGTGGGCATGGGAATGCTCCAGATGCCCGACTACCGCGGCTCAAATGAAAGCAGATTTTATGTGCTGCCCTATCCTTATCTCGTTTATCGCGGCGATATTTTAAAAGTAGATGAACAGCGCATTAGTGGACGGATTTTTAAAACGGATCGGATTTTGCTGGATTTTAGCGGTTACGGTTCTGTGCCGGTAAAGAGTTCTGATAACAAGGCCCGCGAGGGTATGCCGGATCTGGATCCGACCTTTGAACTGGGGCCTGCTTTGAAAATAAAACTCTGGGAGCAAAAAGAAAATAAAACCAAACTTGATGTGACTCTGCCTGTCCGGGCTTTTTTCTCCACGGATTTTTCTTCCGTGCGTCATGAGGGCTGGGTGTTCAGTCCCAGGATTAATTTTGTGAAGGATAATTTAATTCCTGATATTGGTTTAAATTTGGGGTTATCTGCAGGTCCAATGTTTGCCGACAGCGGTTATCATGATTATTACTACACAGTGGAACACAGATACGCTAATAAAGAACGTCATGAGTATTCGGCGGGCGGTGGATACAGCGGCTCAACTTTGACTGTTGGTTTAAGCAAATCTTATAAGCAATTTATTTTTAGTGCCTTTGTCAGCGCAGATTTTCTCCAGAGAGCTTCTTTTGAAGACAGTCCCTTGGTGAAGAGAGAGATTTCCATGATGAGCGGATGCAGTGTTTCGTGGATTTTATATAAATCGCCAAAGACGGTGAATATGGAAAGATAAGATGAATAACGCAGAGAAAGAATCACTATAGAGAAAAATGTCATTCCGAAACCCGATTCAAAGCCGGGCGCATGCCCGGTAATCGGGGAGAGGAATCTTGAAATTTTGAAGTTATTAAAATCAAGATTTCTCGCTTCGCTTCGAAATGACAGGGGAATTAATTACGGCATAGTCTTATACATCGGACGGCTTTGTCAACAAAGATAGCGCTTTGATTTAGGAATGGGATTTAAGGTGATTTATGCTGGTTATCATAACAAGATGGCTGATAATAACGGTGGCGATTCTTATTGCCTCGTTTTTTGTACCGGGCATCAATGTTGATAAGCTTTCGACGGCGGTTATTGCGGCTTGTGTTTTGGGTCTTATTAATGTTTTTATCAGACCAATTGTTGTTCTTTTGACTTTGCCTTTGAGTATTCTGACGTTGGGACTGTTTTATTTTTTCATCAACGCTTTTATGCTAAAGCTGGCGTCATATTTTGTTGCCGGATTTGAAGTCAAAGGCTTTTTCTCGGCTTTTTTCGGCTCGCTGATCATCAGCATCGTCAGCTGGCTGGTCAATTCTTTCATCTCTACTCATAAAATAGTTAAAACCGACGATCCTGACTACATTGATTTGAAAAAAGGGGACGACGGCAAATGGCGGTAGAGGCGACGCTCGATTTGACTCCGGCGATGAAGCAGTATGTGAAAATCAAGGAAAAACATCCTGATTGTATTTTGCTTTACCGGATGGGTGATTTTTATGAGATGTTTTTCGAGGATGCGGTAACTGCCGCGCCTGTTCTGGAAATCACTCTCACCTCGCGCAATAAAGGCAAGGAAGACAGCGTTCCTCTATGTGGCTTTCCTTATCACGCCGCTTCCGCCTATATTACCAAGCTCGTGGAAAAGGGTTTCAAGGTGGCGATATGCGAGCAGGTAGAGGATCCGAAAAAAGCGAAGGGCATTGTCAAAAGAGAGGTTATCAGGGTTATTACTCCCGGTCTGATTGTTGATGAAGAAAATCTCGCCGCCGGTGAAAATAATTATCTGGCGTGTCTCTGCACAGGGAAGAACACACTTGGCCTTGCTTTTTTGGATATTTCCACTGGAGAATTTCAAATAGGCGAATTTACCGACCGAGATTTTTTCTTTATCGCCATTGCCGGACTGGATTTTAAGGAATTAATCCTGCCGCGGGACTTTCCCGATAAGATATTGCTCAAAACGCTGGAGACACAAATGCCGGACCTCCGGATTAATTATTCCGAAAAAGATTGTTTTGAGTCCCGGCAGGCCGAGAATTTTCTTGATCAGAATTTTTCATTAGAAGTTCTTGACGATTCCAGGATAAAAGAACATCCGGCGGTGATGAAAGCAGCCGGGGCGATTTTAAGTTATGTCAACCAGACGCAGAAAATCAATCCTCAGCACATAAAAGAAATCAAGTGGTATTCCACTGAGAATTTTCTTCTTCTCGATGACACGGCCCGCCGCAATCTGGAGATATTTACGACAATTCAGAACAACTCTAAAGCCGGAGCGCTTTTTTCTCTTTTTAATGAAACACAGACATCTATGGGAACACGCCGCCTGCGCTGGTGGATGAATTATCCGTTGGTGGATGTGGAAAAAATAAAAACAAGACTGGCCGCTGTTGCCGAACTCAAGGATGAGCATATCCTGCGTTCAAAACTCCGCAAAATTTTATCGCGTGTTTATGATACAGAGAGGTTGGCCGGAAGGGTATCTTTACGGGTGGCCAATCCCCGCGATTTGGTTGCGCTAAAAGTTTCTCTTTCAGCCATACCGGAAGTAAAATCAATGCTGAGTGACTGCACATCTCCCTCGATTTCCGCGATTCGTTCGAGGATTATGGAAATGCCCGCCTTGGTTGATTTGATTTCCCGAGCGATAATTGACGATCCGCCGCAGAAAACACAGGACGGCGGTTTTATCGCCCTGGGTTATGATGAGGAGTTGGATAAATTAAGGTTTATCAGCCGCGACGGAAAAAAATGGATTGCCTCTCTTGAGGCCACGGAGCGGAAAAAAACAGGAATCAATTCCCTGAAGATAGGTTTCAACAGCGTTTTCGGCTATTACATTGAAGTAACCAAAGCCAACGCCGCGCTTGTTCCCGATTCCTACATCAGGAAGCAAACGCTGGTCAACGCGGAAAGATATATCAATCAGGAACTGAAGGAATTCGAACAAACAGTTCTGAATGCGGAAGAAAAAATCAGAGAAAAAGAACAGAAACTTTTTATTACCCTGCGCGACAAGCTCGATCGGTATGTTTTTGAAATACAAAAAAATTCCAGTCTTCTTGCCGAACTCGATGCTCTTACCGCTCTGGCCGAAGTCGCCGAAAAAAATCGCTACACCTGTCCGGAAGTAAATGATGAGGATGTAATTGAAATTAAAGACGGACGGCATTCAGTCGTGGAAACGGCACTGCAAAAGGAAGGCTTTGTGCCCAACGATTGCCTGATGGATTTATCAGATAACAGACTCCTTATTATAACCGGGCCGAACATGGCGGGTAAATCTACGTATATAAGACAAGTGGCCCTGATTGTATTGCTGGCGCAAATGGGAAGTTTTGTTCCGGCGGCTAAGGCGAAAATCGGCGTGGTTGATAAGATATTCACCCGCATCGGCGCTTCCGACAGTCTGGTAAAAGGACAGAGCACATTTATGGTGGAGATGACGGAAACGGCGGAAATTTTAAAGAAAGCGACCTCCCGTTCTCTGGTTATTATTGATGAAGTGGGACGAGGCACTTCTACCTTTGACGGATTAAGCATAGCCTGGGCGGTTGCCGAATATATTCACGATTTCCAGGGGCGGGGAGTCCGTGCTTTGTTTGCCACGCATTATCATCAACTGACGGATCTGGCAGTGACAAAGAGCGGAGCAAAAAACTATAATATCGCAGTTAAGGAATGGGGAGAAAAAATAATTTTTCTGCGCAAAATTATGGAAGGCGGTACCAGCCGCAGTTACGGAATAGAAGTGGCGCGCATTGCCGGTGTGCCGAAGGAAGTAATTTCACGAGCTAAAGAAATATTACGTAATCTCGAAAAGGGGGAATTTGACGAAATCGGCATGCCGCGAATTGTCCGGGGAACCCGTGAAGGGAAAAATGCCAATCCCCAGTTGAATCTCTTTACGAGAAAAGAAGGTGCGATGGCACTAGAAAACAAAGAAAAAGAAATTTTAGACGAACTAAAAAACATTGATATTCATTCCATGTCGCCATTGGAAGCGCTGAATAAATTAAATGAACTAAAAGACAAGATTCCTGATTAAACATTCTTTAAGATTTAAAATTAAAATCCTTCAGTACCGGAAGCTTATATCTTCATTAATATTGAATTTATTTTTATTTTCACATAATGTCGAATCAGTGGGGAATTGACTGATGAAAATATTATACTATGATTGTTTTGCCGGCATTAGCGGCGATATGAATCTGGGTGCCATGCTCGATTTGGGTGTCGATCAAAAATTTTTATTGAAAGAACTCGGCAAACTGCCTGTCGGTTCATATAAATTAAAAGTTTATCAGGATAAGCGGGGAGGTATCACCGGAACAAAAGTTGATGTTGTTGTTACTTCTCACCATCGTCATGATAAACGCACGTTCCGCGACATTTCCAAACTAATTAAGCAAAGTAAATTATCAACCGATGTCAAAAAGATGAGTCTTGATATTTTCTCCCGCCTTGCCCGGGCGGAAGCAAAAATCCACGGGGAGAAAATTGAAAATGTGCACTTTCACGAAGTAGGTGCAATTGATTCGATTGTTGACATAGTCGGTGCGGCTATTTGCCTGGATTATTTAAAAATTGACAAGGTCATCTCCTCTCCCCTTCAGCTTGGTTCCGGCATCATTCACTGTAATCACGGCACCTTGCCCGTTCCGGCACCGGCTACGGCGGAAATTCTCAAAGGTATTCCGGTGAAGACCGGCCTAGTGCCTTTTGAGGCGACAACTCCCACCGGAGCGGCGATAATTGCGTCAACCGCGTCATCTTTTACGGATAGAATTGATTTCATCCCGCAGAAAATCGGCTACGGCCTAGGCAGCAAAAATTTATCATCTATACCCAATGTACTGCGTTTATTGCTGGGTGATATGCCTGCTGATGCTGAGAGAAAAAATGATGAGCCGGAAATCCGAGATGCCTTGATGATTGAATGCAATATTGATGATATGAATCCTGAATTCTATGACAATCTTATGGAACTTCTTTTTTCCGCCGGCGCGCAAGATGTTTTTTACACACCAATCCTTATGAAAAAATCACGACCCGCGATAACAGTATCCGTGCTGTGTGATAGTGAAAAACAAAAAGCAATTGAAAAAGTTTTTTGGCTTAATTCTTCAACCTTTGGTCTTCGTTCCTACAGGGTTTCTAAAACCATGCTGAAACGCGAAATCGCAAAAGTAAAAACCCGGTATGGTGAAGTTTCAGTGAAACAGGGCTATTTCAATGGCCGCATGATTAAATCCAAACCGGAGTATGAAGATTGCAGGAGACTGGCGAAAGAAAACGGTGTCTCTATTCAGGAAATTTATGAAAGTATTCGATCTGCCAAAAGGACCAGCAAATGAACAAAAAAGCGTTAAAAGTTCTTCTGGAAAAAGTCCGTGACGGGAAAATTGACATAGAAACCGCCAGCGACAGGTTGAGAAATCTATCTTACGTTGATTTGGGTTGTGCTAAACTTGATACGCACCGCGAGTTACGCGTCGGTCATCCGGAAGTAATCTTTTGTCAGGGGAAAACCACTGCGCAAATAAAAACGATTATCAAGGCGATGATGGCCGGAAGTAGCAACATTCTGGCAACGCGTGCCGGCGAAGAAGTTTATGCCGCTGTCAGAGAGATTTGTCCTGCTGCTGTTTATAATTCACTCGCCCGGACGATTACTCTGACAAGAAAAAAAGTACGTCCGTCCAAAAATTACATTGCCGTAGTGACGGCGGGGACTTCCGACCTGCCCGTTGCCGAAGAGGCAGCCGTTACAGCCGAAATATTCGGCAATCGTGTGGAAAGAATTGTTGACGTCGGAGTGGCCGGTGTTCACCGCTTGTTGGACAAACTGGATTTAATTCGCACAGCAAGGGTTATCGTAGTGGTTGCCGGCATGGAAGGGGCTCTGCCTAGCGTTGTCGCGGGCCTTGTGGATAAACCAATCATTGCCGTTCCGACTTCCATTGGCTATGGCGCAAGTTTTCAGGGAGTGGCTGCCCTGTTGGCAATGCTCAATAGCTGCGCGGGCGGGGTATCGGTGGTCAATATTGATAATGGCTTTGGAGCGGGCTGTATTGCCAGCATGATTAATAAGCTGAAATAATCTGCTCTTACCTACACGTGACCTGACGAAAGACGGCAAAGTAGATTTCCCTCGTTATTGCTAATACCTACCTATACGTAACATAATCCATATTTACTATTGATGATAACTGGTTGTAAGGTGCAACATCATAATCAGCGACGCGTTAGCGTCCGCTGGATTAAGTTGTTAGAAGATTTCATTTGGTTTTATTTGTATCCATTTATTTCGTTTGAGTAGGTGGAGTTGCAACCTTTTTTGTGGTTTCCATTCTGACAGGACTATCGCTTTTGCGCGATGATATTTGGATACTTCCTTCAAGCGTGCAATATCTTCTGTTGTTGGAAAAGGAGCGCTACCGCCTTTGACTTGAATCAAAACGACATCAAATAAATCTCCTCTTTTGATTTTGGAATCATTGGTTCGGTGGTCTTTTCGTATGGCCAGCAAATCGACAATACCTCTCGATTCTGAATTGCTTGAACCCACGAAGTTGACAACATGCCACTTTGCACCCCCTTCATTTTTTTTGGAAATGAGCCATTTTGTCATCGTCTTTGCCCATCGAGCAGTACGATGTGCTTTTTGGGAGGCATTTTGCCATTTGTTTGTATTTTTGTTCATATATTTTCTTCTAACAATGTTTACACAGTCTGTATAATTCTATAACACAGACAGTGTCTTTCTGTATAAATCGTTTTTTTGTGTTTTGTTTATTACAATTATAGTTAAATAAAATCAAGCTATTGAATCCTATTTTATACTTTTTCGTTTCCGATTTATACAGACTGTATAAATCGATTCAAATTTATATTCACAAGAAAAGTATGATTTTTAGCGATTACAGGAAGTCATCGATTGAGTTGAAACTCACTTTAAAGTAAAGTTCTGTTTAGCGTAAGTCCGTTGAGACATTTCACTTATGCCTATGTTGTCTAGTATTGATTACTTCATTCATACTTCCGGGGCGGTAGCCTTTTAGGTCTGATGCGGCATAAGTGAAGCCGATTTCTTGGAATTTTTTATATACATCATCCATTAAATCTGGATTAAAAAACTTTTTTCGTTCGTTGCCCGCCACTTCAATCCTTGCCGTATCACCATGATGACGCACTCGCACCTGTTTAAACCCGAGATCCAGCAGATATTGTTCCGCCCTGTCTACCATCTCTATTTTCTCGCGGGTTATTTTCACGCCGTAAGGAAAACGCGAAACCAGACAGGCAAGCGCCGGTTTATTCCAGGTTGATAATCTCATCTGTTTTGATAATTTTCTTATCGAATCCTTTTCCAAGCCGGCGGCTTTAAGAGGGCTGATGATTCCCAGTTCTTTAAGAGCTTTCATTCCGGGGCGGTAATCTTCAAGATCATCAATGTTTGAACCTTCGGCAATGTTTTGGATATTATATTTTCCGGCTGCTTTTTTCATCTGGGAAAACAACGCGTATTTGCAAAAATAACATCTGTCAGGATGATTATCGGTAAATTTTTTTATCTCTAATTCCTTTGATTGGATGACAATATGTTTAATCCTGTTAATTTTGGTAAATTTTATCGCTTCTTTAAGTTCTCTTTGGGGATGTATTAACGATTGGGCTGTAAAAGCGATGACCTGGTCGTGCAAGACATCATGCGCAACCTTTAAAAGAAAAGTGCTGTCCGTGCCGCCGGAATAAGCCACAGCCAAAGGACTTAATTTTTTAATATGACGCCTAAGTTTCTTTAACGCGTCCTGAAGATTCATAGATCGTATTCAACTCTTTAGGTTTATATGTAAAATTTTAGCGCCATCGAAACCGTTAAAATGCGTGGAAGAGGCAATGCTGTATGCGCCGATATTTTCCGTAAGCAGATAATCCCCGATTCTCAGATTGGCCGGAAGCTGAACAGACAGAGAAACCTTGTCAAAGCTGTCGCAGGTCTGTCCGACCACAGCACATACTTCTTCTTTGCCGTTCCTGAATGCGGTGAAATTGGGAATCCAGTGATCAAAAACAACACCGGAAAAGGTGTGATAAACTCCGTCATTTATATAATAGAAAATCTTTCCGTCCCTTCTGGCTTTGCCGATGATTTCGGTAATCAAAGTTGCCGCGGTGGCAACGATGAATCTTCCAGGTTCCGCTATGATTTCTACATCCGCGGGGAACAGTCTTTGACATTCCGAATTAATGATGCCGGCCAACTTTTCAAATTCCGGAACCTGAGAATCATAGGGCACGGGAAAGCCTCCGCCGATATCTATGATTTTTATGTTGTATCCCTTTTTTCGGGCATGGTTCATTATTTCAGAGGTGATAGAAAGTGCTGCCGTGTAATTATCAAAATTCGTACATTGACTTCCCACATGAAAACTTAATCCTTCAACCACAAGACCGGCATCATGAGCCTTGCGGAGAAGCTGGGCAGCGTCTCCGGGTTCCGCTCCGAATTTTGAGCTCATCTCCACTTGTGAACCCGTATCCGGAACCTTCAGTCTTAGAATCAAGCCGGCGGTATCACAGCAGGACTTTATTTTCTTTAATTCATCATTATTGTCGAAGGTGACAAGAGGCCGGTATCTTTTTATCTTGGCCAGCGTTTCTTTGTCCTTGATGGTGTTGGAAAAAATAATCTTATCCCAGATGAAAAAGTCCTTATCCTTTTCTTCGAAGTGCTTGATGTATTTATAAACCTGCATAAATTCATTGTAGGAGGCGACATCAAAACTCGATCCTTCCGTGAAAAGGGTTTTGATAATCTCCGGATGAGTATTAGCCTTGACTGCGTAATAGCATTGAACTCTCGGCAGATTTTTCTTGAAAGTTCGGTAATTGAGTCTCAGCTTGTTGTGATCCAAGATAAACAAGGGAGTTCCATGCTGCTTTATCAGTTGGGTAATCTTTGTTTTCGATATCATATTATTTCCATCCTATATAGAGACTGCGTCGAAATTCTTTTTTATGTTATTTCGACACCCGCATATGCGGGGTAAACTCCGGGAAAAACTTTATGTCACTTCGACCGAAAGGAGAAGTCTTATTTTTAGATTGCCACACCATCTGAGAGATGGCTCGCAATGACATCGTTTTAAGATTCCTCATCCCGACACATCGGGATTCGGAATGACATCTTTTAGGCACAACCTTCAGAATCAGTGACAATGTTTGTTTCTATGTCATTTCGACTAAAAGGAGAAATCTTATCTTTAGATTGCCACACCATCTGAGAGATGCTTGCAATGACATCGTTTTAAGATTCCTCGTCCCAGCCAACTGCGTTGGCGGGATTGTTCCTCTTTCGCTTTGAGCTTCATTTCATTCGCTCTCAGCGAGAGTCACAATCGCTTGCACTCCTCGGGATGACATCTTTTATCTCAGGAGTTTTTTCATCAGGCTTTTTAGTTGCTCTACCTCTTTGTTATTTTCCAGATAAGAGGCAACCAGTTTCTTGTGCAGTTCCTTTCCCCGGTGATAAAGCCTTTTTAATTTTTTGGGTTTGGTCGTGTGCAGAACATAAGCAACAAGCAGCGGCAGCGCCACTGTGACATCGAGATAGGCCGTGACGGTTTCATCGAGCTGTGTCGGATCAATCTTGCCCCAGCTTGCCGCCTCGCTGGGCGGAGCTCCCGACAAACCTCCCGTATCCGGTCTGGCGTCGGTGATATTGATGTCATAATCCTGCCCCATTTCGGGTATCATGAGGACTTCCTGAATCTGCGGCTCCGTCTGAAGCATGAAGTTTTTCGGGCTGCCGCCGCCAATGATAATGACCCCGGTTTTTCCCTTTTCATATCGCTTGGCATTAAGAATAATGGCGGTGGAGTCATTGACATCAATGCTCGGATTGATTTTCAGTTTGAATTTATTGAGCAGACCGGCGCTTTGGGCTAAAAGCTCCAGGCCGGCGACATTCATGCCGATGGTGGAATCACCGGGCGAGGATGTAAAAACCGGAATTCCGTTTCTGTATGCTGCCGCGAGGATACTTACTTCGCCCAGTTTGTTTTTTTGTTCATGTTCATGCATGACCTTTCCCAGATGATGATAGAATTCACGAGTGCCCATTTCCTTCTGAAACTCCGGCCGGATAAGTATTTTTCTCAAACGGCGGTCCGTTTCCATCAACACATCTTCGTAATCGAACAGAATATCGTAGATTCTGGTCACTCCCTTATCCCGCAAATCAACATCATCGACAAGATGGGAGCCGCGATGCATCGGCAGATTGAAGGCAAAATGCATATCATGGTACATATTCGCGCCGGTTGCGGTTATCCAGTCCACAAAACCGTGATTCATCAGCGGGATGATAGCCGAAGGTCCCAGACCTGCGGGAGTCAGCGCCCCGGCCAGACTTAAACCGACCGTGACTTCACTTTTGGAATATTTTTCTTTCAGCAGTTGACAGGCGGTTCTTAATCTGCCGCCGTTATAGGCATCCATATTGTCTATTAATTGCGCGATGCTCGTCTTTGCTGAGATTGGTTCGGGAAGAATTCTTTTGCCGGCGAAATATTTTAATTTGCCCGGACATTGTGCTTTTTTCTTTTTCATTTTTTCACCCTTAGAGAAAAGTTTGCGAAAGTATAGGAAACACAATTTTTTATGTCAAGAAAATCTTGGCCGTAAAACACAGGATGAAGAAACCCGCAATCCATTTTAAATACATGGATTAACAATATGCGTTTTGTCTATCGGTGCGGTCTGATTTAAGGTAAATGTGCAACGGTTCTCTGTTGACGATTTAGAATTAAAGGTTGAAAGATAGTAGCCTTACAGATTGCGTTAAAATCTTTTATTTTCCTTTAAGCCAGGCTCTCGCCTTGTCCATATCGGTAAACCATTTCAAAGGCAGCCCAGCGTTATTTGCCGTAGTTTCATGAAAATCTTCGAAATCTGCATTTTCCGGAATATCCACAACAGCAGTTTTTATACGAAAATTGGGAGGATAATTTCTGACATAAGAATATGCTTCAACGTAAGAGTAACGTCCCTTTAAATCCCGGATATCTGCTAAAAACTTGCCGGCGTTCATTGACTTTAAGATAGCAGATACTTCGTTCACAAATTTTTGCAAATCGTTCTTTTCCAATTCTCCGGTAATTACAATTTCCACAATATCATCATTCAGAGAGGTTGAGAGTTTGTACGTTGGCTTCTTTTTCATATGTTAAACCATTAAAATTCTATTTTGAGGATGGGAAAAAAGTTCCGAAACTAACAACAGATAATTTCGGAGTGTATTAAACGTTGGCCGCCAGCCAGTCTCCAATTTCGCTCGTGGACATGCCCATTTTCCCGGCATCAAGACTCTTGAGTTTGCCGCTTTCCAGAAGTTTTATTACAGCAGCTTCCACACGCTGAGCGGCTTTTTCTTCCCCTAACGTCTCCAGCATCATCCCTCCGGCGCAAATGGCCGCCAGAGGATTAATTACGTTCTTGCCGGTGTATTTAGGGGCTGAACCGCCGATTGGTTCGAACATGGAAACGCCCTCGGGATTGATATTTCCTCCCGCGGCGATGCCCATTCCCCCCTGAATCATTGCGCCCAGATCGGTGATGATATCTCCGAACATGTTGTCGGTTACAATAACATCAAACCACTCGGGATTTTTCACCATCCACATACAGGTCGCATCCACGTGAGCGTAATCCGTTTTGATTTTGGGAAATTCCTTGGCCAGTTCATGAAAAGTTCTCTCCCAGAGATCAAAGGCGTAGGTTAAAACATTGGTCTTGCCGCAAAGAGTTAATTTCCTGACTTTGTTTCTTTTTAGGGTATATTGAAAAGCGTAGCGCAGGCAGCGTTCCACCCCTTTTCTTGTATTGATGGATTCCTGAATAGCAACTTCATCGGAAGTGCCCTTCTTCAAAAATCCTCCTCCTCCAGAGTACAGGCCTTCCGTATTTTCGCGCACAACGACGAAATCAATGTCCTTCGGTTTCTTATCTCTGAGGGGGCAGGGAACATTGGGATAAAGTTTTACCGGTCTGAGGTTAATGTACTGATCAAGCTCAAAACGCATCCGCAGTAAAATTCCTTTCTCCAGAATTCCCGGCTTTACTTCCGGATGACCAATAGCTCCCAGATAAATGGAATCGAATTTTTTCAGTTCTTTCAGAACGGAATCGGGAAGAATCTCTCCCGTTTTTTTATAGCGTTCACCGCCCAGGTCATAATTGACGAGTTCATACTTAATGGACAGGGAAGCGGCCACGGCTTTGAGCACTTTCACGCCCTCTTTGACAACTTCCGGGCCTGTTCCGTCGCCCGGAATAACGGCGATTTTATACGATTTTGACGACCTCACAATAACCTCCACTATCCGGATAATTTAATTAATGAAAAATATTCATCAATAGAGAGGATTTTATTAGCTCAATGAACCCACGAAGTCAATGCCTAAAAATATTTTGAGTATTTTCATTTTGATTCACTATATATTTATTTAAGACGGGAATAATCAAAAAAAATACTGAACTCTAACTCAACATGTGTTACAAATATCCCGGTTTTTTACCATGATAAATATTAATCCCCCAAAACAGATACTTATCATTTATATTTCTTTGATATTGGTCACATTTGTTGTTTTTGGACAGGTAAATAAATACGATTTTGTCAATTTTGATGATAACATCTATATTACGGAAAACAGTCATGTCCTGTCCGGGGTCACGCTGGACGGCGTGCGATGGGCTTTTAAAACGACAGATGCCGAGTTCTGGCATCCTCTGACCTGGCTGTCTTTGATGTTCGACTGCCAATTATACGGCCTCAATGCCGGCGGGTACCATTTAACCAATCTTATTTTACATATTTTGAGCACAGTTCTTCTCTTCTGGCTCTTTAACCGCATGACCGGAGCTGTCTGGAGAAGTGCTTTTGTCGCTTTAATTTTCGCGCTTCATCCTCTTCATGTAGAAACGGTTTCCTGGATTGCCAAGCGTAAAGATGTATTGAGCACTTTTTTCGGGATGCTGACCCTTTGTCTGTACGTCTATTATACGGAAAAACCGGTTATAAGAAGGTACCTGCTTGTTCTTCTTTTCTTCTTGTTCGCTCTGATGAGTAAGTCCATGGTTGTTACATTGCCCGTTATTATGATTCTTCTTGATTACTGGCCGCTGAGACGCTTCCAATTGCAAGAAGGCAATTTTGCTTTATGGCAATTGAAGGAAAAAACACCTCTTTTTATTCTATCCGCTGTTTTCTCAATCATCACGATTTATATTCGGTATAATTGGGATAATCCTTTTGCCGGCGACTTCCCTTTGAGTTCCAGGCTCATTAACGCCCCGGTTTCTTTCATTATTTATCTGGAAAAGACTTTTTGGCCTCATAGCATGGCTGTTTTCTATCCTTTTTCGGGCCAACTTCCCCTCGGGCAGGTTCTGGGATCAACTTTACTGATTATTGTCATCAGCGCTGCTGTAATTATGGTCGGGAAGCGTTTCCCATACCTTTTGGTCGGATGGCTATGGTACGCAATAGCCATTC
The DNA here is from genome assembly GCA_016927935.1 of Syntrophaceae bacterium. Taxonomy (GTDB): domain Bacteria; phylum Desulfobacterota; class Syntrophia; order Syntrophales; family Smithellaceae; genus Smithella. The sequence goes on from JAFGLS010000029.1 coordinate 14,369, forward strand.
TGCCGGTAATCGGTATTATTCAGGTTGGTATTCGGGCAGTGTCCGACAACTACACTTACCTGCCCTTAACCGGTATTGCCATAATGATGGCCTGGGGTATTCCACTTTTGTTTCCGAATAAAGAAATTCGCAAGAAGATTTTAATTCCCGCGGGAGCAACTGTCATAATAATCCTGGCGGTTCTGGCATGGCGGCAATGCGGCTACTGGAAAAAC
>JAFGLS010000210.1 GCA_016927935.1 Syntrophaceae bacterium
AATGGGAAAAGGTATTCTCATATCATTGATCCGCGCACAGGACGTACAGCAGATAACGTGCCCAGTGTTTCGGTCATCGGACCGGACTCCCTGACGACGGACATAATGGGCACGGCCCTTAGCGTGCTTGGCGTGAAGGAAGGCCTTAAACTGGTGGAATCCATGCCAGGAGTTGAGGCACTCTTTATGGAGGTGAGCGATGAAGGGGAATTGATATTGACCCGCAGCAGCGGATTTGCCCGGTACGAAGTTTCTCATGATAATGAAAAGAGTGTAAATAGACACTGAATATGCAGAATGCAGGCCTGAATTACAAAAAGAAAATTCTTATCAAAATCAAAGATAGAGTGAAGAACAGGTTGCCGGACTCAATAAAACCATGAACCACGAAACACACGAAATACACGAAAAAATACTTTATAAAGATGAGTGTTATAAAATTCAGGGTGCTGTTTTTGAGGTATATCGTGAAATGGGCAACGGATTTTTAGAAGCTGTTTATCAGGAATGCCTTGAAAGAGAGTTTTCTAAACAGGCCATTACCTTTCAGGCTCAGCTTGAACTCAAATTAACATATAAAGAAGAACCATTAAAGCAGACATACAAACCTGATTTTATATGTTATGAAAAAATTATAGTTGAATTGAAAGCAGTTAAGAAGATTGCACCGGAACATAAAGCCCAGCTTATAAATTATTTAAAGGCAACCGGGCTCAGGCTTGGGATGCTGGTTAATTTTGGGCATTATCCAAAGGTGGAAATTGAAAGGATAGTATTATAGATCCACGTAAACCGCGTAAATCACAAAAATTATTTTAAATACAAAATGCTCTATTTTCTTGTTTTTAACTTTCGTGCCTTTCGTGTATTTCGTGGTTAAAAAAGTATTATAAATGGACACATACACCTGAATAAATAAGCATTTCTTTCATATAATAAGGAGAGAATGCCAATATCAGTACCTGACCCCGAGTTTTTCATATTTATGGGGAAAGGCATAAAACAGAATATAGGATAATATAATGATAAAAGAACAGGAACGCGCGGAGTTGCACCGCGCTATCTGGCAGATCGCCAATGATCTTCGGGGAAGTGTGGACGGTTGGGACTTCAAACAATATGTTTTGGGGATGCTTTTTTACCGCTTTATTAGTGAAAATCTCACCAGCTACATTAATGAAGACGAACGTCGCAGCGGAAATAAAAACTTTGATTACTCCAGGCTTACAGATGAGGAGGCGGAGTTTGGTCGCGCCGATACAGTAAAGGAAAAAGGATTCTATATTCTTCCGAGCGAGCTTTTTGTCAATGTCCGCGCCAAAGCACGCCATGATGCCAACCTCAACGAAACGCTGGCCTCAGTATTTCGCAATATAGAACAATCAGCCAAAGGTTCGGACAGCGAGGATGATCTCAAAGGTTTATTTGATGATCTTGACGTCAATTCCAACAAGCTCGGCAATACAGTAGAAAAAAGAAACCAGAAACTGGTAAAGCTTTTGGACGCAATCGGCGATCTGGGTTTGGGAAATTATTATGACAATACGATTGATGCCTTCGGTGATGCCTATGAATTTTTGATGACCATGTATGCTGCAAATGCAGGAAAGTCGGGTGGTGAATTTTTTACCCCACAGGAAGTTGCAGAGCTTTTGGCTAAAATAGCGACTATTAATAAAAAAGAAGTAAATAAGGTTTATGACCCTTGTTGTGGGTCAGGATCGCTTCTTTTAAAGTTTGCCAAGATTCTCGGCAAGGAAAATGTAAGAATAGGATTTTTTGGGCAGGAGACCAATCTCACCACCTATAACCTCTGCCGCATCAATATGTTTTTGCACGATATCAACTACAACCAATTTGATATCGCGCATGGTGATACACTTACCGACCCGAAGCATTGGGATGATGAGCCCTTTGACGCAATCGTCTCCAATCCTCCATATGCATTAAGGTGGGAAGGCGACAGCAATACACTCCTTATAAATGACCCGCGTTTTTCCCCGGCAGGGGTATTGGCACCCAAGAGCAAGGCCGATCTTGCATTTACCATGCACATGCTGTCATGGCTTTCTACCATCGGGACTGCTGCTATTGTCGAATTTCCCGGCGTCCTTTATCGTGGCGGTGCAGAGCAGAAGATCCGCAAATATCTAGTAGATAATAATTACATCGACACCGTGATCCAGCTTCCGCCCGATCTTTTCTTCGGCACAACCATTGCTACCTGCATCATCGTGCTTAAAAAAAGCAAAAAGGACAATAAAACGCTGTTCATTGACGCATCAGCCGAATTTGTCCGCGGCGGCAATAAAAACAAACTGACCGAAGAAAATCGCACCAAGGTTTTAAAGGCCTTTACAGTACGAAAGGATGCTGATCATTTTGCAAAGCTGGTGGATAACAAAATCATAGAAGAAAACGGCTATAACATAGCAGTATCCACCTATGTGGCGCAAAAAGACACCCGCGAGGTAATTGATATACAAAAACTCAACGCCGAAATTAAAGAGATCGTTGCCCGGCAGAATATACTGCGCAAGGCGATTGATGAAATTGTAGCTGATATTGAAAGCAGCAATGTGGAGTAATGAGATATGAAAAACGATAAATCAAACAATAAAATCATCTTCTATGAGGGCGGTGGAGGCCAGTCACGGATTGAGGTGCGTGTCGATGGTGAGACTGTATGGCTTTCGCAAAAGCAGATGGCGGAGCTTTTTGATTGCAGTATTGATAATATTGCCCTCCATTTGAAAAATATCTATTCTGAAGGTGAATTAGAGGAAAAGGCAACTACCGAGGATTCCTCGGTAGTTCAAAAAGAGGGTTCCCGCGATGTACAGCGACAGATACGGCTTTACAATCTTGATGCCGTTATTTCTGTTGGGTATCGTATAAAATCTCATATTGCCACAAAATTTCGCATCTGGGCGACCCAACGATTGAAAGAGTATATCGTCAAGGGCTTCACGATGGATGATGAACGTTTGAAGAATCTCGGCGGTGGTAACTACTGGAAGGAACTGCTAGACCGCATTCGCGACATACGTTCCAGCGAAAAAGTGTTGTATCGTCAGGTTTTAGACCTGTACGCTACGAGCATGGATTATGATCCA
>JAFGLS010000030.1 GCA_016927935.1 Syntrophaceae bacterium
CAAAGGCGGCTGCTCACTCTATTGGAAGAACAAGGAATATGCTCTTACTAACCCAGAGTTTATTGATAAGGAAACGGGCGTCATGGCATTTCCAACAGTACTCAGATCCGTATTGAGAAACAAAGAGCTACCCTATTTGCGGTTAGAAATTCAGCCGTAGATCTAAAAATTTCTAGATGCTTAAGGATTGTTGACAAGAGGCAAAAAGTGAAAAAACTATGTTTGATTCTAGGGCTGATTTCTCTGGTTTTATCATCATGTGGTCTGAACCAGGCTGTTCCTCCGGAAGTTACTGCCACGCCAACTGAAATGGAGACATCAACTTCTACACCAGGTGCTACATTAACGCCATCATTAACCGCCTTGCCAATTGCCACGATTACCCCTTTCCCAACGACACAGGCGACCTCTACTGAATTACCTAAAGTCTTACCTACAAACACACCGCGAGCAGATAACGAGCCTGTGTTGATTGCGTCATTTGGTAAAACAGATCCTTTAGTTCACAGCAAAATTGTATTCAACCCGGATGGAATAATAATTGCTCAAGCAGCTTCTAGCGTTAAATTGTGGGATGTCCGTACACACGAACTGATTCGTGAATTGGAATATCCATATTCTGAAAAAATACAACCGGAGAAGATTTTATTTAGCCCCGACAGTAGTTTATTGGCTGTTAGTCTTTCGGATCACTCAAATTCTTATAGTGATCCAATTGGGCATTTGTTGGTATGGGAAGTATCTTCTGGTGATTTATTGCAAGATTGGACGCAAGAATGTGCAATCATGATCGACCCAAATCATGGACCTTACCATATCCCGGTATATGCAATGGCATTTTTACCCAACAGTACCAAACTGGCATATGCAAATGGCAATAATATTGAAATTAAAGATGTTCGGGAAGAGAGCGAGATGGTTGTTGTTTCATTGGGAACGGAGATGTTTGCATCTGAAATCTCGATCAGGTATGATGCAGAATTTATGTATGTTCTCATGGATTGGTACTTCGACAATCCTTTCTCAGTATTTAATGGCTGGAGGTCCAGGATTCAAATATGGCATATGAACACGCTAACTCTCAGACGTGAACTGAAGTACCCGAAAAATGACTTTCATTATGAAAGCATGTATCTGGTTGGTGTAAATGCGTTGCATGAAAATGAGGAAAATGCCACGATTGAAGTTCAAAATCTCACGACAGATAAAATGGGAAACTACCCATATCGCAAAGGCTTGAAATATTACAATTCAGATACCAGTTTAATGGTTTGTTTTCGTGATGGAAGTTATTATGAAGATGGGTATGCTATAGAGATATGGAATACGGATAACTGGAGAAATATATTTACATTTAAGCCATCGTTTTTGAAATATGGTAATTACTACTATTTAAGTGATATTGCTATTAGTCCCGAAAACACAATTCTGGCGATGTATTACAAGGGCGAAGTGTATTTATGGGACATTCGTTCGGTTGACTATGGCGAAGAGAAGTGAGATCAAATAGGCTAAACAGTGCAAGGATGGGATTAAATGTGTCATAAATTAAAATTCTTCCAATTTCGTGCCATAATATCAGGGTTGTCTTGCTGATCCTCTATTTTTCTTTGAGCTCCGATATGCAGAAAAAATGATCGTCTTCCGGTTATCGTCGAAGATTCACAGAATGCCCGGATTGAATGCTGTCGGTCAGTGCAAATCAAAAAAAGCTTATGCGCCAAAAGGGGTATGTTAATGGATAAAATCTATGTCCTTTTTCTCATTGTTGTGCCTGTATCCATGTTTTTTGGCGGGTTTTTCACCGCCAGGCAGTTTCGTGCTTTACAAAACGTGTCGATATTCTCCAGGATTTTTATTGAGCGCAAATTACTGTTAAGCGTGGGCATGGGGCTTTTTATTAGCCTTTCACTGGCGGTGATTTTTTCAAGCGCGGTGGAATTTTCTACAAAGCTGCTCCTCATTCTTGTTGGTTTGTTTTTACTTGCCACTGCCAGTTTTTATATTGGGATCACCCTCGGTTGGGGACAGATGATATCCGTGGCAAGGGATGGCGAAACTGTAGGCCAAATCCAGATGGATTCACTGCCTGATAATGTTGTCATGGATGACACGTCTGGCGCAGTGAAAATCACCATAAACACCCGCAAAAGATGGGCATGGTTTGTGATGTCGCTGTCACAATGGTTATTTATTGGACTTTTTGGTCTTCCTATTCTTGGTCTTTTGTTGATTTCGGCATTGCAAGACTTAGTGCCGGTATACTTCAATATTCTGATCGGGGTTTGTGTGGGAGGACTGGCGTTATATCTTCTCTACACCAAATTCCAGCAAGCCCTTGAATATGTTTTTGATAAAGAAATCATTGAAATTGATCATCTGTCCGTAAAAATTGAGAAATCGGGATCAGGTTTTAAAAGCAGAAAAGAGTACCCGGCAGAAAACATTAAAAAGATAACCGTATTATTTTCTTCAGGTGGAGCAAACACGCCAATAAGACGCTCGCCTTATGTGAATTCAATCGTTCCGGCGTTCATTCTGTGGCATAACCATGGGCCAAAGCGGTATCACGCGTTTGGTAGAGCGGTTGATTTGGCAGACGCTCAAAGCATATTGGAAATGATTTACAGTAAGTTCCCGCAATACAGAGGCTAG
>JAFGLS010000211.1 GCA_016927935.1 Syntrophaceae bacterium
CCCTGTTTAAAGAGGAGGAAGAACCTCCTGGTCATTTGACCGGTCTTGTTCATGCTAAAAATAATGTAAGTGACTTTTTGTTATTCAAAGAAGAGTTCTCCCACTATCCACTTAAACAAAAGTCAGACAGTGTTTTATTCCCTTTTAAAGATTCCGCCCGTTCCCGAATTTTCCGAACACGACTTTATCCAGAAATTACCCGACTGGAGTGGTTTGACTGGCGCTGGCAGTTGCGCAACGCAATCAGGGATGTGGACACGCTTTCCGAAATAATCAATCTTTCAGACAATGAACGTCAGGCGATGATGCATAATTCGGGAGCGTTGCCTGTGTCAATTACTCCTTATTATGTAAGTTTGCTTAATCCCGATGATCCTATGGATCCTCTTCGTCGCTGTGTCGTTCCGGTGGTTGATGAATGCCTGCATACCGAAGGTGAAGAAGAAGATCCTCTTTGCGAGGATGTTGACTCTCCTGTGCCAGGTATTATTCATCGTTATCCCGATCGAATTTTGTTTTTGGTAACTGACATCTGTTCTACTTATTGCCGTTATTGCACCCGTTCCCGAATTATTGAGCGCAGCAAGCATCACTTGATAAATCTGGAGAAATGGGAAAAAGCTATTCAATATATTGCCGACAATAAAAACGTACGGGACGTACTGCTTTCCGGCGGTGATCCCCTGACCTTATCCGATGAAAGGCTGGAATGGCTTCTGGCGCGGCTGCACAGGATTCGCCATGTCGAACTTATACGAATCGGTACCAAGGTTCCTGTTGTGTTGCCCCAGAGAATCACTCCAGGTCTGACGGCCATGCTCAAAAAGTATCATCCTTTATGGATGAGCATTCATATCACCCATCCGAAAGAACTCACTCCGGAGATGAGCGCTGCCTGTATTCGCCTGGCCGATGCCGGCATTCCTTTGGGAAGCCAGACAGTCCTGCTCGCCAATATTAACGATGACGTTATCACCATGACCAGATTGGTGCATGGCCAACTGCAAATCAGAGTCCGTCCCTATTATCTGTATCAGTGCGATCCGATTCCCGGCTCTTCTCATTTTAGAACGCCAATAAGCAAGGGTATTGAAATTATTCAGGGCATGCGCGGGTTCACGACCGGTTACGCCGTGCCTACTTATGTTGTTGACGCTCCCGGCGGTGGAGGGAAAATTCCTTTGCTTCCTGAATACGCTGTCGGATGGGAAAACGGCGACTTGCTGCTGCGTAATTACGAAGGCAATACTTTCCGCTATCCCGACAACCACGCAAAGTCGAAGGACATTCATTAAACAGGCGGGATTTTATTGCAGGGGCAGGTATTTTAAATTTGAGTCGCGCCGTTAAAAAACTGAAACTCGGCATTACCTACGATTTACGCGAGGATTATCTTAAAGAAGGATTTGGATTCGAAGAAGTAGCAGAATTCGATTCTTCCTATACAATTGATGCCATTGAAAAGGTTATTTTAGACAAAGGTTTTCAAGCCGACCGGATAGGCAACATAAAAGCTTTGACCTGTCGGCTGGCAAAAGGGGACCGTTGGGATCTGGTTTTCAATATTGCCGAAGGCATGTATGGTTTAGGCCGCGAAGCACAGGTCCCCGCCCTTTTGGAGGCATATAACATCCCCTATACTTTTTCCGATTCCCTAAATAGCGCTGTTACACTGCACAAAGGTATCACCAAACAAATTGTCCGCAACCTGGGAATCCCCACTCCTGAATTTTTCGTGATTAACGGCACAAGGGAAATTAAAAACATTAATCTTCCACTTCCTCTATTTGCCAAACCTGTTGCCGAAGGGACGGGCAAGGGAATAAAAGCCTTTTCCAAAATAACCAATCGCCGGAACCTGCAAAAAGTCTGCAAGTATCTTTTAAAAACTTTTAAGCAACCGGTGCTTATTGAAACATATCTTCCAGGGCGGGAATTTACCGTAAGTATTCTGGGAACTGGAAATGACGCCCGCGCACTGGGAGTATTGGAAGTAATACTTAAGCCGAACGCAGAAAAAAACGCTTACTCCTACGAAAACAAGGAACACTATGAAACACGGGTTGAATATATTTTGGTTAACGATGAGGAAGCACAGAAAGCAATGGAATTTTCACTTTCGGCATGGCGTGGATTGGATTTAAGAGATGCCGGGCGTGTGGACCTGCGTTCTGATGCCCATGGAGTTCCGCATTTCCTGGAAGTTAATCCCTTCGCCGGGTTGAATCCTGTTCATTCGGATTTACCCATCTTGTGCTCTAAAATAGGAATGAGTTATCACGAATTAATCAGCGCCATCATTAAGTCAGCTTTAAAGCGCGCAAAAAGATAATTGTCCCTTAGGGCCGGTGAATATTCTTTATGAAAAAAATAGTAATCCTGCACAGTGATGTTTCGCCGGATGCCGGCAAGGATGAGCTTGATTGCCTTCAGCAGGCTGAAGCAATTGCCGAAGCTCTGAGTACACTTTATTACGAACCTGTACTTCTTCCTTTTGAACTCAATTTGAATAATATAATAACGATGCTGCAATCATTGAAGCCGCAGGCAGTTTTCAACATCGTGGAAACTGTGGATTCCAAAGGCAGTCTCATCTATTTTGCGCCGGCCATTCTCGACTTACTGCAAATTCCCTATACTGGATGCGGCACGCAAGCAATATTTCAGACTTCCAACAAACCTCTGGCGAAGAGAATAATGCATTGCGCAGGTATTGCCACTCCGGACTGGATAGAGCAGGATGGTTTAAGTTCTCCAGAAGAGATTTCCGGTAGATATTTAATCAAGTCTTCCTGGGAGCACGCCTCCATTGGTCTTGATGAAAAATCTCTTGTTGATTACACAAACAAAAAAAGTCTTTTAAAGGAAATGGAAAGCCGCAAAGAAAAATTGGGAGGTTCCTGTTATGCTGAGGCCTACATTGACGGCCGTGAATTCAATGTGGCTCTTCTATCGGATAAGGTTGGCGTCAGAGTTTTGCCGATAGCGGAAATGCTGTTTAAGGATTATGAGCCGGACAAACTGAAAATCGTTGATTACAGGGCCAAATGGGAAGCCGGTTCTTTTGAGTACAACAATACGATCCGGAATTTTGATTTTGAAGAAAGCGATTCTAAATTAGTATCGTCTCTGCGTGAAATTTCCTTGCAGTGTTGGAATATTTTCTCTCTGCGCGGGTATGCCCGGGTTGATTTCAGGGTTGATAATAACGGCAAACCCTGGGTACTGGAGGTCAATTCCAATCCCTGTCTGTCGCCGGATGCCGGTTTTGCCGTGGCGCTGGAGAGGGCCAAAATAAAATATCATGAGGCAATCAATTTGATAATCGAAAATGCAATAAAATCAAGGGTATGAATACATACCCTCCGCTACGAGAGATAATTCCCAATCCCGATAAATAGGGATTGGATAGTTCGTCCAACAAATTTCAGTGTACCTATAGTGACCCTATAGTGCCCTTTAGGGTATTTAGGTTATGTGCTTCTGAAATTTGGGACTCACTACGATTTACAAACTTCAATACGTTTCACTTTTGAAGCTTGAGTCTCATTATAACTTTTTAGTAGGTTTATTTTTATGGAAAATTTTTCCTATCGTCAAAAAATACAACCTTCCGATGTCGAAGCCATTGCCGATATGGTGGAATCAAGCGATTTTTTCTCCGATGAGGAAATAGAAATAGCGATAGAGCTGGCTGAAGAAAAGCTCGAAATGCAGGAAGCCAGCTCTTATCAGTTTTTATTTACCGAAAAGGAAGAAAGAGTTATGGGATACACATGTTATGGTCTCATTCCTGCAACATCTTCCAGCTATGATCTTTACTGGATTGTTGTATCAAGAGATTTGCGCGGTCAAGGTCTGGGAAAGCTTTTGATGGCCGAAACAGAAAAACTCATTTATCAGAGTGGAGGCAGGCAAATATATGCGGAAACATCATCACGCGATCAGTACAAACCAACCCAGAGATTTTATGAAAGCTGCGGTTTTCACAAGGAAGCTTTTTTAAAAAATTTCTATTCTGAGGGCGACGGAAAAATTATTTACGCTAAAGTCCTTAAATGACAGGTATTAATCCTGTTTTCCCTGTTTTTTGCAGTTTTAATCCTTGCAATTTTTCCGATAATTCGCTAGAGCACTGCCAGAATTTTTATGAACGACTTCAGGATAGGGAGGATTTTCTCATGCGCCTTTTTCCCAAGGAAGAAAATTTTTTTGAGCTATTTGATGAACTGGCTGATAAAATCGAAGAAGGCGGCAATCTTTTTCTGGAGATGGCAAAAACCCGCGATTATTCCGATGTAAGAGTTGCCAGACTTAAAGAAATTGAGCATGAAGCTGATGTAATTACTCACAACACATATGAAAAAATGCATAAGACGTTTCTTACTCCCATAGACCGCGAAGATATCTACTCTCTTGTCAATAAAATGGACAGTATTATGGATGTCATTGAAGCCACCGCTATTCGTATTCATCTTTATAAAGTAAAAAAAACATCTGATGAAATAATAAAACAGGCTCAAATACTGAATGATGCGATAAAGAAAATAAAAAGCATTGTCTATGCCATGCGCAATATGAAAAATTCTGGAATGATTCTGGCGGATTGCGTGGAAATAAACACTTTAGAAAATGCCGGTGACGTTACTTTACGCTCTATCATGGCCAATCTTTTTGAAAATGAAAAAGACGCTATCGAACTAATAAAATGGAAAGATATTTTTCAACTCCTGGAAGAAGCTATTGACGTTTGCGAAGATGTGTCCAACATCGTGGAAGGGATTGTCCTGAAGCATGCTTGATTCAATGGCATTTGTTGTTTTTCTTATTATTGCCTCATTGGCTTTTGATTTTCTCAATGGATTTCATGATTCTGCCAATTCTATTTCTACTGTAGTATCTACTCGTGTTCTTTCTCCTAAATATGCCGTAGTGTGGGCGGCTTTTTTTAATTTTGTTGCTGTATTCTTTGTAGGCACGGCAGTTGCACACACTGTTGGAAAAGGAATTATTAATATTGATATTGTTGACAATTTGGTAATTCTCTCTGCTTTAGGTGGTGCCATAATCTGGAACATCACCACCTGGTATTACGGATTGCCCAGCAGTTCATCTCATGCTCTGATTGGTGGCCTTATTGGCGCTGGGATTGCCAAAGGAGGGGTTAGCACTCTGGTGTGGTCGGGCATTATCAAAACAACGCTTTTCATAATCCTATCGCCTATGATTGGTCTGATTCTTGGTTATTTTTTTATGGCGATATCTTTTAATTTAAATCGCCACTCCAATATAGCAAGGACGGACAAAATTTATCGTAAGTTGCAACTTTTTTCTGCAGCGGTTTATTCGTTAGGCCACGGCATGAATGACGCGCAGAAAACCATGGGTATCATAGCCATGGCTCTTTTCAGTAAAGGATTAATCGGTAATATATTTCATATTCCTATTTGGGTGATTTTTGCCTGTTATGCAATGATTTCAATGGGAACTATGTTCGGTGGATGGAGAATAGTAAAAACCATGGGAACGAAAATTACCAAGCTCCAACCAATTGGCGGATTCAGCGCCGAAACAGCCGCAGCCTGCTCAATCATCGGAGCTTCAATAGGCGGTATTCCTGTAAGCACAACTCATACTATTACCGGTGCCATAGTCGGTGTCGGAGCCAGTAAAAGACTTTCCGCCGTCCGCTGGGGTGTCGCCGGAAGTATTGTCTGGGCATGGATTTTAACGATACCCATTTCCGCTTTTATTTCTGCTGCAACATACTTTTTTATTTTACCTTTAATTCGTTAAATTAAGACAATCCCTTCATCATTAACGGAAAAAATATTGATAAATTTCCTGTTTTGCCGTAAGTCTGTTTCAACATTTCTTTTCATATAAAATTCGAGGAGAGATTCATGCCGCAAAAACCGTTGCCTTTCACAAAAAGTCAAATAGAAAAAATCATCAAAAAATATCCGACTCCTTTTCATATTTATGACGAAAAAGCCATCAGGGAAAATGCCCGTGATTTTAAGAACGCCTTTAGCTGGAATAAAGGGTTTAAAGAATTTTTTGCAGTCAAGGCAGCCCCCAATCCTTATCTGGTGAAAATCCTGCACAAGGAAAGCTATGGAGCCGATTGCAGTTCACTGGCCGAACTAATCATGGTGCAAAAAACTGGTATTCTTGGCGAGGAAATAATGTTTTCATCCAACGATACGCCAGTGGAAGACTTTCTGTTGGCCAAGAAATTAAAGGCTATCATCAATCTGGACGATATCAGTCATATTGCTTATCTCGAAAAATACGCCGGCCTCCCTTCTTTGATTTGTTTCCGCTACAATCCCGGCAAGCTAAAAAGGGGAAATCACATTATCGGTCATCCCGAAGAAGCTAAATACGGCTTTACCAGAGAACAACTTTTTGAAGGTTATAAAATCTGCAAGGAAACAGGTGTCAAACGTTTTGGCATCCATACGATGGTCGGCTCCAACGAACTTGACCCCTACTATTTTGTCGAAACCGCGGAAATATTGTTTCAGCTGATAGTGGAAATATCCCGGAAACTGAAAATCAAATTTGAATTTGTCAATATAGGCGGAGGAGTGGGAATTCCCTATAGGCCGGAACAAAAACGCATAGATTTAAAAGTAATGAGCAGAGGTATTAGGGAAAAATACGAAAAAATCATTATCGCCAATGGCCTTGCCCCCCTTAAACTTTTTGCGGAATGCGGCCGTTATATTACCGGTCCCTATGGCTACCTTGTCTCCCGTGTTTTGCATATTAAAGACACTTATAAAAGGTTTGCCGGGTTGGATTCCTGCATGGCCAACCTGATGCGTCCTGCTCTTTACGGCGCCTATCATCACATTACGGTTATAGGCAAAGAACACAAGCCGCACAAATTCGTTTATGATGTTACCGGATCACTGTGTGAAAACAACGATAAGTTCGCGATTGACCGTAAACTGCCAGAACTCGAACAAGGCGATATCATTGTTATCCATGATGCCGGTGCGCACGGTTTTGCCATGGGATTCAACTATAACGGCAAGCTTCGTTCGGCAGAACTGCTTTTAAGAGAAAACGGTGAAGTTGTGCAAATCCGCCGCGCGGAAACAGTGAAAGACTATTTTACCACTTTAGACTTTAAAGGTCTCACAAACTTCAAAGTGTGATAATAAGGAGAATCAGTTTTTTTAGAAACATTCTAATTTGACCATAATCATCCTGTAATTTTCGTGTCGGATAGATAGATAATTGCTCTGAAGTTAAAGGAAACGCGTTTCCAGCAGTTCAATTAATAAAAAGTGAATAGGGAAAAGGTGTTTATATGAAAAGGGCTGTTCTTCGTACCAAACTGTGCGACATGCTGGGAATAGAGTATCCCATTATCAGTGCGGGCATGGGGCCCACGTTAATTGGTGAACCTAACGGGGCGCCTGTAGAACTCGTTGTGGCGGTATCCGAGGCCGGAGGTCTGGGAGTGCTGGGAGGGGCAGGCTTCAGTATAGATGAACTGCAACAAGCCATCCGTGAGATCAAGGCACAAACCGGTAAACCTTTCGGTGTTGACCTCCTGCTTCCCAAAAATCTTATGACGTTTGAGGGATTTAATGAGCCGATTCCGCTCATGACCTTAATTGAACAACTTCCCCAGCCGTATCTTGACTGGTTTCATAAGGTCAAAGCTGAGATGAATCTGCCGGATATTGATCTGATGGTAAAGCCCAATACAACAGTGATGCTGCCCAACGAAGCAATTCGGATCTGTATAGAAGAAAGAGTGCCGCTTTTTTGCGCCGGCCTAGGTAATCCGGGATTTATGGTGAAAGAAGCCCATGCACAGGGAATGAAGGTTCTGGGAATTAGCGGAAATACGAAAAATGCCCAGCGCATGGCCGAATCAGGTGTTGATCTCCTCGTAGCCCAGGGCTACGAGGCAGGAGGACATACAGGAAGAATAGGTACTATGGCCCTGCTGCCTCAGGTGATTGATAGCGTAGCGCCGATTCCGGTTTTGGCGGCTGGGGGAATCGGTGATGGCCGTGGATTGGCGGCAGCTCTCGCTATGGGTTGTGTAGGCGTTTGGGTCGGTACACGTTTTCTTGCTACCGTTGAGGGTGGTGCCATGGATCTGTGCAAAAAACGGATTCTTGAGTCAACGGACGAAGACACACGCGTCAGTAAACTCTACACGGGCAAGACCTCGCGGGCCAACTATACCAGGTTTCATGATCTCTGGGATGCATCAGGTCTGGAAGCTCTGCCTTTCCCTATCCAGGTTCTGTTGTGTTCGGTTATGCTTGGTTCTTTTGTGAAAGGTAATAAACCGGACTATATCAGTGGTTTTGCCGGCCAGATATCGGGACTTATCCATACGGTTATCTCGGCCCACCAGGTGGTTGAGGAAATGGTGACTGAAGCAGTGGAAATTTTGACTGAGAAACTTCCGCAAACGGTTACAGTAAAAAAATAAAACACAATGGATGTGAATTAAAATTAGCGGGAATGTCATCAGTTAATTAAATTTATTGTGAGACTCAAATTTCAAAAACGAATAACCTAAATACCCTGAAGGACACTGTAGGGTCACTATAGGTGTATTGAAATTTGCAAGTCGAACAATCCTGAACAGCGGAGGGTATAATACCCTGCCACTTGGGGTGGAGTTAGGATCTAGGGCTTGTCCTAGGGGTAATACCCGTTATAACAGAGGATGGGATAACGAGAATATTATGACAAAAGGATACCAGGAATACTTCAAGGAAGAACATGAAATTCTTCGGAGCTCAGTCAGGACTCTCGTTAAAAAAGGGATAACGCCGAATATTGAAAAATGGGAAGAGGCGGGCGAATTCCCTAGGGAATTATACAAGATTGCCGGTGATATGGGATATCTGGGAATGGGATTTCCCGAGGAAGTCGGTGGAACTCCTGGTGATATCTTCCTTAAAATAGTCATGCTGGAAGAGCTGATGCGCTGTGGCTCCGCCGGTCTTGTCGCCGGTCTGGGATCTCTGGATATAGCACTGCCTCCGATTGTGCGCAGGGGCACGCCTTCACAGAAAGAGCGTTTCGTAAAGCCTGTTCTTAGAGGTGAGAAAATTGCCGCTCTCGCTGTTACCGAACCGGGTGGAGGTTCGGATGTCGCCAGCCTCAAGACGAGGGCCGTGCGCGACGGAGATTTTTTCGTGGTAAATGGAAGTAAGACCTTTATAACAAGCGGGGCACGGGCAGATCAGATAACCTGCGCTGTCAGGACAGGCAATGCCGGCGCTCACGGAATCAGTTTTCTGATTATCGAGTCTGATACTCCCGGATATTCGACAGGCAGTCCCTTGAAAAAAACCGGCTGGTGGGCATCGGACACGGCAGAAATATTTTTTGATAATTGTAAAGTTCCGGTGGAAAACCTGATCGGAAAAGAAAACAATGGATTCTCCATAATCATGGAGAATTTTCAGATGGAAAGGCTCATGCTCAGCGTCATGGCTAATATGACGGCGCAGATTGCCCTTGAGGAGTCCATAAAGTATGCCGGTGAAAGGACGGCATTCGGCCAGCCGCTGAAGGGCTTTCAGGTGACAAGGCATAAACTGGCTGATATGGCAACGTTGGTGGAAGCAAGCCGCGAATTTACATACAGGGTTGCCGCCAAGATGAACGCTGGAATAAATCAACTGAAGGAGATTTCCATGGCCAAGGTATTCTCCTGCAATGTCAGTGACAGGGTTACCTATGATGCCGTTCAGATATTTGGAGGATATGGCTTTATGAGGGGATATCTGGTTGAGCGTCTTTACCGCGATAATAGAATCCTGTCCATAGGCGGCGGGACTACCGAGATAATGAAGGAAATAATCGCGGGCTTGATAGTATGATTTTCATTTTTTAGATATGCTGCCATACTATTCATTAAGTAGTTATCAAGAGAATAATAGCTACTTTCTCTTGTTTAAGGAGGCATTTTGAAATTACTATGATACATCCGGTGATTGTTGGCGTCGGACAGATAACAAATCGTTCTGAAGATAACAAAAACGCATTGCATCCCCTTCAACTGGCAAAAATGGCAATTGATGCCAGTGTCGAGGACTCTCAATGCTCCGGAATTCTCAGCCATATTGATATGATTTCCGTTGTTAATATATTTTCATGGACGTATGAAGACCCCGCCAGTCTGCTCTGCGAAATGCTTGCGGTTAAACCGAGGGTGGCTGAGTATACCACAATAGGCGGAAATACCCCACAATGGCTGGTAAACAGAGCCGCCAAGAAAATCGTTAGGGGAGAAATTGAAATGGCATTAATCTGCGGTGCAGAAGCAATGCATACGGTTTCTTCCGCAAGAAAAGCAAATTTTATACTTCCCTGGCATTATCCGAAAAGTAATCCGGCAATGGTAGGTGACGACCGTTTTGGATCAAGTCCTGTCGAAATCATGCATGGCGCAAGCCTGCCCATAAACGTATACCCTCTTTTTGAAAGTGCTTTAAGAGCCGAGCATGGTTTCAGTATTGAAGATCATAAAAAATTCCTTGCTGACTTTTGCGCCGGATTTTCAAAGATAGCGGCAAAAAATCCGCTGGCGTGGTTCAAAGAAGAAAAGGATGCTCAGGAAATCGAAATAGTAACTCCCGTTAACCGCATGATAGGCTTTCCTTACACAAAATATATGAATCCGATTATAAACGTCAATCAGGCCGCGGCAATAATTATAACAAGTAATGAAGTTGCTAGGAAGCTTTCCATATCGAAAGACAAATGGGTTTATCTTCATGCCGGATATGATGCAACCGACAAATGGTTCATTTCCGACAGGGTAAGTTATACCTTCAGTCCCGCCATAAAAGAAACTGTTGGAGCAGCTCTGGAATCAGCCAAATTAAACATCAATGAAATAGATTTTTTTGATCTTTACAGCTGCTTCCCCTGCGCGCCAGTTATCGCGGCAAAATCCATCGGACTGAATCTTAACAAACTTCCCCCATTAACCATAACAGGCGGTCTCCCGTATTTCGGTGGTGCCGGCAACAATTATTCCCTTCATGCCATTGCTCATGCCGTGGAAAGGTTGAGAGTAAGTCCTGAAGAATTTGGGCTTATAACAGCGCTGGGCTGGTACATTACAAAGCACTCGGCGGGAATATACAGCGGAAGGGAACCTCAATATCCATATTGCTCTGATCAATATGAAAACATACAGAACAGGATTGATGGAATGCAAGGCCCCGAACAGGCAGAAGGTCCCGAAGGTACGGCGGTTGTTGAAACCTACACCGTGATACATGACCGCCATGGAGATCCTGAGTACTCGATTGTAATAGCAAGATTGGAGAACGGAAAGAGATGCTGGGCGCAGACGGAAAAAGACCCGGAACTTTTGAGGCTCATGGAAGCAGAAGAGTTCATCGGAAAAAAGGGATTGATAACAGCTGGTAATAATGCACCGAACTTAATCCGCTTTTGCTGAGAGTGTCTCAATCAGGAATATGGCAATATAATCGTAATTCTTTATGCCGGTGCGCATGTTTTTGTAATTTTTTCATTTATAATGGTTAACTCCGGTCGTTGAAATTTCTTTTAAGAAAAAGAGGCAAAATTATACAAATTTACCATATGAAAATGGTAATAACAGATTGACCTCTTTTGATTTTAACAGACTGATATTTCTAATTCTGTTGTTTTGTGCTATATGAAAAAAACCATTTATTCAGGCAGATGAAATTCGAATATTAATTATCAGGTCGCAGAAAAGGAGATAATTTAGATGAAAAGGATGATTATATTTGGAATTGTAATTGCTATTATAATATTTACTTATATCTATTGGGCGATAAATTCTGAAAAGGAGAAAGCAGCTGTTACTATTAAGGAAGAAGCAACTGTTACTACTAAGGAGAAAGAAGCTGTTACTGTTAAGAAGGAGGCAACTGTTATTACCATGGAAGAAGCAGCTGTTGCCGTTGCTGATAAATGGTTAAATCTTGTGGATTCTGGTAAATATTCGGAAAGCTGGCGAGAGGCAAACGAGTACTTTAAGAATTCGGTCAAACAGGACCAGTGGGCACTAATGGTCCAACCAGTCCGAAAAAATCTAGGAAAGTTGATCTCAAGAAAACTCAAGGCTAAGATTTATAAAAATGCCTCAACGGGTGAACCACAAGGTCAGTATATTATAGTTCAGTATGAAACATCTTTTCAGAACAAGAAGCTTGTCATAGAGGAAGTTGTCGCTATGCTGGAAAAGAATGACCGGTGGAAGGTTTCAGGATATCACTTAAGATAAATTGCCTGATTCTGATTCTATTTTGATTGGTTATGATAAATAATTGCTAAATGAAAATATATTGTAGGTTTTGTAATTGATTTATTAGAGCTCGATTTTCTAATTTTTATATCAGTGGCCTTACGTTAACCGGTTTCTTTTTTAATAAAAGACTATTATTGAAAAATTAATTCAAGACAGGCAGGAACATGGCATCTTTTAAAGATATTCTGGAAGCGGCCGAACAGGGAAACGCAGTTGCCCAGTATAATTTGGGATTGATTTACCGCAAGGGTGAAGTTGTTCCTCAGGACGACACCGAAGCTGTAGGATGGTTTTTAAAATCCGCTCAGCAGGATAATGCAAAGGCTCAGTTCAACCTTGCCTGGATGTATCAGGAAGGCAGGGGGGTTGCAAAAAGCGATTCTAAGGCTGTGAAATGGTATCTTAAGGCGGCCCAGCAGGGAATCGCACAGGCTCAGTTTAATCTGGGCTTAATGTATTATAATGGTAAAGGTGTTCCCAGGGACTATGTTGAGGCTGCAAGGTGGTTTTTGGAATCTGCTGAGCAGGGTATTGCCAATGCGCAGTTTAATTTAGGTGAGATGTACCAGGAAGGCTTGGGTGTTCCGAAGAGTTATATTGAGGCTATAAATTGGTATGGCAAAGCGGCTGAACAGGGACACGAAGATGCCCAAACAAAACTGGATATGATGCGCAGGAAAAGAAGAGATGTTACGCAGGATGATGCTAAAGCCGCAAAACGGCGTCTCCGGGAGGCTGAAGAGGAACAGGAAGAAGAGGAAGAGGAAGAGGAAGAGGAAGAGGAAGATGCTCAGGACATACCGGCTAAGGTTCGCGAAGAAATTAAAGACGTAACACAGGAAGATGTTAAGACCGCGAAACGGCGTAACCAGGAGGTTGAAGAGGAAGAGGAGGAGGAAGATACTCGGGTTATACCGGATAAGGTTCACGAAGAAATAAAAGACGTAAGGCGTGGTGATGCCAAGAAGAAAATCTTGAAGCAGTATCTCAAGGCGGCTGAACAAGGAATTGCCGATGCGCAGTATAACCTGGGATTGATATTTCAAAATGGCGAAGGCGTTAAACAGGACTATGATAAGGCTGCGAAATGGTATCACAAAGCAGCTGAACAGGGATTTGCCGATGCCCAGTATAGTCTTGGCGAGATGTATGAAGAAGGTTTGGGTGTTCCGCAGAGTGGTGCCGAGGCTATAAAATGGTATCGCAGGGCGGCCAGGCAGGGACATGCCGATGCTCAGAATAAACTGGATAACATGTGCGAGGAAGATGAGGCAGAAGAGGAAATCCTTGCACAGGAAGATACGGAAGGTGTTGAGGAGATTGGACTGGAAAAGGTAGAAACACAGACCGTATCCGAAAGGATTGACGAAGAAACTAAAGGCGCTCCACAAGAAGATGCAAAGGAACAGTACAAACTCGGCATGATGTACAAAAATGGAGAAGGCATTGCCGAGGACTATGCCGAGGCTGTGAAATGTTTTTTAAAAGCCGCAGAACAAGGGTTTGCCGAAGCGCAATTAAATCTTGGAGATATGTACCAGGAAGGTTTGGGTGTTTCGCAGAGTGATGAAGAAGCTGTAAAATGGTATCGTAAGGCGGCTGAACAGGGAAACGCGATAGCCCAATATAGTCTGGGATTGAAGTACTTTTTTGGTGAAGGCGTTCAGCGGGATTTTGAAGAAGCTGTAAAATGGTATCTCAAGGCGGCTCAGCAAGGAAACGAAGATGCTCAATTCAATCTCGGCGGCATATATGAAGAAGGCATTGTTGTTCCGAAGAATAATGATGAAGCTCAAATGTGGTATCGTAAAGCTGCTGAACAGGGAAATGAGAAAGCTAAGTATCGTCTGGAGGTAATGAATCGAAAAATTTAATGGGGAGTGTAAATCTAACTGTGTAAATGGTTTTAATTCGGGTAAGGAATAAAACCAGAATAGACAGGAGGATTTATCATGAAGTTA
>JAFGLS010000031.1 GCA_016927935.1 Syntrophaceae bacterium
ATTGGGGCAGTGGAAGTAGTTCGGATCGTGAAAGACCAGACTACAAGCGGCACCCTGGCTTTTACCAATATAAACCAGACACTGGGAACTCTTGCAGTCAACCTTATTCCGGAGATGGCCGACGTGCTGGATGTCAGCATTATAGGCAGTGCCGCCACTAAGTCTGAAAACCAAAGCATGGCCTTAAGCGCAGAGGTAAGCAATTACAGCGACAACGTGACCTATGTATGGTATGTGAATGGCGATGCTGTTGCCACTGGCGTAAGTTACGACTTTGGCGAAAGTTTTGCGCAAGGTTACTACCGTGTTGACGTAACTGCCTTTAGTGCTGATGGCAAGTGTGCTGGAAGCGCGACGAGCATGGTACAAGTAGTGGCTTCAGTGGCAGGAAATGTGACCCAGACGGATGTCATTTACATTGCCCAGGATGCACAGGGTACAGATTCCGGAAATGAACCCGGTAATGCTCACGGAGTGATCTGGTTTAATGATCCACAGAACTGGTCCATAGAAGAGAAAGAGGATGGTTTAATTGGCCCGAAAGATGTTGTGTACTTATGCGGAACCATTACGTCCCCGGCACGAGAACAACTTTTAACAATACAGGGCAGCGGCACATTGGGAAGTCCGATTACCGTGATGTTTGCATACAATGCCCGTCTGACTTCACCGTGCTTTGAAGCTGATCCGGGATGCCATACTGGCGGAGCCATACACATCAACAATAAAGAACATATCATAATTGACGGAGGAGAAAATGGTATAATCGAGAATACCGATACGGGACAAGTAAAAACATATTTCCGTTCTAATCCTTCAGAAGGTATTTGCAACATGACCGGAACCATCGGTATACTTATCAACAAATCCAAAAACATAGAGATCAAGAACATCCGTTTGCAGGATCTATATATCTCTGATGGAAACACAACAAATCTCGGTTATCCGGATAGAAATGGAGAGGTTGGTGCATGGACAAATTCTATAGGAATTTGTTGTACATATTCTGATAACATAAAGGTGCATGACAATTTTTTCTCTCATATAGGAATAGGCATCAATGTTAACATGACAGATAATTCGGGCTATGACATCAGTAATAATGAAGCACACAATACTGCTGCCTTCCTTTTCTCGGGCGGAACAACGAGTATCGATGGAACAAATATCGACGTCCATCATAATACCATTTCCGATACAACCCCTTGGGCATATAATGATGGAATCAAATTTTTTGGTAAAGATATCTCTACGGAACCATATAAGGGGATCAAGATTCACGACAATACTATTGGTCCAAAAATATCACAATATCCGAAACATCCCGCTACCGCCTGGATAGTAGTCGATCAGGGATGGATTATTGAACCGGAAATATATAACAATCTGTTGATCGGCGATGAAAATGACAATGCCGCGAATGGATACATTATCGTCGGCGGTTACAAACCAAGTCAAAACCTAGGATGGCTGGAACAAAATTCGAAGATATACAATAATACCATCATTTCGGAATATCCCGGTCGAGACATTGCAATAATGCTTGGGAAAAATTCCAGCGGGCATAGTATTATTAACAATACAATCGAGTTCAAGGGCGATCTCTGTGCAATTTATTATCATCAGGCAGATCAATTAAAGATAGATGTTTGTGACAATAATAATTACTCCACTGAAGGGGATTTATTTTTTACGTTTGGATATACGACTATGCATATAGAAGAGAATAATGAAGAAGTATGGACCACTACATATTCTAATTATTCATTAGAGGAGTGGCAAAACGAGTTCGGTTTTGATATGAATAGTAGCACGCACTGAAGATCCATGGCGTTATTAACTGGGAAGCAACAGTCATGGAACAGACACTGGTCGTTCTCTGGATTCCTCGTATTGTAATGTGGATATGGCAGGCAACAGACACGACTTGGGACAAGGATGGGATATGAGAGCTTATGAATATTCCGAACACTGGCAGTATGTCAGATTTAATAAAAGGTTTATCATATGTATATAAGAACGCTAATTTCGAAAAAGTCAGTGTGCACGGGGGGTATACTTTCTCTCCTTGTGGTATTTTTCATTCTTGGCTGTGTTACAACTGTTCATCTGAAACAGTTCCAGGATATCCGCAGATCAGCAATAGAACATGATTTCAGCGGTGTTATTTTTCTAGCCATGGATGATACAATTATCTTGCATGAAGCCTTTGGCTATGCTGACAGAAAAGAAAATATACCGAATACAATAGATACACGGTTTGCGATTGCTTCAATCACAAAGCAATTTACCGGAGCAACTCTTGTCTATTTACTAAACAGGGGCCTTTTGGATCTGGATGATCCCATAACATACTACTTCTCTGATTTCCCCCGGGGCGCTCAAATCAGCATTAACGATTTAGCCTCTCATCGGTCCGGATTAACTCGTTATCTTAAGGGGATTCCCTTGCAGGAAGATCCTCTCTCCTGCCTGTCCTGGACAGAGAAAATGATCGAGAGATCACTCATTACCTATAGATGTAAACCTGGAGAACGTTTTAGCTACAGTAATGCGGGGTATAATATTTTAAGCGCCGTAATAGAGAGGGTGTCCGGAAAGCCGTATTCAGAAGTTGTTATAGATATGATCTCCGATCCAAATATTGAACTTTACCATCCACATGATCAAGTACCAAAGAAAGCGAAGGGATATTTTTGCTTCGGTGTAGAAGCAAAGACCGAATTCGATGATACCCTTATACTTTCGCGAGGATCTTCCGGCATCTTTACACGGGCAATTGACCTGTATAATTGGTACCGCATGTTAAGGGATAATCAGGAATTGTTTACCGCTGTTCATGAAAGAATCCATGAATCCACACTAGATAATTATGCTCTCGGCTGGCGAGTTTCCGAGCTAAACGGCAGTACGTGGTACCAACACGGGGGTCAAGCCAATGGCTTCGCTTCCATGTATATGATTAGTTTCGATACCAATACCTGCCTGGTAATCCTTTCCAACAGACATTGGCGCATTGCCGAAGCTTATATAGAAGGCCTGGCCGCCGGTATCCGCGACAATGCTACTTTTAGATAAATACTCAGCGCCGACCTGTCTCTCGCGGAACAATGTGCGAACTGAGGAAACATGCAGATTGTCGTTCAATGATCTTCATGAATAAAATTTTTTCGGCATAAGGGGGAACGAAATGATGGGAAAAAAGATTATTCAATCCGGATTTTTTATTATCACCGCGGTTTTATTTTCGGCAATCAATGTGAGCTGTGTTTCTGATGGACGGATTAGTACGGTTTACGGAAATCTTGAATATAGATCTTCTGAATCTTTTGATGGGATTGTAAAACAATGTCAGTTCCAAATGAAAGAGAAACATAAGGAATTACAGATCGGTTATAAAGATTTTTCATTGGAAAGTGGAGAGATAATCGTCCGTTTGGAAAACCTGGATACGGAAGAAGAAGTATATATAGCTCATCTTACTCCGAAAAGCAGCAGTTATGAGACTCGCCTTTTGTCTGTAGAACCGGGTACATCTTTTAATCTTACCATCGAAGGAAATAATGCCACAAATGGTGGAATAAGGGTATGCTATAGAGCGGAAGAATAATGAGAGAATACGTTTTCTAGGAACATTTTGGGCTACCAAGTAGCAGTCGGCATTGTTTCCGATGTCCCCGATGGATTTGTGAAAGCGAAATCCGGATGTCTGAGATCATATTCATTGCATATCAAGCAGCTATCATTTATCCTGTCGCGGAGGTTACCGTAAATGCATGAACTGAAAGAGAGGAGCAGCCGTATAAGTATGCTTCCGGTTCATACCTTTGACATGGTCAGGGATCCATCGATCCCGTGTTCGGTTTCATCTTTCGATGCCTCAGGTGATTCCATCGACGCGGAATACCCTCATCGCCACTCGTTTTATCAGATACTCCATATTACCGACGGTAGGGGTAAGGCCTGGAAGGAGCTGACAGGAAGCCGGCGATCGGAAGGTGACTCCCATCAGCCGCTTCTAACCAGGCTACCGAAGCTTTAAAAAGGCAACGGTAGCCTTTTTTGTGCTGATGGGAGTCGCATATGCTGTTGACGGAAGTTTGGATTACTAATCGACTTTGATTCGATTTATGCTGCTCAATTCGTCTTGTATCTTTATTTTTTCTTCTTCAAGATCATAATCATCTTGAAGGCCTAACCAGAATTGTGCGGAATTACCAAAATACTCAGAAAGTCTCAATGCCGTGTCTGCCGTTATTCGCCGCCGACCTTGCAAGATCTGTGAAATCCGTGTTTGTGGTATATGTATTTCCTTTGCTAATCGATAAGCGGTAATGTCAAGTGGTTCAAGAAACTCTTCCTGCAAAATTTCTCCAGGGTGTATATTTCTTAGTCTATTCACAATCACCTCCAGTTAATGATAATCAACAATTTCTACATCTAACGCATTTCCATTTTGCCATTGAAAACATATCCTCCATTTTGAATATCTATTGGCAGCTTCAATGATGTATATCCATTCCAGATCTTTTCTGTTTCTTTTGATCTGAAACCAATTATCATATTTTTAATACCAACGCCATGTGATAGTATTGTCATTGGTATACTGAATCATGCACTACACTGGAAGCAGGAGAACTAGTGGAACTTCGGTTATCAAAAAGCAAATATCTAGCCGGAATGCAATGTATAAAAATGGTCTGGCCGCAATTCTACAAGTCAGACCAGGCGGAGCCGCCAGGTCCTGCTCTGCAAAGGATCTTCGATCAGGGGACTAGCATCGGTGATTACCACAACCACCCATACCGAGCATGTCTAGGACTTGGCCGTCCAGACATTTGTCCTGGAAGGCTCCGGCTTCTCTATCAAGCACTCTATCCTTATGCACCTCGACAGTGCATAAGGATACCCCGATCTATCTAACCTATTCACTAAAAGCAACTTGACCGAGGATGTCAGGGAAAACTTTGAAACAGTCCCGGACAAGCTCCGTCACTTTAACGAAATAATTCACTCTGAAACCGAACCATCCATTCCTATCGGATCCCATTGTTCACGTCCATACGTCGCATCATGCCAATCCAGCCAATCGATATGGACTATTGTACAAATGAAGGATCTGCCGATGATCAATGGTGGATAATCATCTTTTTACAGTACTCTGTCCGAAGATGGTTGTATCTACTGTTGAAATCCTTGAAGAAGTAATAAGTGAGGAGAAAAAAATGGTTGGAATTGGTATATACGCAAAAAACAGCAAGGAAGCTGTTAATCTTTATTGCAAGGCTTTTGGTCTTACACTCGGATATCACGTTCTTCTGGGAAGCAAAATAAATCAAAAATTATCAGGTCATTTCTTTGGATAATCGTAAGGCAATATGCAGAACAATTCATCATACAAGAAGATAGTTCATCCATTCGAACCGGTTTATAATTCTGAAAGCCGGATTCTCATTTTGGGCTCACTTCCGTCTATCAAATCCCGTGAGAATAACTTTTACTATGGTCATCCTCAGAACAGATTCTGGCGAGTAATAGCGAAGGTGTTAGGTGAACAGTCACCTGCCACTATTGAAGAAAAACGCGCACTTCTTCTTTCTAATGGCATCGCACTTTGGGATGTAGTTGCCAGCTGCGATATTATAGGCTCTTCTGACAGTTCCGTTCGAAATGTAGTGCCTAATAATCTGTCAGTCGTGCTCAAAAACACAAAAGTCAGTCGCATATATGCCAACGGTGGCACAGCAGAAAAACTTTATAACAAATACTGCCTGCCACACACAAATCTCCCGATTATAAAACTCCCTTCAACAAGCCCTGCCAACGCCCGCTGGAGTCTTGAAAGGCTTATTGAAGCGTGGCGTGTGGTATCAGTAATATAATCAACAGAATTGATATCACTCATGACACCCCAATAATATAAAATAAATTAATGGTAGCTCTTTCTTTCTCGTATCGGCATCTCTTTTGCCTTACAGAATATAGCGGTATCTACATCTCTATCAGTACCGCAGTATAAGTTCGTGTCCCTCTATATATAAGGTAGTAAACACCGGTTTGCTTAAAAGTAGTGAGTCCCTTGACACCATCTATCGATATAATTATGGTAAGACAAGAGGTGTATCGATGAACACTGTAACTGTGTCAAGTAAATTCCAAGTTGTTATACCGAAGGAAATTAGGGAAGATGTTGGTCTAAAAGTCGGTACCGTGATGGAAGTAATAACTTACGGGACACGGATCGAATTTATCCCAATACAACCAATTAAGAGTTTAAAAGGATTATTTAAAGGTCTAAATACTGATATTAAAAGAGAAGATGATCGTCTATGAATATTGTGGATTCATCTTGTTGGCTTGAATATTTTGCAGGTTCAAAAGTTGGTGACTTAGTATCAACCGCTATTGAAGAATTGGATTCGTTAATCGTACCATCAATCACTTTATACGAAGTATTTAAAAAATTACTAATAGAAATGGATGAAGACAGTGCTTTACTTGCTGTTGCCCATATGAAACAAGGAACAGTAATAGAATTAGATTCAGATTTATCAATATATTCCGCAAAAATTAGTAAGGATTTTAAATTGCCAATGGCTGATAGTATTATTTATGCTACAACTAAGAAATATAACTGCACCCTATGGACTCAAGATAAACATTTCAAAGATTTAGAAAACATTAAATATTTTGAGAAAGAAAAGAAGAAATAAGTAAGATCGTAGAATAATCGCTTCAACACCAAAGCAGATCCTAAGTGACACCCTTCCTCCTCGGTAACTCCGTAGTCATGTAAAGGAAAAGCCAAAAGATCGGAAAAGACCCAATGGTTCGATACGATTGGAGATCCCACCATTGCTGACGCAATTTGCGATCGTATCGTACCGAAGGCTATACGAATTAATCTGTCGGGATTGTCGATGCGTACGATTATCGACGAAAATCCTCAGTCAATTCTTGCGGCAAACCTATTACCTGACTAAACTCTTTTTGGTTTTCCGTATGATGTGTCAGGGTGGCAGGATAACTCCGGAACACCCGGCAGAAATAGCCGGAATACGTAATCTAATTGAATACCATCGGGAATCCTTTTCCGAATTATATCTACACTACATAATATATTAAATATGTATATACATAGTATACTTGACAATTGAATATACATTGAATATACTATTCTTCAGAGGTACTATATGAAAACAGTTGTTCAAAAATGGGGGAATAGTTTAGGCATTCGTATACCGTCTCTATATGTAAAGGAATTCAATCTGAAAAATGGAAACTCTGTTGAAATAACTGAAGAAAATGGGAATATAATTATTGTTCCCCCCAAAAAAAATCTTGAAGAAATGCTTTCTCGCGTAACTAAAGATAACCTTCATTCCCCTGTTGAAACAGGCAGTTCTATAGGAAATGAAGATTGGTGAAAACTAAAAAATATATACCAGAACAAGGAGACATTGTTTGGCTGGATTTTAATCCGCAATTTGGACATGAACAACGGGGAAGAAGGCCTGCATTAACAATATCGTTCAAAGAGTATAATGGTAAAATCGGCCTCGGCTTATTCTGCCCTATTGCAAGTAAAGTAAAAGGATATCCATTTGAAAGCGAGATACAAGGGGAAAAGATCACTGGTTGTGTATTATGCGACCAAGTTAAGAGCCTTGATTGGACAGTAAGAAATATTGAATTTATTGAAAAGATAGATGAAGAAATTATCAATGATGTAATTAGCAATATCCAAATACTAATAAAAAAATAAGGCGTAAAACAATCACTGAAGATGCCATTGCCGCATTAGTAGCTGATAGTTTATCCTACTCCTAGAAATGAATGAAGATCGAATATCGGAAATAAAACAACAACTCCAAATTCTTGATTCACAAAAACAGAAACTCCTTGAAGAATTGAAAGCCCTTGAATCAGTCAAAGTGGATATGCCTTTCACATATCTTGGTAATAGAGCGTTTTCAAAAACACCTGAAACCCCTGATGAAAAAATCGAACTCTTCCTGAAACTGTTTCGATGCAGAAATGATATTTTTTCCGCGATACTGGGAAAATCAAAGAAACGGCAAGAAAGGATACAGCCCTGTTTGTGAAAACGAATGGAAGAAAAATGTCTGTTATAAGCCGAAGATAAAATGTACGGATTGTACGAATAAGGCTTTTATTCCCTTTGATGAAAATGCGGCGAGGGACCACCTTACCGGGAAAACGGCAATAGGATCTTATGCAATCAATAATCAGGACAGATGTTGTTTCCTTGCCTCTGACTTTGACAAATCGACCTGGAAGGATGATGTTGTTGCCTACCAAACAGCCGCTAAAGATTTACATATTCAGGTAGCAATTGAAATATCAAAATCCGGCAACGGTGCCCATGCCTGGATATTTTTTGAATCCCCTGTTTCCGCGGGAAAGGCACGTAAATTGGGCGATCTCATATTAAGCAATGCAATGGACAATACTAAAACCTATAATCTGGGCAGTTATGACCGTTTCTTCCCAAATCAGGATTTTCTGCCATCCGGCGGCTTTGGCAATTTGATTGCCCTTCCCCTCCAGAAAACCTATCGGGACCAGTCCCGAAGTATTTTTGTAGATAAAAACTTCGAGTGTATTTCCGATCAATGGGCATTTCTATCTGCAATACATTGTATTTCAGAACAGGATCTTGAAGGAATATTAAACATTCATCTCACTTCATTTGAATATTCATGGCGACACCTAAAAGATAGAAAGGATATAGATAATGATATTCATATCGCCGAATCAATATTAAACAGGGAACCTGAATATGGAGAATTATCAGGTGGTACGATTGAATTAATCCTGGGCGGTCAAATTGCGGTACCTATAGGTGACCTTTCTGGGGTATTGTTGCGACAATTGAAAAAAATTGCGACTATCGCAAATCCGAAATTTTTCGAAACTCAGGCTTTACGCTTCTCGACCTGGAATATTCCAAAATATCTCTTTTGCGGTGAAAATGACAGCGAATATATCTATCTGCCCCGTGGCAAATTTGATCAGATAAGAAATTTACTAACTGAAAATGGATTTGATATTGAAACAAAGGATATACGAAATGAGAATGAAAAGCTGGAAGTAAGCTTTTGCGGTGAATTGTATAAACATCAACAAGCGGCAATACAAGCAGTAAAGGACATAGATTTTACGGTGCTTGTTGCTCCGACCGGAACGGGAAAAACCGTCATGGCAATTAAACTCCTAGCTATCAGGAAAATGCGTACATTGATTCTTGTTCACCGTAGCACATTAATTGAACAATGGATCGATTCTTTGTGCCGGTTCATTCCGGAAATAGAGAAAAAGCATATAGGTGTTTTAGGTGCCGGCAGGAAGAAATTGAAGGGGATGATTGATATTGCCATGATACAGACCCTGGCGGCAAAGGAAGATTTGGAAGACCTCACTTAAACTGCGCCCAAGTGTCAATACAGTTTCCAAAGAAAAATAAGGTTGGTTAAGCCTTTCATTTTAGGCGCTCAACCGTAGGTCCG
>JAFGLS010000212.1 GCA_016927935.1 Syntrophaceae bacterium
CAGCCTTCTGAATTTTTGTCCATGTATACCATCGTTATTATTAGGCTATTAACCTATTCCAGACCCCGTTTTTCCGTATTAAGCCGAGATGTAAAGTTAAAAGAAGGCCAAAAACTTATATTCCAAGACCTAACCCTATTTGTTTTTTATCCTATTTATGCATTATCGCCAATGCTCTAATTAATGCGAGAATTAACAATCCGTACGTTACTGCTCTTAATCATGGCATAGACCGTATCACCGGTCGTCAGGCCAAGCCGTTCGAGTGAATGATTGGTTACGAGAACATCGAAAGATGTTTCGCCCGCGCTAAGGGATAGTAACGATGTTTTCCCCTCATACATGATATGTGCGAGCGTTGCTTCAATGTTGTTTTGAGCGGATGTATTTGGAGAAGGCTGAGTGCCGACGATAATGTCTTCCGGACGTACGGCAAGTTTTACTTTCGCTCCGATATCAGCCGGATCGAGCGTTTTCACAGTAAGACCGTTTACATTAACAACGGAAAGACCTTTATCATGGTCAATAACGATTCCTTCCATCAGGGTTGCTCCCACAAAGCTGGCAACAAAAGGTGTTTGGGGACGTTTAAAGACTTCTTCAATAGAGCCGATCTGCAGAAGATGACCGTCCCGGATGACGGCGACTTTGTTGGCTAGGGTCCATGCATCACACAGATCATGGGTTACGTGCATCACCGTTGTATTTCTCTGTGCCACGGCCTTTTTAAGAAGCTTCCTGGTATCCTGTCTGGTCTGCGGATCAAGCGCAGAAAAGGGCTCGTCCATGAGGAGCATTTTGGGTTCAACAACCAGGGCGCGTGCCAGAGCTACACGCTGCTGTTCACCTCCTGACAATGTTGCCGGTTTTCTGTGAAGCAAATGCTCAATGTACAGGGCAGAAGCAATGTCGTGAATTTTTTCTTTCATCCCTTTGGGATTCTTTTTCTTCAAACCGTATTCAATGTTTTTATAAACAGTGAAATGGGATAAAAGGGCATAGTCCTGATAGACAATTCCAATACTACGCTTTTCCGGCAGTTCGGTGGTAATATCCCGGCTTTCGAGATAAATATTGCCCTGATCAGGTGTCCAGAAGCCAATAAGACTTTCCAAGAGGATTGTTTTCCCCGCTCCTGTGGGTCCGATAATGGTGAGATAATCTCCCTTGTCGAGGTTGAAAGAAACGCCATCCAAATAAAATTCACCCAAATCAATATGCAGGTTTGAGACAGAAAGAAAACTCACAAACTTACCTCCATCCGTTCAAAAACATAGATGGCCGCAAATGAGACCACCATCAGTACAATGCCGCTGGTCAGGGCCATACCCATGTTGCCGTATGAAATATTGAGATACAGTGTAATTGGAAGAACTTCCGTTTTCATATAGGTTCCTCCGGCCAGGATCAAAACGGTTCCGAATGTTCCGATACATCGCGCAAAGGCAATGACTGTAGACGCGAGAATACCATTTCTGGCAAGCGGGAGGGAAACATTCATGAATGTTTCAAACATGGAATATCCCAACGAACGGGAAACGAATTCCATTCTGGGATCGATATAATCAAAGGTAGATTTCATAATACGACAGGCATAGGGTAACGCCGTGAAAAATTGAGCGGCAACAATACCCTGTGTCGTAAAAACAAACTCGAATCCCAACGATTTAAAAATATTTCCGACAAAAGTATTTCCAAAAAGTAACAGCAGACAAAGCCCCAAAACCAGTTCGGGAAAAGCAACCGGGAGATCAATGATTGTCTTAACAAACCCCTTTCCGATAAACTGAAATCGCGAAAGTGTATAGCCAATGGGAAGTGCAAAAACCATCACAAGAGCTGTGGATAAAAGACCCGTCCACATAGAAAGCTTAAGCGAAAAAATCATCTCTTCGCTTTTTAAGCTCACCCAGACATCTTTGATATCGGGCACCATGAAAAGCGCGCCGATAGCGAGCACGAGAACAGCGGTAATAATAAATGATACAAAGATCAAACCGACTTTAAAAGCATTGGGTTTTCCCGTGCGGTGTTTGTATTTTAACGATTGCACGGTTCAAATCCCCATTTTTGCCAGATTTTGAGACCCTCCGCGGACGCGATGTAGGCATTGAATTTCATAGCCAGATCCTTATGGGGCGCATTGGTGCAAACAGCAGTCGGAATGGTTTTGATTATATTCTTCTTGTCAGGGATGCGTACAACTTCGAGTTTTCCTTTACCTTCCGCCCACGTAACGAGGTCTCCCCATATAATTGCAGCATCTACCTGTTTCAAAGCCACATAAATTAAAAGCTGGTTGACCGTCGGGGCATAGACTTTAATGTTCGGTGTTACCTTGTCCCATAACTTGTTTTTCTCTAAAATTTGTTTGGCAACACGACCGATAGCGGGTGCTTTCGGATCGCCAATGGAAACACGCACGTTACTGCGTGCGAGATCTTCCAGTGATGTAATCTTTGCAGGATTACCTTTTGGTACGACAATGAGAGGAACATGCAAAACAAGCGGATGGATAGTGTCTTCAATAACCCATCCGTTTTTTAATGCATCTTTTGTATATTTTTCGGCACCCGGTATAAGAATGTCACAGGGTTGACCAGCTCCAACCTGCGCAAATATTTCACCCGATCCCCCATAATGAACATCCACTTTCACATTGTGAGTTGCTTCAAAATTTTTTTTCATTTCTTCCATGGGTTTCATAAGTCCGGCACCACTAAAGACAATAAGGTCCGCGGCAAAACATTGTCCAGCCAACAAAAAAATCATCGTAAAAACTAACAAAAATCTTTTCATGATTAAATCCTTTCATTTCATTGTAGTAGTATCATGCTAAAAATAGCGTTATGTTTCTAACTTATAAAAACTTATTTGTCAAATTTGACATAATGCACCGAAATTAGTGACAGTACCCTGTTATTTCAGAACAGTCTTTTCTTCTTTGAACTTCGAACATAGAACTCGTTTTTCTTTTCCTTAG
Source organism: Syntrophaceae bacterium (assembly GCA_016927935.1). Lineage (GTDB taxonomy): Bacteria > Desulfobacterota > Syntrophia > Syntrophales > Smithellaceae > Smithella. The sequence goes on from JAFGLS010000212.1 coordinate 2,984, forward strand.
GCCATCAGCCTTTAGCACTCCGTCCTCAGTCCTCAGTCCTCACCATTCGGCCTAATTTCAACTTTGAACTTAGAACGTTGAACAGCCTTTTCTATTCACCATCTAATGACACCCGCTAAGCGCGAATGCAATGAAGCGCGAAGCGTTGGTGGAATTAATGAGACTTGCTGAGAACAAGTCCCGACAAGTCGGGACGATCTTAGAAGCACTAGTCGAATTATCCCTTGTGCAAAGCACATAGGGATATCCTAGGAGCGAAGCAACGTAGGACACCATCCACTGCTGCCATGTCATTGCGAGGAGCGCCTTGCGCGACGTGGCAATCTTTCTTTAACTTTGAACATTGAACTTAGAACATAGAACGGTTTTTCTTTCCTTCACCCTAAACGCCTAACGTTGAACTCTGCCGCTATAATAATATGTAAATACAATTGTAATGACAATATGTTTGTGATATAATTAAATCGCTAAAAGGAAAGGGGGTCAAGTCTTTGCTTGGCTCTTGTGCGTTGAGAAAGAATGCTTATGCGATGTGAGAATGAATTGAGGATAAACTGAAATGACCCGTCCGTTAAGAATCCAATATCCCAATGCCTGGTATCATGTCATGAACCGGGGCAGAAGCAGAACGAAGATATTCCATGTACCGGAAGACTACCTTGCCTTTATAGAGTTATTAAGAGAAGCATCCTTTCTTTGGAAAGTAAAGATAGCGGCCTATTGCTTAATGTCGAATCATTATCATCTGCTGGTACAGACACCGGGGGCAAACCTATCACGCTACATGCGTCACATCAACGGCCTATATACCCAATACATCAACAGAACCTACAAAAGCGACGGGCCGTTATTTCGGGGGCGTTATAAAAGCATCGTTGTTGAACAGGACAGATATCTACTGGAACTGATTCGTTACATTCACCGCAATCCGTTACGAGCCGGACTGGTGAAGCGGCTGGAAGACTATCGCTGGACATCCCACAAAGCGTATATATCGGAAAATAATCAATGGAACTGGCTGCACAAGGAATTCGTTTTATCCATGCTGGACGAGAACAAGAACAAACAAAAGCAGGCCTACCTGGCATTTATGAAACAGGAAGAGTCGGAAACGTTGAAAACCATCTATGAAAAAAGCAACCTGCCGCTGTTTCTGGGTGCTAAGGATTTCATTGACGACATTCGACATAAGTATAGTGGTAAAACGATAAAAAAAGAGATGCCGCAGTCACGGGAGTTGGTACAGGAAAAGACCGATATAGAACGTGCCGTTGTCAGGTTCTACAAATTGGAGACGGAAGAACTTTTGAAATCACGTCGCGGCAATTATAACGAGGCACGGAATGTAGCCATATACCTGATGCGGAAACATACCGGTGCAGCGTTGAGAGATATTGGTATTCATTTCGGGATAAACAATTACAGTAGTGTAGGCAGTGTGATTACAAGAACGAAGCAGGAGATGGTCAGGAACAGGAATTTGCGGCAAAGGGTTGAAGCAGTCGAGAAGCTGTTGGCATGAGCCAAGAGCCAAGCAAAGACTTGACCCCTTTGTCCTTGCTGCAAAAATAGTTAGCAATATTAAATAAATATGAGGAACAATGCTGATGAATTTTGGCACTTTACCACACTGTCTTCCAATTTTTATTGTGAGACTCAAATTTTAATGACACTCGCTGAGAGCTAATAAAATGAAGCTCAAAGCTTAAGTGGAATTATCCCACATGCGAAGCAATGTGGGACTATATTTGTAAGCCGAACAATCCCGCACAGCGGAGGGTATGAAACACCGAAGCTTGCTTTGGGGTTCATACCCGTGATTTTTGTAATGCTGAAAATGAAAAAAATGTTACGACTGCAACCCTTATGCTGCACATATCAAAATGCAATTAAATATGCAATCTAAACATGAAAATTAATTAGGAAATTCGTCCCGTTAAAATGGTCTTTTAAAATATTTTTAAAATGTTCTTGACTTTTTAGCTTATTTAGTTTTTAGTGTAACCACACATAACCACACAAACAGCTTGAAAAAGGCTAACCGCATTGAAAAGGCGGGGTGCAAAGTTAACAACCTAAGTCTCGGTTAAGGGATATGGTGATTGAACTACCAGGCACGATAGTTACTCTCCTTGTACAAGAAGATGGTCAGTACATCTTCTCCTTTCTTTCCACCATATCAAGATTGAAGATAATAAACAGAAGTTGCAATCACTGGTAATGACATAGTCCATGGCGGAGTGGTCGATAATTTTCTTTACGGTGAAGCAGGCAATGATGAACTTTTCGACGGAAAGATAATTTTATTTAGAAAGAAACTAAAATATAAAAATATATGGCAAGGATTTTCACAGCAGGAAAATTTAACGAGGATGGCGGCATGAGACGAGAAAGTGAAAAAAGAGAATTAAGCAGAAAAATAAACATCGGCATCATTTTAATAATCGTTTTTATCTTTACAGGGGTGACAAATATGAGCGCAGCAGGATTTTTAGGTTTTGGCGATACGGCGAGCTGGAAGGAAGAAGTGCTTTTGCATGATGGCAGTAAAATAATAGTGGAGAGATGGCAAAAACATGGTGGAAGACATGAACCGGGGCAGCAGCCGGGCATCAGTGACCAGTCAATCGCTTTTACAATACCGGGTTCAAAAAAAACTATTACATGGAAAGATGAATACAGCGAGGAACTTGGACGTTGTAATTTTACGTTGTTGGCTTTGCATATTTTAAATGAAATGCCTTACATTATTACAAAGCCGCGTCTATGCCTTTCGTATAACAAATGGGGACGGCCAAACCCACCCTATGTTATTTTCAAATACGAAAACAAAGAATGGAAACGTATTGAGATAACAGAATTGCCTGTAGAGTTTAAAAATATCAATCTGGTTATCACTTCGGGGGGTGATGAAAAAAAACTCGTAGCTCAGGATTTGGTATACGTGGAAATGGTACAGGAACTAAACAGCGATAAAAATATGCTACGCAATCATGAAGAATACAAAACCATCATTCGCACACCACTGAAGCCTGGATCGTTGGGTGTAAGTTGTCCAGATTGGAGTTTACCTCAATATACAAGTCCAAAATCACCTATTTCAATTACTCCAAAAGAGAAGGGAAAAGAAAGTAAATAATATTGATTAAGTACATTTAAACCTGAAAAGGAGAATAAAATGTTGGAAATAACACGGTTTGAAATTGATTGTGCGATTATGGCTGGAAGAGCTTATCAAACGACCCGTACTGGAGAAAATCAGTTTCCAGTTCCAAATGGTTGGACTGAGTTTTTTCATGTGCCTAATGCTACATATCCAACATCCAGCGGTTTCGAAGCTACATCTTTTACCAACGGTTCTCAAATCGTCATCTCATTTGCCGGCACTTATGACAAAGATTATACGGGCGATTGGGCCGCAGATGCCGGTTTAGCTTCCGGTTTAGGGTCAACGCAATTATTACAGGCTGCCGAATATTATTTGGAAGGAGAAAAAAGTGGGGTCAAATCTTTAATCTTGACATTTGAAGAAAAACCAACAGGGTGAATATATGGCATGTTGCCCAAATCATATCTCTTTGAGCAGCCGTTGAAAGCGTTTTGACTACCCCCTACGAGGATTGACTTGCCAATTCCAATACGCTACGCTTTTGGAACTGGAGTTTTACAAATAAATCTTGGCAAAGCGAAAGATCAGCAATGACAACTGTTTGAGCCGAAGGCAAGTTTTTGTCATTGCCTGAAGCGAGCCTTAGATTTATTCAAAACGCTTTCCGGTATGCGAAAAAGATATTTGGGCAACAGCCCGTTTACTCTTGACATTTTAAAAAAGCCAACAGACCGCTAAGTAATTGATTATATTAGATTGCCACCTGGCATGCGCCGGGGTTTCCTATCCCGATAATCGGGATTCGCAATGACAAATTAACTGGATTCCCGCCTTCGCGGGAATGACAAATAAATGGACAATTTTAATTTAGTTCTTGATTTCTGTTTTGGTTTGGTATAGAAAACGCGCCTACTAATTTTTAGGACTCCTTGCTCGCCAAAGCGGGCTTTAGAGCCGAAAGGAGAATATTTTGCAGAGATACGAAGTTGTGGCTATCGTCTTGGCCGATTTAATTGAAGACGAAATCAACGCGTTGATTGAACGCATTCAAACAATCATCACCGACCGCAAAGGTGTCGTTGCCAAAGTAGATAAGTGGGGCAAAAGACATCTCGCCTATGAAATCAAAAAGAAGAAAGATGGGTATTATTTTTTGATAGATTTTGCCGGTGACGCTTCTGTTGTCACGGAAATCGAAAGAAATTACAAGATTGATGACCGAGTTCTGAAATTCATGACGGTGAAAAAAGAAGGCGCAACTACGGCCGAGGGTATTCAACAGGAAGCTGCTGCAGCGGAAGCAAAACGAGCTCAGGAGAAAGTGGCAAGCGAAGCCGGTTCAGAGGAAAGCAAGACCATTAATCAGATAGAAAAGGCGCCAAGAGAAGGAAGGTCTTACACCAGGAAAAGTTACAGCAAAGAAGAAGTTTTGGCGAAAGGGGAATAGATGATGGAAACACAAAACGGAGACAAGCAAAGCAAATATCCCCAGAGAAAGTTTTTTCACAGAAAGAAATTTTGCCGTTTTTGTTCGGATTCCAATATAAGGATTGATTATAAAAATACCGCTATCCTCAATAATTTTGTGACAGAACGGGGCAAGATTATGCCGCGCAGAATAACCGGCAATTGCGCTTCTCATCAGAGAGAACTGGCTCTGGCTATTAAACGCGCCCGGATGATCGCGACTATGCCTTTTTTGGCGTCTGACAGTAAGTAAAATTGTTTTTATTTGAAGAAAAAGCCAACTGATAATTGTGATTTCCCAAAGCAGAATTTTATACTATTCATGTTGGGTTAAAATCGGTCTTGCGTGAATTTCCATTAAAATATCATTATTTACATGATGTTACTTTCTTTTCCGTTTGATTAATCTTTTTTGTAGGGTATCAGATTTTGAGCAGGGTTTCTTTCTTGAAAAAATTCAGTATATCCGCGTCCGGTAATCCATTTTCAAAATTGTTGCCGGCTGTTTTTTTGTTTGTTTTCGCCTCTGTTTTTGTTCCTGTAATCGGGCCGCTCTTTCTCTTTTTGCTGCCCATGACCTTGTTTATAAACGGCGCTATCAACGGTACCATTAAAACCTCTTTGGTTTTTCTGGTTTCTTTTTTTCTGCTTTTATTATTGGCGTTACTGTTACGTATAGATGTGCCGGCTATTGCCGTTTTTATCACGGGGCTGGCTGGAATATTTATGGCGCAAATGACGGCTAAAAATTATTCTGTTGAAAAAACAATTATTTATCCGGCTCTTTTTATTGTGGGAGCGGTGTGTTTTTATTTTGTCTATGATGCGATTACTCTTGGAATAAATCCGTGGCAGATGGTGAAGAATTTTATTTCTACAACGATTACAGAAAGTGTGAAATTTTACAGCCAACTTCCTTTGAAGGCGGAAGAAATTAAATTAATAAAAGATAACGAGACAATCATTATAATTGGATTTATTCAGATATTTCCATCAATGGTTATTATTTTATCAATGTTGGTTGTATGGCTGAACCTGCTTCTGGGCAGGGATTATCTGCAGAGGGCAGGCATTATTTATCCCGGCTTGGCGGCGCTTAACCGCTGGAAGGCTCCTGATTCAATTATCTGGATTTTCCTGATTTCCGGCGCACTTTTCTTTGTACCGCAAAAAGATATTAATTTCTTTAGCTTGAATATATTTTTAGTTGTGTGCTTTATATATTTACTGCAGGGTCTGGCTATTGTTGGCTTTTTATTCCAGCACAAAAACGTGCCGGCTTTTTTCCGTTATCTTTTTTATTTTTTAATTGCAGTTCAGCAATTTCTTATGATACCAATAATGGCAATCGGACTTTTTGACATGTGGGTTGATTTCCGGAAATTTTTTCAAAAAAATCAGACAGCAAATTAATCTATTTCGTCAATTTTTTATTCAACGGAGGATTTTTCATGAAAGTGATTCTAAAACAAAGCATCTCTTCACTGGGCAAAGCAGGGAATGTGGTTAAAGTCAACGACGGATATGCCCGTAATTATCTGATTCCCAAAGGACTGGCTATTGAAGCTAACGAGAAAAATATCAAACTTTTCGAGCATGAAAAAAATAATATTCTTAGAAAAGCGGCGAAGGAGCACAAATCCGCTCAGGATTTGGCTGACGTTTTGTCCCGTGAAACAATTACTATCACCCGTAAAGTCGGTGACCAGGATAAACTCTTCGGTTCGGTAAGTGCCAAGGATATCGAAGAGGCATTAAAAGAAAAAGGTTACAATGTTAACCGGAAAATGATTGTCCATGAACATGGCGATCATATTAAAGAATTGGGTGAATATGAGATAAAAATCAAACTGGCACATGATGTCGAAACTCAAATCAAGCTAAACATTGTTGGTGAGTACTGATGAGAGAAACCGATCCTTCTTTATATAAACTTCCACCGCAGAATATTGAAGCCGAGCAATCTGTCCTCGGCAGTATTCTGCTGGAAAATAGAGCTATTAACAGAGTCATGGAGATTTTATCGGATGTGGACTTTTATAGTGAAGCTCATCGTAAAATTTACAAGATTATCAGAGAGCTTTCTGAAAAAAACGAACCGGTTGATCTCATTACTTTAAGCAATGCCCTGAAAAGCAAGAATATGCTGGATTCGGTTGGCGGAACAACATATCTGGCTTCTCTGGTGGACAACGTTCCGTCGGCAGCCAACGTTGCCAACTATTCAAAAATTGTAAAGGATAAAGCGATACTTCGCGGATTGATTACATCGGCAACAGAAATAATTGACAATTGTTTTGAAACAGAATCCGATGTCGATAGCTTGTTGGATAGTGCCGAACACAGTATTTTTGAAATCTCCGAGAATAAAGTGCACCAGGACTTTTCCCAAATCAGGGATATTGTCAAGGATAGTTTCAAATCAATCGAAAGTCTGTATGCTACCAAGCAACCTCTTACCGGAGTGCCGACAGGTTTTGAAAAAATTGATGATTTGACCGCAGGTCTGCAAAGATCAGAGTTGATAATTATCGCCGGACGTCCCAGTATGGGAAAAACAGCATTCGCTCTGAACATTGCCCTGCATGCAGCAATGGAATCACAGATACCCGCCGCTATATTTTCGCTGGAAATGTCCAAAGAACAGATTGCTTTTCGTTTGCTTTCTTCCAAGGCTAGAGTTGACTCGCAACGCTTGCGGAAAGGTTTTTTAGGGGAAACAGACTGGCCTAAACTAACGACTGCCGCCGGCATTCTTTCGGAAGCTCCTCTTTATATTGATGATACTCCTGATATCAGTGTTTTAGAGATGAAAGCCAAGTCACGCCGATTAAAGGCGGATAAGGGATTGGGATTGATAGTCGTAGATTACATTCAGTTGATGCGTTCCAAAGGTCGTCACGATTCACGCGAACAGGAAATATCAGACATCAGCCGTTCTCTGAAAGCTTTGGCCAAAGAACTCAAGGTACCGATTGTCGCTCTTTCCCAGCTTAACCGTCAGGTAGAAACACGACCCAATCGCCGTCCGCAGATGGCGGATTTGAGGGAATCAGGAGCTATTGAACAGGACGCCGACGTTATTGCCTTTATTTACCGTGACGAAGTCTACAACAAATCGGAAGATAATGTTGATAAAGGCATTGCGGAAATTATCATTGCCAAACAAAGAAACGGTCCTACCGACACCATCAAACTTGCCTTTGTGGATAAATACACGAGTTTCGAGAATCTGTCGCCTATAGAGCCGCCCGAAGAGTAAAGTTAAACAAAGAATGTATTTTTCTGCTTTTAAAATAGCATTGATATCATCAATTCTTGCTTTTTTTAAATTCTTATGCTATTCAGGCAGAAATTTTCATTCATAGAGTTTTTCTTCTGCAGATAAGTTTATTTGATTTTATTTAGTAACGTACGCTTTTTAGTAAATGTTTTTGTGTTTTTTAAATAATCAGAATTAAACGTTTTAAAAAATCAATTAAAAGGAGGAAGAATCATGGGGTCAGAAATGGTGACGATGTGGAATGCTGTGATGTCAGGATTGGGAAATCGTATTCCTGTCCTGTTGGGTGCGTTAGCCGTATTGGTGCTAGGTTGGCTTATCGCTTTGTTGGTACGTGCCGCGGTTCGCAAAGGATTAAGTTTAGTTAATCTTAACGTACGCTTCAAGCAACTTACAGGCCAAACTGTGGATATTGAAAAAGCCGTGGGAGTGGGCCTATTTTGGTTTGTACTTCTTTTTACACTGACGGCTGTGCTCAATTCACTTGACTTGGGGTTGGTTTCCGCTCCTTTTGCGGCGCTTTTAACTAAGTTGCTTGAATACCTGCCACGTCTACTGGCCGGTCTGATACTTGCTCTTCTTGCGTGGCTGCTCGGCAGTGTAGTGCGCAAGATTGTCACCAAGGTTCTTGCCAAAACTACACTTGACGAAAAACTTTCGGAACATGCTGGCATGGCACCTATCAGTGACGCCTTGAGTCAGGCTTTATTTTGGCTTATAATTCTACTGTTTGTGCCTGCTATATTAAGTGCTCTTCAAATGGAAGGACTTTTGGAACCTTTCCGCGAAATGGTTGCCAAGGTACTCGCCGTAGTGCCCAATGTTATAGCGGCAGTAGTTATTGGCGGTGTGGGCTGGATTTTAGCTACTGTGCTTCGTAACCTTACAACAAACCTCTTACGCACAGCCGGAAGTGATAAATTAGGTCAGCAAGTCGGATTGAGCGAAGCGGTTAAAATTTCCAATGCTGTGGGTTTAGTGGTTTTTATAGCCGTGTTCCTGCCGGCGCTTGTTGCTGCATTGGACGCACTGAAGATTGAGGCCGTATCCAAGCCGGCGATGGACATGCTGAAAATGTTTTTTGAATCTGTGCCTCACATCATAGCGGCCGGCCTTATCCTAGTTATCACATGGATAATTGCATCTTTCGCGTCGCGACTCTTGGCTACCATGCTTAATACCATAGGTTTTGACAATTTGCCTCAGCACGCTGGTTTGACCAACATATTTAAGAAAACTTCTGCATCAATTTTTGTCGGCCGCGTGATTCTGTTTTTTGCAATGCTGTTTGCCACAGTGGAAGCGGCCAACCAACTCGGATTTAGGCATGTCAGCGACCTGATAGACACATTTATAAGATTTGGCGGTGATGTTCTACTCGGCTCGGTTATACTTGTGATTGGTTTTTGGTTGGCAACACTTGCCTATGACGCAATAGACCGTACCAGCGGCCAGAACTCGAAAGGACTGGCTCGCATCGGACGTGTTGCCATTATGGCGCTGGTATTAGCTCTGGGCCTGCGTGCCATGGGCGTTGCCGATGATATTGTTAACCTTGCCTTTGGCCTTACTCTGGGATCGGTTGCCGTCGCGGTTGCGCTGTCGTTTGGTTTGGGTGGTCGTGAAGCGGCTGGTAAGCTAGCGGAATACTGGCTGGAAAAGTTACGATCAAACGATAAAAAAACTTGAAATACATACTGTAAATAAGAACAAGAGCAAATAATATATTGAAACGCATTAAATGGTTTGGCGTTAGAGGAGATATTTTGCATTGATCATCAGTTGCCCGATAGTGGTATAGGATGGTTTTTATTTGAGTAATTATATTTTTAACAGAAAGGGAACTAACAATGGAACAAAAAGAAATAATGAAACAGATGATTGATGTACAGAAAAAGTCCTTTGACAACTTTTTTTCGACAATAGTGTTATATCAGAGTCAGACGGAAAAACTTTTTAAGACTTTTGTGGAAAGCATGCCTGGAATGGGTGATGAGGGCAGAAAAGCTGTGGAACAGTGGAGTGATGCCTTCAAGAAGACAATTGATGATCTTAAGAGGGCTGTAAATAACGGATATACTCGAATTGAGGTGTTATTGGACTTAAGTGCTGCTATGTTCATGTACCAGCATCAGACCGAAAAGATGTTAAATACTTTTGCAATCCGGAAAAATTTTATGCCTCAGAATTACTTCATGGATGCCATGCGGGAATGGATTAAAGTTTATAATAAGAACATGAAAAGCGTGGAAGATTTTTTTCCCATGTTCAACAAGCAGACAAATACTAAACAAAAGAAGTAAAAAATTTCACTCTGATAGAGACTGTAAAATAATCTGTGTAAATGGATAATTTTTCATATTGCCGCCAAATCAAAACGGCCGTCATACATAACAGCCAGCTGG
>JAFGLS010000213.1 GCA_016927935.1 Syntrophaceae bacterium
CCCGTGGCGTAAGCGTTACTTACGGCACTGGCACTGTCATTGTATCCAACCAGCCCACCAATATATTGGTCGGTACCGCTAACACTGCCCGTGGCATAAGCGTTACTTACGATACTGGTACTACCGTTGTACCCAACCAGACCGCCCACATAGCCGGTACCGCTGACACTACCCGTGGCGTAAGCGTTACTTACGGCACTGGTACTGTCATTGTATCCAACCAGCCCACCGACCCTGTTAGCACCGCTGACACTGCCGGTGACGTAGGAATTTGTAACCGTATCTCTGTTGTACCCGACCAGCCCACCAACGAAGTTATTGCCGCTGATACTGCCGCCGATCAATCCCACGTACTTTATAGTATTGCCGCTACCCGCGTATCCAAATAGGGCAACATAGTTCTGAGAAGGACGGTTGATTGTCAGATTGCTGATGGTGTGGCCTAGGCCATCAAACTTGCCGGTGAATTGTGTGCTGCTATTACCGATGGGAGAGAAGCCTAAACCTGCATTCCATGTAGAGGTTGCCATGGCGTCAATGTTACTACCTAGGGCATAATATCCGAAGAGGTTTCCTGTTCTGGCCATGCCTTGCAGGGTTTGATTTGTACCGCTTGTTGCATCTGCTGCAGCGCCAAGGCTTATGATGACGTAATAGTTTATAGTGGTGCCATCAGAGCCAAGTTTGGTAGAAAAGTTATTTCCCGCAGGAAGGTTGACAGGGGCGTTTATTTTGTAAATGGCACTGTTGCCGGAAGCGACAGCACCCTGTCCATAGAGCAGAGAAAGCTTTGCCGTTCCCGAACCGAACAATTCACTGTTGATTTCGATGTTACGATAGGCGTTTAGGGTAAGAGTGTTTTGCGACCAGGTAATGTTGTCGTTGACGAAAATATCACCGTTGCCTGATGGATTACCTGTGCCGCAGGTCACACCAGTGCAGGATACTGAACCGCTAAGAGTTTGGATGGTGACAGAATTGCTTGCCAATGCCGTAGTCAAAGCAGCACCGGTGACATCGCCGCCGCTTGCCGCTATTGTAAAGTTGTAAGGATCTATCAGCCAAGTTCCGTTGTTTCCTATTGGTGCGGCTGTGGTGACAACCGCACTGTCATTGATCTTGATATCTTTACCCGATGTTTCGATAAAGCCACCATTTCCACCATTAGGAGCTGATGCGTCCATTTTACCGCCTACTGTTGTTGTGCCGCTGTCCATATCGGACATTAATATGATGCGACCGCCTTTGTTCTCCAAAGTCTGTGCTTCAATTATTCCGCTGTTGTTGACGACTGCGTTGGTCAAATCGTTTGCAGCCTCAGCGGTCATGACGACCAAACCGCCATCGGCCTGGATGAGACCTTTATTCTCGGCCAGGGCATCTATCGCGCCCTTATCCACCTTGTAGCTGATTAAGCCGTCGCCGGTGAAATCCAATGTTATCTGGTTGCCTGCTCCCAGTATGACACTGCCGCCGTTGGCGGTGATTGTCCCTTCATTGGTCACACTGGGGGCGATAAGGGCAACTATACCGCCGGGAATGACGCTGATTTTGCCCTGATTGAGAATGCTGCCGGCATTTCCTGTGTTGAGAAATGTGTACCTGCCCACCAGAAAATCGCTGTCGGCTATGTTCAGGGTGGAAGCCACCAGACCGCTCACATTTACCTGTGAGTCTTCTCCAAATATGATGCCGGAGGGATTGATTAAATAAATCTTCCCGTTGGCGGAAAGCGTTCCTAATATCTGGCTGGATTTCTGATCATAAATGCGGTTTAGCGCTGCTGAGTCGGCATCTGGCTGCTTGAAGGTGACTCCGGCTCTTTTCCCGATGTTGAAGGTGTTCCAGTTGGCTATCATCTTGTCGGTGGACTGGGTTACCGTCATCTGGCTGCCGGCTGTGGATATGCTGCCTTTGCCGGAGGTTATTTTGCCTCCCGTGGGCAAGGCGCCGGGCTCCAGGGCGGATGACGTTCCCGAAAATGACAGGAATGCGGCCAGGGTGATGGCGCCGAATATCGCCGTGTAGTCACCATGGTAGATAACGTTCTGGGAAACGATAATCCACCTTTCTTTGACTTTCGACCAGATGCGCTGATAAAATTTGTTCATTGCCGGCTTCTCCATAACAAACTGTTGTTTTGGATTCTGCCTTTAGCTACAATATTAACAATGATGAAGATGAATAAGAAAACCCCTCTTGGTTCATATTTTACTCCCAAAAAAATAAAAAACAACTTTTTTTTAATCTTTTGAAAGTTGTATTTTCGTGCAACTTAACCTTTTGTTTTTTCAGGAAGAAATAAATATAAAACTACTCCCTGAAAGCAAAAATTTGAGGATTACGCCTTTGTGTGGCGCAGTATGTTGACACTTACTGTAAGGTCAAGTTCTGTTCAGAACAGTTTTATATATTTGACTTAGAGTCTTTCCAGCAGGAATGTTAAGATATTATTTGATTATTAAATTCATGGATAAAATCAATATTCAGGCGGATCTACTTTGCCGTCCGTCATTATCTTAGTCAGTACCCAGGCAATATTGTAGGCCGCAGACTGCATCCGTCCGCTAAAACTCATACCCCACGCATGCGTAAAAGGATTTCCTGAAAAACTACTGACTTCAACAACACCAGAATATAATTTCTGACCATCGGCGGCATTGGTGAATGTTATTTTACAGACATACTCATCCGGTCTGCCCGTCCAGTAATTCCAGTTCAGATTAATTTTTGTTACTGCTACTTCCGCTATTATGCCTTTGGTCGGTTTGTCGATAATTTTCACCATAGAAACTTTTTTATTGGAAACATTGGTTTCCTTTATCAAAACGGGAAAAGAATCGGCAAAAGCCTGAGGAACCTGATTCTTATCGGCATTCCAATCCGCATCATTTGTATAGCCCAGATCTTTGGGATCTATAGCGCTATAATCAATGGGCAGAACACTGAACTCCGTAGCACCCTTAATCTGAGCGGAAACCGTTGGCGGCTGTTCCACTGTTTTATAATATGCGCCGGCATTAGCCAACGACGCACAAAATAAAACAAAAATTCCTATCAACACCGATATAATCTTAAAATAACGCGTCATTTTATTCCCCCTCTTTTCGTCAACATTTTGCTTTCATTTTTTGATTATTAATTAATTCATTTCTGGTTTATTTTCTTATCAATTCTCCATTAAATTTTCTATTTCTTTTTTTGCCGTATTTGTTTCTGGTTTTACATGCTATTTTTCTTTCGTAAAGCACTAAAAAGTGCTGAACTCAAGCTTAATATATGATACAAGGATCTATCCTAAAAATACGTCAGGATGAGGAGCCGCATTACAATAATTATGGTTGGTCTGCGTCTTCATATTATTAACGGCAAGTGGACAACAAATTTGATGTTTCTACCACTTCAAAGCATTATCACGTCTGCTGCCATAATCTTTCTTTTCTTATTCTCGGTATTTTCATTCATTCCTCTGTTTTCTTGCGCAGCTTTCGCGGAAATAGATGACAATCTGAAAGGCGTACCGCCCTCGAGTATTTCCGAATGGAACTATTATGGTTTCAGCGCCGAAGAATCAGAAAAATGGATGGAACAAGGTATTATCTTCGCCGGATGGGCGGCACAATGGCGTGATGAAGGATTCAGCGCCGAAGCAGCCGGCAAGTGGCGTAAAATTACCAACGTTTATACAGCGGGAGATTTTTTAAAAAACGGATTTGATGCGGTGGAGGGAGAAAAATGGATAAAGAACGGCATCCGTTCCGGACTGCGCGCAAGAGAATATTTAGAGGCGGGACTTTCGGCGGAAGAGGCTTCGTCATATTGGGAAAAAGGAATATACCCGAATGAAATAAAGGAATGGCGCAATGCCGGCTTTGATGTAGAAGCAATGATTGAGTGGCACTATGGACCAATAGAAAGCACATTTTTTCTCACCAAAGATTCCCCTTATGGCAGGAACCTGTATAGGCTTGAGAAGGCTATACAGTGGCGTAACGCCGGTTTTACAGCGAAGGAAATGCAATTGTCCGGCCTATACCGCATTGATCTTGAAGAAGCTCGGCTTTGGAAAGCGGCCGGTTTTACATTCGGCGAAGCTATGCGATGGAGGGATTTGGATTTTACCATCAGCGAAGCTGTTTCAAACAAAAATTCCGGATTGAGTCCAGTGGCTACCGAGTTTCAACGGTATGACGCTTTAGAAGATAAGCCGGACGAAATAAACAGACTCGATCTAGATATAACCTTAAATAAGGATGGTTCTCTTGATGTAATTGAAACAGCGGCAATCATTGACAGGCCGAAAGAATTTTACAAAAAGGGATATTACAAAGATCTTCCGAAGCAGGCCCGGCTGTGGTCTACGCGCTCACACGGATACGCGACAAAAGAATATTCCGGCACAACATTTAATATCAAGTCAGTTGAAATAGACGGTAAAGCCGGGGACTACCATATTTCCAAAGACAATTTATATTTCGGAGGCAAGGACAAGTCGCTGACAGAAGGAGAGCATTTAATAAAAATAACCTACTTGACGGACAGCAGAGTTTTGTACGAGCCGCATCACGACGAATTATGTCTTGGCATTGTCGAAAACAATCCTAAAGGAAGATATGTAAAAAATGCCTCGGCAACCATTAGATTGCCGAAGGGCGCCCATGTGATATTCACGGACGGCAATGGCGGTCTTGAAGGCAGAACAAATTACATTTCCAGCGTCGAGGAAACAGACAAAGGAGATGTTGTTCATTTTACTCTCACGTCCCCTTTGAAGGCAGGCATGAGTTTTACGGCAAACGTCGGTTTTATAAAAGGATATGTTGTCGAAAGCCGGATGCATAAGTTTATCAAACTGGACAGGGAAACGGGCAGAATTATCACGAGTCTCACTATTTTTGCAGCGGCTTTTGTCGTTTTGTTTTTATATTATTTAATTGTCTGGTTCAATGTGGGACGAGATCCCAAAGACACAAGCCCCGTCACTGCCGAATTCTCACCACCGGAGAATATGGATCCGGCGATGATGAGATCAATTCATACCAAAGGAAAAGTTGACCATTTAAGCGTAGCCGCCGAGATTCTCTACCTTGCGGAGAATGGGCTGATTAAGATGTCTGAATCAGCGGGAACCTATAAAATAATAAAAATGCCGGCGGAGTCCGTTAAATTACCGTTCGGAGCAAAGCAATTTTACGAGAATTTATGGGCCGGCATACAAACTGAATTGTCGTTAACACGCGGCAAGAAGTGTGACGTGTTGTCCGTTGCCGCTCAATCTCTTAAAAAACTGCTGAAAAACGAGCGTGAAAAACATGTTGTATCCAATTCCCGTTATCTGTGGCCCGGCATTATCTTCGCCGTTTTATCCATTGCGTTTTCACTGGCAATAATCGATTACAATGAGTATGATTACGGGAAGGCTAAAATCTTTATCCCGATATATACCGGCTTTCTGACAACAGCTTTTGCAATTTTGTCTTTCATATTCATGCGGCTACTGCGCTCGGTAACCCCAACCTACGCGAAACTTACCCGGCGGATAAAAAGTTATATTGATTATGTTGCACTAAACTATGCCGAAATCAGCATATCGGGCTTCGTACCTTCATTTCTGCGGGAGCACTTACCTTACGCGGTTGCCGCAGGCCTCGATGTTGATGACACAACGATACGCAAAACTGACACAAAATGGTATCACGGAACGGCAAAAGATTTAAGGTGCGGAGACTTTAACAAAATGGTAAAAAAGTCCATATAGAAAGGTAACCTCATGCCCGTATTCACTGCAATAAATACAAGTTCGGCAAGACGGATTGTGTTTTTTAGTCTGGTCTTGTCGTTTTTAATTCCGTACTTCTTGGTATTTCTGGGGGAAAAGGCGCTAACAAGACACTGGGAGAATTACGGATTCTCGCCCGCCCAGACCCACGCCTGGTGGGATAACGGCTTCCTATCTATGGATAAAGCAAAGAGATGGCGGGTTGAAGGTTTTAGGCCTACGGAAGCCAGGCCGTGGATGCTGATGGATATTCCACCACGTGAAGCGCACGAATGGAAAAAAGACGGAGTAAAACTATCCAGGGCTGTTGAGTGGAGGAGATACGCGTTTACGCCATCAGTAGCAAGCGAATGGATGCAATCTGAATTCAGCATCGGTGACGCCATAGCCTGGCGCAAGCACGGCTTTGAAGCCCGGGAAGCTGCTCTGTGGAGGGAAAAAGGTATGAGCCCTTCAGCCGCTGCCGGGGCAAAATTTCAGGGGGTCACTCCATGACCGACATTGTCAAAGCTGAGGTTTTACACAAAACTTCTGTTCGTGCTATTCCTCCCTCACTGGCACAATTCATAATAATTTTCTCTTTTGCGGCTTCTTTTGCCGTTGGGTACTTTGCTGTTGTGGTCAAGGAGGCTTATGAAGACAAGGCATGGATAGCAACCGGTTTGAGTGGATACGAGATTGACGACTGGAAACGAGAAAATATCAGCACTAGAATGGCGGTAAGATGGCGCAATGCGGGATTTAAGCCGCCGCACGCAACAATCTGGATTAAATACGGTTTTAAACCGGAAGATGCCGGCCAATGGAACGACAATGGCATTTGGCCAAGTGAAGCAAAATATTGGATAAAGAACGGATTTACAGCAAAAGAAGCAAGAGCTTGGAAGGCAAGCGGATTTTATTATATGGAAGCGTCGGAGTGGAGGGCAAGCGGCGTCACTCCTGAAGATGCCGCCATAAGAAAAAAGAAGGGCGAATGGCCGCCAAAAAAATAACAGAGGAGAACGCATATGAGCATAAAAATTATGGCAGGTATTGTCGGTGCAGTGATATTTCTTATTTTTATAATTTACATTTACAACAAACTTGTTCGCCTGCGTTTTGCTGTGCGAAATTCCTGGTCCGATATTGATGTACACCTGAAGAAAAGATATGAACTTGTGCCGAACCTGATTGAAGATGTCAAGGGGTACGCGGCTCACGAAAGCGAGACCTTCACGAAAATAACACAGCTGCGCACGGCAGCAATGAATGCGCAAACTCCTGTGGAAAAAGCCCGGGCCGACAACAAACTTACCGAAACACTGAAAAGCATTTTTGCCGTGGCCGAGGCCTACCCGGAGCTCAAGGCTAACGAACATTTTAGGGAAATAATGGCCAATATGAAGGAATTAGACGACAACATCGAACAGGCTCGCCGGTACTATAATGCCTCCGTAAGGGAATACAACATCGCCACATCCGTTTTCCCGACAAACATTATAGCATCAGCTTTCGCCTTTAAGCCCGAAGAATTCTTCGCTCTCGGAGATGCGGAAACCGAGCGTAAACCGGTCAAGGCCAGTTTTAAATAGGGTGACGATATAGAAAATACCCTGCTTGAAGGAATGTTTCAATCTATAAAACAGGGGGGGTAAAATTGAGCATTATGTATTGAAGTCTAGCATTTTTGTGGAGAATAAATTTTGTATTCAATTCTATTCTTTCCGCTTTCCTTGACAGAGTACATTAAAGTATCTGCCTCTTTTATCAATTCGTCTAAAATACACGATTCATAACATGTAACAGTGCCAATGCTAAACGTTACCGGCCAATTGTTATTTTTGACAAAGCTAAGAAGTGATTGCTGCACCTTGGTAATTGCTGATTTTGCATTTGTCTCATTCGTTTCTGGAAATAAAATAGCAAATTCGTCTCCTCCCAGCCTGGAAACTATATCCATCGACCGAGTATTATCTTTTATCGTTTTAGCAATTGATTGTAAAAGATTATCACCTTTACTATGTCCGAGCGTGTCATTTATTTGTTTAAAATCATCAATATCTATATACGCAATTGTAAAGGGACGTCTGAATCTGACAGATCTGTCGATTTCTATTTTTGCCAATTCATAAAATGCCCTGCTATTTGCTATGTCTGTTAAAAAATCCGTTCTGGCAAATGTCTGTTCCACACCTAATAGTTTTTTAATTTCAGAGAACGCGAACACAGCCAGTAAAAAGAATCCCAGTCTCATCGTTGTATTCCACACAAGAATAAGAGGATGAGAATATACATTACCGGCGGAAATGTCTGCCGACATCCATGTTACCGCACTTAGGATAGAGATAAGCAAGGCATGGTTTCTTTTATCAAACCATGAAACAAACACAACTGGCAGTAAGTAAAACATCGAAAATGCCATCTCATAACCAGAGAGATAGTCAAGAACACCGAGTAATATAACAGATATGACACCAATCACCGGAACAATTGTTTTAGGTATCTTGTCCAGATATTTGAATAATGTTTTCATGCTGATGCGTGTTCTTAATGGATGTTGCACTTAACTTTTATTGATATGACTTTTGATAAAAACAGCGATTTCTTCGTTAGCTGTTCTGGCTTCGGGAAGAAATACGACTGACTGGAAAACATGAAACAGGTCTTCCCATTCTTTGATTACGCAATCAACACCTGCTTTCTGGAGAGCCTTGGCCATGCGCAGTGAATCGCTGTGCAGCATCTCGCTTGTTCCCACGTGAATCAGCACGGGCGGCAGTCCTTTCAAATCAGCATACAAAGGAGAAATCAAAGGCAAGCGCACATCGGCATCATTGGCGTAGAGTTCCACCATATAATAAGCGCCGGAGAGAGTTATCATGGGATCAATATCGGCTTTTGTTGTTATTGTTTCACCGGTGAGGGCAAGATCAACCCATGGCGATAAGGCAAAAACAGCAGCGGGAAGTCGCACCTTTTTATTTTTCAAGGCGATCATTGTAGAGAAGGTCAAACCGCCGCCCGCAGAATCACCGCCCACAACAATTGATTTAGCAGCTACACCCTGATCCAAAAGCCAGCAATAAGCGCTGACTGCGTCCTCTACCGCGGCCGGATGAGGGTTTTCCGGCGCCAAACGATAATCAACAGACAAAACTCTGGTCTGGGTTAATTCGCTCAAAACTCCGGTAATCCCTGCGTGTGTATGGGAAGAACCCATTGAGTAAGCTCCTCCGTGAAGATACAAAATGGTTGACTTATCCGTGCGGGGAGAGGCGTTCACCCATAAAGCATCCGGACCTCCGGACTCAACTTTTTCAAACTTACATCCTAAAGGTGGTTGGGAAAATGACATCATATGTTCCAAACCCTGACGCAAGAGTCCTATCGGTAAATCACGTATATTGGGAACCTTCATTGTGGACATGAAGGCCATGACATTTTTCGCTTCCTGACTGATCATTTACCCGTCCCTCCTGAGTATTTTGTCCAAAACACGCGTCATGTAAAGCATTATAAGGTGGTACAGCGTAAAACAATACCGTTTGAGAAAATACAGCAACTTGATATCTAATGAGGTAATTACGAGAAATTTGCGGGTGTGAATGGCATCAATAATCATATCAGCAACCTTCTCCGGTGTGATGGCAAACTTGATAAAAGAATTTTGCAGTTTTTCCTTTGATTTTTGGCTGGCATGAATATCCACAGTCTGCACGATGCCTGTATTAACCAGTCCGGGACATATTACGCTTACATCAATATCGTGTTTCCTTAAGTCATAACGCAAGACTTCAGAAATCCCTACCACAGCATGCTTCGTTGCCGCGTATGCTGCATGCCAGGGGAGACCGATTATACCGGCCGTTGAGGACACCGAAACGATATGCCCGCCTTTCCCCGTGCGGATCATTTCCGGCACAAAGCACTCGATGCCATGAATTACTCCCCAGAGATTCACGTTGATGATTTTTTCCCAATCGCTGTGCTGCATATCCTCTATTTGCGAAAAAAGGGCGATGCCCGCCACATTAATCAGGATATCCAAAGAACCGTACCCATTATGAATCTCTTTGGCAAATTCGGACATGACCTGATAATCGGCGACGTTCAATGCTTTAGCCATGCATACCTCGCCGCCGGCGTTGGCAATCATTTCGGATGTTTTTTTAAGGCCATCCTCATTTATATCCGTCAAGAATAGACGGCAGCCCAACGCTCCCAGAGAAATTGCCGTAGAGCGTCCTATTCCGCTGGCCGTTCCTGTAATAAAAACTTTTTTCCCCGATAAATCCCGCATATCTCACCCTCCAAAATCAACAGTATTAAGTGCTTCCATAACGAAAGTTTCTTCTTTCAATTTTCGTACAGCTTTCTTCCCTAATAAAAAACAGCAGGCTTAAGCGCGGGCTCTCCACCGTCTTTAATGAGCGGTCAGGTACTGTACGGCTTTTTCCAATCCATCGAGAGTCAACTCGAACATGGGAAAAACCTTACCTATCATCTCAACTGTCCTGCTGTAATCCCAGTGCCTCAGCGGCATGGGATTTAACCAGACGCAATGACGGAACGTCTTGGCCAGAAATTGCAGTCTTTCCATGCTTGAACCGGATTGCTTAATTTCCAGATAAATGGCGCCATTAGGATGCACCAGTTCATAAGGAGCCATGTTGGCATCTCCCACAATTATCACGCGGGTTTCCGAATCCCAGCGGATAAAATCGTCAACCTCCTGCGGTCTGTAGTATCTCTGCGGATCAGACCACACACGGCTGTAAATTGTATTGTGGAAAAAATAAATTTTTAAATCCTTAAACTGGGACCTGGCATAATGAAAAAGAGTTTGAACTATTTCAATGTACGGCTCCATGGACCAGCCGCCGTTATCAATAAAAAGCATTACCTTCAAACGGTCTGTCAGACGGCGGTCAAAGATTATTTCGATCTCCCCGCCGTTACGCATGGTTTCATAAATAGTCTTGTCAATGTTCACCATATCTTTCGGGCCTGTCGGCGTCATACGGCGCAATCTTTTCATTGCTTCGCCCATTTGAACCTGCGTCAGCGGCCCTTCCTGTGAATAATCACGATAACGTCTCTCCAGGGCAACTTTGACAGCGGAATGATTTTTTGACACTCCTCCGACACGCATTCCTCCCGGATGATAGCCGGAATGTCCTACCGGCGATGTTCCCTGCGTGCCAATCCACTTGTTGCCGCCGTGGTGCGCTTCCGTCTGTTCCTTGAGCCGGTCAAGAAAATATTGAATCAGTTCTTCCGGCGTCATCTTTTTTAGCTGTTCTTTGTCAATGCCGAGAATTTCAGCCACCCCTTCAGGATTTTGCAGCCATTCTTCCAGCATCGCACGGGCGACTTCGTTCAATTCCACCGTGGTGGGGTCTTCCAGGGAAGCATTACGGAAATGATGGGCGAATATCCTGTCATAAATATCAAAATAACGTTCGCTCTTCACCAGGATAGAACGGGCTACCGTATAGAAATCATCAAGGGAATTGACCAGTCCTTTATTCATAGCCTTCTGCAGGCGCAGAAAAGATGTTGGCGTAACGGGGACTCCGCGGTCTCTTAACGTATAGAAAAAATTAACAAACACGATGAACCCTCAGCCACGCGACCTGGTAAGCTGCTGGCTTGCCTGCTGCAGGTCAGCGCTCTTCTTGAACAATACTCCCAGAAAAGGCACTCTTCCCTGGTAAAGCGTTTTGGGCTTAAAGTCCTGATCACTTTTCAGGGCGCGTATCCAGTTGATTAATTCCCGGGTCGCCGGCTTTTTCTCAATCCCGCGCAGTTCCCGCAGATGATAAAAAGTGCTGATGCAGGCCTTCATCAGATCTTCGTCCAGTTTGGGAAAATGCACTTCCACTATCAGCCGCATCATGTCGGGATCGGGAAAAGCTATGTGGTGGAAGTTGCAGCGCCCGAGAAACGGATCGGAAAGATCTTTTTTGGCATTGGATGTAATGACAATCACGGGACGATGTTTGGCCTTGATGGTCTTGTCTATCTCGATAATGTCAAACTGCATCTGGTCAAGAACATCAAGCATGTCATCCTGAAAATCGGTGTCGGCTTTGTCAATTTCATCAATCAAAAGAACCGTTCTTTTATCGGCAGTAAACGCCTGTCCGATCTTGCCCATTTTAATATAGGCTTCTATGTCGCTGACATCGCGTTTGGAATCGCCGAAACGGCTGTCATTGAGTCTGGTCAGGGTGTCGTACTGGTAAAGCGTTTCTATCAGCTTCATGCTCGATTTGACGTTCAGAACAATCAACGGCATTTGCAGACTTTCCGCAATAGCGTGAGCCAGCATTGTTTTTCCCGTACCCGGTTCACCCTTCAGCAAAAGGGGCATCTCCAGCACCATGGATACATTCACAATTTTGGCCAGTTCATCGTCTAAAACATATTGAGACGCCCCGCTGAACCGGGGTATATTTTTTTCAGATGACATGTATAAACTCCTTTTGCCCTTTATATGAAACGCAAAACGTCAGCAAAGGGCCAATCTATAATTTTTAACGATGGCTTTCTTATCCGATTATGAAGGATTTTACCAGTCGTTTTTAATTTCGCTTAGTTATTGATTTATTTCAGTTTTTAGTTGTGGCCGTTTGTCAAACCACGGTTTCGCTTTTTCCAGTTGAGACGCAAGCCGAAACAAAGTGACTTCATCCCCGAAAGGCGCGATAAACTGAACACCGCAGGGCATACCGTTTTCATCCCACTGCAGGGGCACATTCATCGCCGGCTGGCCTGTGAAATTGGCTAATTGGGTAAATGGAGTTCTGGCAAGAGTCTGTATAGCTATTTTATTTACCATTCCGGAGAGCTTCGCCAGAAAGCCAAGTTTCAGAAAACTTATTATTTCCATGGCTACCTTTTCGTACGATTTCGGCAGAAGTTCGCCTATTTTTGCCGCAGGGTATGCCACCGTCGGAGTGAGATATAAATCGTATTTTAAATGAAATCGCCCCATCGCTCTGGCGGCAACGTCCCATTCGCGTATCGCTTCCACAAAATCCACCGCGCTGTAACAGTGGCCGAGTTGGCCGAAAAACCATGTGGTAATTTCAAAATCTTTCCGGCCCACTTTTTTATTCAGTAATGTTTCAGCCAACCTGATATCTGCGGCAATCTCTCCAAAATAAAGAGTAAAATAAGTGTTTGCCAATCTAATCCCATCTATCTCGGGCTTTGCCTCTTCCACCTTGTGACCCAGGTCTTCCAGCAATTTGGCGGTTTTCAGAACTGCCTGCTTGCAATACTCATGCGTTCCTGTACCCAGAGGAGATTCTGTATTGAAGGCGATTTTTAATATGCCGGGCTCACGATTTACTTCCTCGCTGTACGGCATTTCCGGAGGCTTGATGACGTATGGCGCTCCCGGATCGGCGCCCTGAATTGCATCGAGAATTGCGGCGCAGTCCCGCACCGATTTAGTAAGCGCATTCTCAATCGCCGCGCCCTGCCAGAGTTCTCCCATTTTCGGTCCTGAAGGAGTCCGTCCACGTGAGGTTTTCAAACCCACCAAACCGCAATAACAAGCCGGAATGCGGATAGAGCCCCCACCGTCTCCTCCTGATGCGATGGGCACCATTCCCGAAGCCACAGCCACAGCCGAACCTCCGCTGGATCCGCCGCAGGTTCGTTCGGTATTCCACGGATTTCGTGTCGGGCCGAATAATTCCGGCTCGGTTATGCCCATCAAACCGAATTCCGGAGTGTTGGTTTTCCCTAAAGTAATTAACCCAGCTTTCCGGAAACGTTTGACTATTTCACTGTCGTGATCGGGGATATAATCCTTATAGGCGCGGCAACCGCTTGTAAATCTAACTCCGGCACAATAACTGATTAAATCCTTCAATAGAAATGGAACTCCCGCGAATGTCCCTTCCGGCAAAGCACTTTGCGCTGCCTGGCGGCCCATATCAAACATCGGGGTTACAACCGCATTAAGTAGAGGATTCAGTTTCTCAATGCGGTCTATCGCTTCTTCGCAAAGCTCAAGGGGCGAAACTTTTTTCTCCCGCACAAGTTTTGCCAGTCCCACCCCGTCGTACTGATCATATTCAGCAAAGCCCGGCATGATAAAATGTCACCCTCCTATGATGATTATTATCTATAACACAAAAATATTTTAAATCACGAATATAATACCCCAAAGCAAGCTTTAGGGTACTATATCCTCCGCTGTGTCCCGACATAGTCGGGATTCGACTTACCAATCTGACTGTGCCTATAGTGACATTTAGGTTATTCGCTTGTCATATTTGAGTCTCACAACAAAAAAGGCTTCCGGCAAAAACCAGAAACCTTTTTGTTTATTTCATCTTTATGAAATAGTTATTTTTTCTGCGAATCATACGTCTTCAGAACTTTGTCCGTCAGGTCAAGACTATCTTCGATAAGAAGGGCTGACCTTTTATCCAATATAATCGTAAACTTTTCACTGCTGGCAATTTTCTTAATAATCTGCTGAACATCCGTAAAGATTTTTTGCATAAACTCATTATTCTTTTTTCTCAATTGCTCATCATATTCAACTCTCATTTTGTTTAAATCATTTATTTCTTTAGTCAGTTTTTGACGCTTTTCCTTCCATGCCGGGGAATCCTGTTTGGCCTTCTTCAGATCTTTGTCCATGCCGGCAATCTTGTCATTTTTTTCCTTGATTATCGCTCTTTTTGATTCTATTTCTTTCTGTAATGTTGCCTGGGCGTTTTTCGCGGCCTTGGACTCTCTCAAGATTTTAGTTATATCAACAAAACCAATTTTTTGAGGTGATCCGCTTTCCGCCACCACAATATTGGCAAACCCGATACTGAGCATAAAAGCAGCAATGACTCCTAACAATAATCTTAAAAATTTATTTTTTTCTTTCACAAAAACATCTCCTTCCCCTTGCGGAAACAACTTTTAATTATTTTGCATTTGACGCGATTATTTCTATGGCATGATTAAGATTTTCTATATCCTTTTGTCAATAAAATATTTACAGTCCGGATTTAAATCTTTCAATATCCATGAGCAGTCCCGTTTCATTTCCCATTCAAACCCTCTACAAAAGCAAGAACATTCTTACCCAGAACGCCGTGGTTATAGCCGCCCTCCAGAATACCGAAACAACCGCCTTTATTACGTTTGGCTGCCTCTGCAACAAGATTCCCCATGTATTTGTAGTCTTCGGTTTTCAGAAGTCCGCCCCAGTCGTCCTCGTGATTGTCAAAACCGGCAGACACGGCAATCATATCGGCTTTTGTTTCCGCCAGAGCATCCTGCACACCTTTTAAATATTGATTGCGATTGGATGAGGCGGGATTATAAATCACCACATATCCCTTGGTCCCCAGAATATTGACATTGCCGTCTCCGTAATGCAGATCAAAATCCAGGATAAAAGCTTTTTTGATTTTATTTTCCCTTCTGAGCTTTTCCAGCGCTATTGCCATATTGTTGAAATAGCAAAATCCCCAGGCGCTTTCTGAAGAAGCATGGTGGCCCGGCGGACGGATGACAGCAAAGCAGGGTTCAGTCAGCCCGATTTGCGCCGCTTTTATCGCGCCACCGGCTGCGAGCGCGGCAATGTTATAGACGCCCTCGCGTTCAACCGACCTCACATGATCGGGGGTGTGCACCTTGAGAATGTCTTCCTCTGTTGCCGCGACCGGTTCAACAAAAGTTACCTTACCGCGCAGAGCTTTTTCCACAGCCTGTATGCGGCCTGCCGCCGCGGCAGGATCGGTTGTATAAACTTCGTTATAGTCTTCATGATAAACAACTTTCATACAATCCTCCTTATGTCATCTCGACCTGTTGGGAGAGATCTTTATTCGTAACTCGAATCAAATAGAACCGTCCCCTTTTTTCCTTTCAGTAATATCTGTGAAACTCATAGTTGTACCTCCCAGCTAATTTTTTTTATCATTTTCCAATTCCCATCTTCTTTTTGTTTATGCATTTCCAAAGTTGTTGTCGAGACATCCAGACCACCAGATGATCTTTCTATTATCAATTCGTCCTCGCCATCACTGTCTACATCTAACATCCCGCATATTGTCATATAGTCTTCATCTTGCTCGCCTGTAATAAAATGCACATTATGATTTTTAGCGCTAAATATCATTTTATCGTCCCAATAACTCCACTGGCGTTTATTCCATGGTTTTTTAAAAGAAAAATTGTATATACCTAAGTACAATTCACCGTTGTGATCAGATATCTTATCAAGAAGCTCTAAATTGTCTTCATATAACGACATTTTTTGTGTTTTGGTTCTATCTTCAACCATTAGATATAGTTTGGCTTTGGCAAGCTTTGCAATTTTATCCACTTCTTCTCGCGGTAGCGTGGTGTAAACTTTTTTCTTTACTTCTTTATACGTTTCCGGCACGGCAAGACATCTAACTGCACTGCCTTTTATTGAGATACTTTCTCTTCCATAAGCCGAGCCTTGGTTGATATCCTTAGCTGATAATTCTTCTTCATAAGTCCAATCCAGTTCATTATTCAATTTTCCGATTTTTACATTGTAAATTTCTCCTATTTTCTCCCCACCCAAAAGTATTTTAAATTTCTTTTTTTCGGTAAATAGTTTGTTTAATTTTGATACGCCAAATTTTTTCAATGCGTCTTGAGAACTATAAATAATGTTATTATGAACTATAAAAAATTTTTGAAATCTGATACTAACACCAGGCGCATCATACATATACAATCCGTCAGGAAGTTTTATTTTTGCTTTTTCCGCTGCCGATAAGGGTATTGCAAAACACAGCATCACCATCACTAATATAAACTTCCAAAGCACTCCATTACTGCCAAACGAATTTTTTTGATTCATGCCACCCTCCGTAAATTTTCACGTTCCTTTTTTCTTTTTAAGCGTTTTGTTCTTCTCCATGATCACGGGTACTATAGTACCCTCCGCTGTGCGGGATAATTCCACTTCCGCTTCGAACGTCGTCCCGACTTGTCGGGACTCGTTCTCAGCGAGTGTCATTACCTCCGCTGTGCGGGATTGTTCGACTTACAAATTTCAATGTACTTCGTTTTTGAAATTTGAGTCTCACAACAAAAGAAAAACGGCTGGTAATCCAGGGCTCTTTCTGTCCATCAAATACTTTTTCCACAAACCTGACGCGCCTGTTTTTGCCGATAAGCAAAATCGTGGAAGAGCGCGTGCCGTAAATCTGGGTTTCAGTGAGAATCGGTGACAAAAGCCGCTCCCATTCCAAGCCAACTCCGGTCGAAGGTAACTTATTGTCCGGTGGAACATGGCGGTCAGCCAGCAGAGCGAACAGCGCTTCTTCAAGAGCTTCGCCTTTTTTCTTGAGTGCGGCTTTCAGCATTTTTCTGCCTCTCGCAACTTTGGGCCACGGCGAATTCAGAAGATGGTTGCTTAAACCATAAATTCCGGGTTTGAGTTTTTTATTTTCCCCGCGATTGGAAAAAACAAAAAGATTATTATCATCACCCAAAAGCAGATTAAAGCCGTTATACTTATCCGCCTGCGAAGAAATTTTTTTCAGGTATTTATCAGGAGCTTGATTTCCGGTAAGATAGCTGCTTACCAACCGGCCCCGCGACGGAGCACCACTTTTCAATGAGGAAGGTTCGCGATAATTGGTGACTGCGGCAAATTTTCCGCTTTTTGTTATGCCCAGCCATGTGCCGCCTTCTTTCATGTCGCGCCCGGCAAGCACCCGCGGGTGATCTTTCCAGAAATCAGCGGAAGATGACGGCCGCTCGTAAAATTCATCACGGTTGGCCGCCAGAACCAGTCTGTATGACGGATGAACATTGTAGGCAAAGACTATCAGGCACATCAGACTCTACACAAACCAAAGCTTACTTCATGATTTCTTTTAATTTGGCCACTATTCTGGCCATCGTATCGCCTGCCGGAGCGTTGATAAAGACATCGGCGACATCGTCCTGTCCTGTGTCCCCCATATTGATGATGACGATTTTCGCGCCGGACTGCCTGGCATAAATCGGCATCAAAGCGGCAGGATAAACGACCAATGAGGAACCGATGACAATGAACAAATCGCACTTCTCGGATTCATGTTGTGCCGCACTTAACGTATGTTGAGGCAGCATTTCACCGAAGAAAACAACATCCGGCTTCAGAATGCCCCGGCACTTTTCACATGTCGGAAAATGCTCAGGCGGAGGATATTTTTTACTCATTGTTTCCACAGGATAACGCTCATCACAATCGAGGCATACCAGCCATTGCATGTTTCCGTGCAGTTCATGAACTTTTTTAGGATTATTGCCCGCCCTCTGGTGCAGGTTGTCAATGTTCTGCGTGATTACCGAACTTAACTTGTTCATCTTTTCCAACTCGACTATCGCCAGATGAGCCTGATTGGGCTGAGCATTAAACATCAGCCCGCCGGCTACAAGATAGAACCAGACTTTCTTGCGCGTTTCTCCGGAGGCAAGGAACCTGTCGATGGTGAAATCATCGGGATCAACTTTCGTCCATAGTCCCTCCGGCCCCCTAAAATCCGGGATTCCTGATTCCGTGCTGATACCGGCGCCGGTAAAAACCACCAGTCTTTTCGATGCTGCAATCATTTCCGCGACTTTATTTATTTTCTCTTCCATATAATTTCTGTGCCGCCTTCGTTACAGTTCTTTTAAATTTCGCTTTATTGCCCGATTTGATTTTTCCGCGGATATCCTTGATAGTTTTCTCGTAGATATCCAGCATCCTATTTGCTTCCGGATTCTCTGTAATTAAATCAACATACAGTTCAGGGCCTTCCGTAAATAACTTTTTTATAATATCCAGCTTTGTCCTGAAAAACGGCGTGGAGTACTTGTCCATTTCATCAAGGGGAATATTCGTATCGGCGAGCACCATTCCCATGGAGATTGTATTAAAATGATTAAGCACCTGAACAATCGCCATCATTTTATCGTGCTTATCGGGAGTTGATTCCCAGACATCCAGCTTATTTTTTTTAAGGAGCCCCCTTAACCAGCCCAGCCATTTTTCCCCGCGTGCCGGACACAAAATAACATTCTGGCCGGACAAATCCTTTAACTGAGGCCCGAAGAGAGGATGACAACCGATGACTTCCGCCTTTGAATGAGTCAGCATCAATTTCACCGGTTCTTTTTTAAGCGATGTCAAATCCATCAGCAGTGCGTCTTTGGTAAGCAGAGGGCCGACCTGCCTGATGATATCGGCGGTGACGGTAATCGGCACAGCCACGACAATCACATCACAGAGCCGGGCTAAATCAATTATTCCCAATTCTGTTTTTCTGCCGCAAACATAAACCGTGCAACCTTCTTTTTTCAACAGACCGGCAAACCAACGTCCCATTCCATTGGTGCCGCCGATTATCCCGACTTTAATTTTTTTCATTCGCTTATCGCTTTCTGTCTGAGTAGATGATCCGCAACAACAATGCTCACCATCGCTTCGCATACCGGCACTATCCTGGGCAGCACGCAGATATCGTGTCTTCCTTCTATCTCAATTATCCGCTCTCTGCCCCGGGAATCCATTGTTTGCTGTGGCATAGCTATTGACGGAATAGGTTTGCAATAAGCACGCAGAACTATTTGTTCGCCGTTAGTTATTCCCGCGAGTATTCCCCCCGCGTGATTTGTTTTAAACCCTCTTTCATCCATTTGATCATTAGCCTGAGAGCCCTTGAGATCCGCCATAGCAAAGCCATCGCCTATTTCCACCGCCTTTACCGTGCCGATACTCATCAGCGCTTTGGCCAAATCCGCATCCATCTTGTCGAAAACCGGTTCGCCCAAACCGGCAGGACAACCGCAGACGATAATTTCCACCACGCCGCCCAGCGAATCACCTTTTTTACGGACAGCCGCAATCTTTTTTTCCATAGCTGCTGCCGCCTGCGCATCGGGACAAAAAAGAGAATTTTCCAGAACAGATTTTCTTAACTTTTTATTCGAAGGTATTCTGCGGCAATTAATCTTTATTGAACCGATCGCTTGTGTGTAGGCAATAACATCTATGCCTGACTGGGCAATCAGCTTCGCGGCAATAGCTCCCGCGGCAACCCGTGCAGTCGTTTCCCTGCCGGAGGCGCGTCCTCCGCCCCGCCAGTCACGAACTCCGTATTTCTGCTGATAGGTAAAATCCCCCTGACCCGGTCGGAAGACATCTTTCAGTTCATTATAGGAGGAAGATTTCGCGTCAACATTCCTTACAATCAGGGAAATTGGAGTTCCGGCGGTTTTTCCTTCGAAAACACCGGAAAGAATTTCTACCCTATCACTTTCTTTTCTTTTAGTTGAAGAGACAGACTTTGACGGTTTTCTTCTGTCCAGCGCCTGCTGAATATCATCTTCCTTCAATTCCATTCCTGGAGGGCATCCGTCAACAATAGCACCCAGAGCCATGCCATGCGATTCTCCCCAAGTGGTTACTCGAAAAACGCTGCCTATTGTATTTCCGGCCATAATCACTCCTGTGTATTTCTTTCAAGTTATCATTCCGGGCAAGCGAAGCGCGACCCGGAATCCAGAAATTTTAATAACTTCTGGATGCCGGCCTCCGCCGGCATGACCTTATTAATTGCACTTTTTTCATTGCGACACATTCTCATAGGCCTGTGCCGAGAAATAAACAAAAATAATTGGTTCCCGCTCCCCGACTAATGCACGCGAGGACAAGCTTCGCGGAAATGACAAAAGGAAGGAATTACTTCCTTTTAATCTTCATTTGTTGTCATCTTAGCCAAATTTTCCGATTTTCGCAAATACTGATAAATTTCTTCAGCAACTTGTTTGGTATTCTTCTTTAATGTATCAACAATGTAATCAGCGTATTTTTCATACAAAGGAAGTCTCTCCTTCATAATGTTCATCGTTTCCTGCACGATATTCCCTGAGGTAAACTGGGGACGCGTAGCATCCTTCTGGGCATCTTTTTTCAGCCTGTCAATAATATCCTGCTGGGGAGCATTGAGCCAGATAATGACACCCGCCTGCTTTAACAAATCCATGTTCTCTTTAAATAAGATAATTCCGCCGCCAGTGGCGATAACGCAGTCTTTTTTTTGCGCCAGAGACTTAACTGTTTCCTTTTCCTTCTCACGGAAAAAATCCCATCCATGGGCTGCCACAATTTCCTTAATCGGCATGCCAGCATTTTCTTCCACCATCGAGTCAGTATCAAAAAAACCGATTTTCAGTCTGGCGGCGAGAATTCTGCCCACTGTGGATTTTCCCGTTGCCCTGTAGCCAATCAAGACGACCTTCATAGCTTTTTCAATTCCTCCCAAAACGAAGGGAATGATTTGTCCACACACTTCTTATCGCTGATTTCGATGCCGCCAGTCAGCAGACCGGCAATCGCAAAGCTCATGGCCACCCGATGGTCATTATAGGTTTCTATTTTTGCCGGCCGCATCTTTCCCCCCTGAATTACAATGCCCTCCGGCAGCTCTCTGGCTTCAATGCCGGCGCGGTTCAGTTCCTTGACAATGGCTGCCAAGCGATTGCTTTCCTTTATCCTTAAATGAGCCACGTTTTCTATGGTTGTTTGTCCTTTGCGGAAAGCGGACAATACTGCCAGAGTGGGAACCATATCCGGCATTTCGTTCAAATCAAATTTAAGATTCCCTTCCTTTAAATCACTTCCCGTAACCTGTACCCAATTTTTCCCGGATCTCACCTTGCAGCCCAATTCTTCCAGAGTATCCAGCAGACGAATGTCGCCTTGTTTGCTTTGCCGGCTGATTCCCTCGACTCTGATTGTCTTTTTTAAAATAGCCGCAGCCAGAAAAAAATACGACGCGCTGGATGCGTCTCCTTCAATAAAATACTTACGCCCGTGATAAATTTCTCCGGCGCTCACATGATATTTGTATTTTCCGGTCCGATTAACATCAGCGCCAAAGTCACGCATTACATTGATTGTCAAATCAATATAAGGAGTGGAGACAACGTCTCCTTTTAAAGTCAAATCCATGCCCTTTTTTGTATAGGGCGCGCATAAAAGCAGAGCCGACACATATTGCGAGCTTTCAATATCCCGCAAAGTTACTTTTCCTCCGGCAAGTCCATTGGCGTTTATTTTGACGGGAGGGCAATTATTACGGCAGGAAATATTTACCCCCATATCTTTCAGCGCATCGGCCAGAGCTCCTACCGGTCTTTCACAAAGACGCTTCTCGCCGATAAGAACATATTTGCCCTTTCCCAAACAAACCAACGCAGTCAGAAATCGCAGGGCGGTGCCGTTATTTCCCAGAAATAATTCTTTATTGTTATTTGATATTTTACCTGCCGTGCCGGAAACAGAAAAACCGTCCTGCAGGGGAACAATCTTCGCGCCCAGCGCCTTTAAACCGGTAATTAAATGTTTTGTGTCCTGAGAAATGAGAACATTGCTGATGACAGACTCACCTTGCGCCAAAGCGGCCGCGATGAGTGCCCGCTGACTTAAGCTTTTCGAGCCGGGAACACAGACTGTAGCGTATAACTTGCTAAAATGGGCATCGTCATTATTCACTTTTAGTCAATTTCTCCAATATCACTTTTTTCATCAGCGCACGGGGCGGTTCCTTGCCCGTCCACAGCACTAACTGCTGGGCTCCTTGATTTACAAACATATCAACGCCGGATAAAATTTTACACCCCTGTTTTTCGGCATCGGCGAGCAATTTTGTTTTCAGTGGATTGTAGATGACATCCATAACACATTTATAACCAGCCAACGCTTCCGCTTTCATCGGCGATTTGTTCTTCTGGGGATACATACCCACAGGCGTAGCATTAATCAGGCAATCAGCCTTAATTTTGCCCGCTTCGAAAAGAGGATAATAAGCACAATTCAATTCCGCGGCCAGAATTTTTCCCTCGTGTGGTATGAGGTTAACGATAACGGGAAATCCACCCTCTTTTACTATTCCGTAAGCCGCCGCACGGGCCGCACCGCCCGCGCCAATAATCGCAAAGGTTTTATTTTTGATGGTTATCGCTTTTTTAAGCGTGAGGATTAATCCAAGCCAATCCGTATTGTAACCCTTCAAACGACCGTTGCTATTGACAATCGTATTGACCGCTCCTATGGCCAACGCGTCCTCATCAATATCATCCATAAATTCCATAACGGCAACTTTAAAAGGGATGGTAACGCTGGCGCCGCGTATGTTCATTCCTTTTATTCCCTCTATTGCGCAACCGATATTATGAACACAACAGGCGCTGTATTGTTCTTCAATCCCCATTTTCTTCAAGGCCGCGTTGTGCATCAAAGGTGAAAGGCTATGGCCCACCGGATTGCCCAGCAAAACAAAATTTTTTGGCGGTGATTCCTGCAAAGACAAAACCGGAGGCGCAGGCGAACGACGCCTGCCGCTGAACAACTCCTGAAATTGCTTCATCTGATGAACTGCAAACTGTCCCGGGGCAGACTGCCCTCCCCTCCCCAGTGTGGCAAAACTCAGGAAGCTGCCCATCAAAGGCGCGACAGCACGGTTGATGCCGCCCTTGCTTCCCATGCACAGCGAAATTATTTTTTGCGATTTCTCCCGGGCGTAGGAAATCAGATTTAAAGTTACCAGATTATCTTCCACAGACCTCGCCGTCGTGACTATTTTCACTACAGCCGGCTTGAACTTCACGCATTGCTGAAATATTTCTTTTAATTTGGTCAGCGACGGAGTCTCTTCAAGATTGTGATGGGAAACGATTATCTTTGCTTTTCCGCCTTTTTTTGCACACAGAGATTTAAGCTCATTGATTACCTTGCTTCCTTCGGCAAGCTCGATATCAATAAAATCAGCCCCCAGTTCGATAGCATCTTTGAGCAGTGCCATTTTCCTTTCTCTATTTCCAACGGTTCTCCTGACGCGTCTCGCCGCTTTGGTTTTAGCCGCTTCTTCTTTTCTCCGGCAGGTAACAATTATTTTAACTGAGGCGGAATTGCCGCGAACCGTTGAAATCAATTCGGCAAGTTTCCCTCCCCCGATTAAATCCATTCTTAATTCGATAAAATCGGCGATCGGACAGCTTCTTTTAATGGCCGTCAACGCTTCTTCATTTGTGGCGGACGTAATGGGAATACAAATCATAACGCACCTTCGCTTCTCGGATACGAACCGAGTATCTTCAAGAAAGTGGTTTTCTTTTTCAATTCCTGCAAGCAGCTTTTTACACGTTTATCATTTATATGATCGGTCATATCCACAAAAAAGCTGTATTCCCATAATTTATCCTTTACGGGATGCGATTCTATTTTCGTAAGATTAATTTTCCGTTTGGCGAAAGACGACAGCGCGCTGTGCAGAGAGCCGGGAGAATGGGAAGTTGCAAAAATCAGCGAAGTCTTGTCATCACCTGTAACATTGCTTTCTCCCCTGCCAATAACCAGAAAACGTGTCACGTTGGAAGAATTATCCTCAATGCCTTCAGCCAGCAGATTCATTCCGTAAATTTCGCCGGCCAGCGAACTGCCTATCGCGGCTTCGTCTTTCTTTCCCCTCACCATTTGCACCGCGGCGGCAGTGCTTTCCACTTCCGTCAGGACGCA
The DNA here is from genome assembly GCA_016927935.1 of Syntrophaceae bacterium. Classification (GTDB taxonomy): domain Bacteria; phylum Desulfobacterota; class Syntrophia; order Syntrophales; family Smithellaceae; genus Smithella. The sequence continues at coordinate 24,321 of JAFGLS010000213.1, forward strand.
GCCGGGGAAATTAGTTCTGAGCCATACCTGACACTGGGACAGAGCCTGCGGATGAGAATAAATTCTCTTGATATCCTTCATTCTTGGAGCCGAGGAAATGAGACACTGACTTATCCGCAGATAAATCTCCGCTCTGATTTTCAGCGGTGTTATAATGAGCCTGTCCAGTGTGACATTCACCGATCCTTCCATAGAATTTTCCACTGGCACAAGCCCCCAGTCTACTGAAGCCTTTTCCACCTCATCAAAAACACGGGATATTCCGGTCTGGGGAAAGAACCGGCTGAACTCGCCGAAATGCAGACGCGCCGCCAGATGGGAAAATGAAGCTTCCGGCCCCAGAAAAGCGATGGTCATAGGTTTCTGCAATTCTCGCGACGCGGATATAATTTCCCGGAAAATCGTTGTCAGGGCTTTCTGCGACAAAGGTCCGGAATTAAGCTCCCGTAGATAATTATGAACCTTCGCTTCCTGGGCGGGATCATACACCTGTATCCCACCTTCACCCTTGACCCTCCCTATCTTCACGGATATTTGCGCCCTTTCATTCAGGAGCCGGACAATTTCCTTATCCTTGTCCTTCATCTCTTCCCTTAATGTTTCCAACTTTCGCGGTTTCATTTTTTCATCTCCTCAATCACTGCGGCAATCAGTTTGTGTTCAATATTGCCCATAATAAAAGGCATTCCTATTTTTTTCAACAAAACAAAATTTATGATATCGCCTTTTTTCTTTTTATCCTTTCTTAATTGAGCGATAATATTTTCAGCATTCAGAGACTGCGGAATCTTCACGGGAAGTCCCGCCTTGCTGATAAGCGATTCAATACGCTCTGTTTCCCTGTTTTTCAAATAGCCCATCTTCTGGGAAATAAGCGCCGCCGCCGTCATTCCCATCGCCACGCCTTCGCCGTGCGTTATTGTAAACTTTGAAATTGCTTCCAGCGCGTGCCCCAGCGTGTGACCGAAATTAAGAATACGCCTTAATCCCTGCTCCTTTTCATCAATCTCCACAACCGATTTTTTAATACGGCAGCAATTCTCCACAATATTCAGCATAAGCTTTGCGTCCTTTGATTTTAATGCTGCAATATTGTCTTCCAAAATGCGAAACATTTTCTCATCATCAATAATTCCGTATTTGATAATTTCCGCCAGACCATTATTAAATTCTTTTTCCGGTAGAGTTTCCAGAAAACTCAAATCAACATACACCGCGCACGGTTGATAAAAAGTCCCCAGCAGATTTTTTCCGAAATAAAAATCAACGCCTGTTTTACCTCCAATACTGCTGTCCACCTGAGCGACCAGCGTAGTTGGAATCTGGACATAAGGGACAGAACGCATAAAGACGGAAGCAACAAAACCAGCAACATCGCCGACGACGCCGCCGCCCAAAGCAATAAGACAGGTTCCCCTGTCGGCTCCCGATTCCATTAATTTACCGGCTATATTCAGCACGGTCTTAATATTTTTCGAAGACTCGCCAGCGGAAAAATCAATAAGAGACGCGTTTAATCCGATATCTTGCAAAGCGGTAGCAAATTTTTTACCATATAGGTCGCCGACGCAATCATCGGTAATCACCACGTAGTGTCCGGCTTTATGATCCTTGGCGATAAGCAACACTATCCGGTCAAATATATTCTTACCGATGCGGATTTCATAGGACGATGAATATTTTTTATTCAGATTAACTTTTATTGTTCGCATCTTCCCGGTTCCTTTCAACTAATTCTCTAATGCCTCATTGCCACAGTTTTAATTTATCATTCTAGATTCCCGCCTTCAAGACTATGTCGCAATTTCTTTTCCTGTCATTTCGACTGTAAGGAGAAATCTTAAAGATTCCTCACCCGATGTATCGGGATTTACCCTAAATAACCTAAAGGTCACTGTAGGAGCACTATGCGGAATGACATTTTTTGTTATTACGACACATCCTCTTCACGGGAATAACAGGATGTGGTCTAGTGTTTCATCACTGAGGTAATCGCTTTTAATTCTTCCATCAACTGATAAAACTTCTCCGGTTTCAGAGACTGCGCGCCGTCGGAAAAGGCCTTTTCCGGTTGGGGATGAACCTCCACAATGATGCCATCCGCGCCAACGGCAATGGCCGCGCGGGAAAGCGGTATCACATATCTCCAGTCACCGGCGGCATGGCTGGGATCAACAATAACCGGCAGATGCGTCAGTCCTTTTAATACCGGAACAGCGCTTATATCCAGAGTGTTTCTCGTGGCCGTTTCAAAAGTGCGAATGCCCCGTTCACAAAGAACTATGTTGGGATTACCCTCGGAAAGAATATATTCCGCTGACATCAGCAATTCTTCGATTGTGGTCATCATGCCTCTTTTAAGAAGCACCGGCCTTCGCGAATGACCGACTTTTTTAAGCAAGGGAAAATTCTGCACATTGCGCGCGCCAATTTGCAGCATATCGGCATACGACTCCACAAGGTCGACATCAGCCGGACTGACAACTTCGGTAACAGTGGGCAGTTTTGCCTTCATGCCGACCTGCTTCAATATTTTCAGCCCATCTTCTTCCATACCCTGGAAGCTGTACGGTGATGTGCGCGGCTTGTAAGCGCCGCCTCGCAGAACCTGAGCCCCTCCCTTCTTGACGACACGGGCGGATTTAAGCAACTGTTCCTTACTTTCAATCGCGCATGGGCCGGCTATAACCACGAATTCCGGACCGCCTATTTTAATCGAACCTACGGAAACCTCGGTATTGCCTTCGTGTGCTTCATGGCTGGCCAATTTGTACGGTTTCAAAATAGGCATTGTTTTTTCCACACCCGGCAGCGTTTCAGCGTATTGGAGAATTTCCTTATCGCGCTTGTCACCGATAGCCCCGATTATTGTTCTTTCCACACCGGTTGAAGGGTGCGCCCTGTATCCGACGGATTCCACCCAACTAATCACATCTTCTATTTGTTTTTTTGTGGCATGACTTTTCATGATAATGATCATGTTCCCTCCTGAAAAAATGAACTATTTAATCTTCAACCTCTACCTCGGTAAGACTTTCGTAGAACTTAAGAAAATCATGTTTTTCGTTTTCATCCCTGCTTCCCGCGAGTTTCATCGCCACATCAGGATGACGATTCAAAACTCCGGTTATCATATAAGGAACTGAATACCCCCAGGATATTTCCCTGGTTAGAGGTATGACATCCCTGCTGATGACTTCCAACAACGGCCTCATGTCAAATTTGGGATTTTTCAGGAAACTTATCAGAAGTTCTAGCGGACAATTCCCAGCAGCCCGTCCCAGTCCATAAAGCGTTCCGTCAAGGTAATTGGCGCCGCGGATAATGCCGGCTATGGTATTGGCAAATGCAAGTTGCTGATGATTATGACAATGAACTCCAATCTCTTTGTTCTTCAGATATTTTTTGTATTTATCCACATAGAAATCAATGTCCTCGCTGTAAAGCGCGCCGAAACTGTCCACCACGTAGCACGCTGAAACTTTTGTTTCCTCTTCTATCTGCTGGAGTGCCTCATCTAGGTCCCTTTCCAGAGCCACGGAAATGGACATAACATTAATGGTCGCTTCATATCCTTTGTCGGTTGCGTTATTTGCCAGTTTAATCGCCTTATCAACATCTTTTACATATGTCGCGATACGAATTACATCCACAACGCTTTTTTCCCTGGGCAATATATCTTCCGCGACTGCTTTATGCGCGTCCTGCATAATGGCTATTTTTGTTGTTTCTGATTTATTGCCGTCCACAATTCTCAACAGATTTTCCTCATCGCAAAAGCGCCACGGTCCGTACTCATCAACGGAAAACATTTTTTTGCTGTTTCTGTAGCCGATTTCAACAATATCTATGCCGGCGGCACAGGCAGCCTTATAGACATTTTTCACGGTATCAAAAGAAAAATTCGATTTGTTCATCAAGCCTCCGTCGCGGATTGTACAGTCAATTACCTTAATTTGTGGTCTAAACATTTTTATTACTCCTCTGTAAAGTATTTCTAAAATTAAAAAGCCAGAGCGTTTTTGCTGCCCCGGCTTCAAAAAAAGAAAAGCCACGGGCGGTTTTAATCTACCCATGGCCGTTTTGGTTTATCTAACCTTAATTAGTCCTCCTTAAGCGATGGGCAGACTGATGTAAAATAGGTATAAAACCAATAACCATAAAAATTAATATTTACATTAAGTTTTCTGTCCATCTTACAAATCCTGTCTTTTATTGGGGCATTACATAATCAAACTTCAAATGTTTGTCAAGAGAAATTTTTAAAACAATCGATTCGTTATACCTTTTCCTTTTCGTGACGTCGTGTCATTTCAATTAAACTTTGACAATTCTTTACATTAGAATGTGCTAACATGAGCCAAGAGGAGACTTGACCCGTTTAACCGTTTAACTACGTTCTTTCACTTGGAACAAATACAATAACCCTATATCCCCATATTATAGAGCAATGTGCAGAATCTGTTGATAGCCTCTGCCAGCACCGGATGAGATGTTTCAAAGTCCTGAACAGATGAGTTCAGACCCTTAATCGATAAATCAAAGAGTGTTGAACTCTTTTCCTCGCGTGTCGCCTCATGAGTTGATAATGCGGCAAATCTTGCTATGCTTTCCGCGTGTTCATGGTGAGTCTGGGAAAGATTGTCAATTTCCGTCCTCAGGGTCGTCAGGAGATTCAATAACTCAACTTTATCAGCTTCATTAACCGATTTGTTCTGCTTCAACCTCTCTTCAATCTTATCAAGATGATTCCCTACCATTTTTTTCTACCTTTAGTTTTTTTTATTCCGAAAGTTCCTCAACGCTCTCCACAACATGGCTAAAATACTACGATGGGTGGCCTTGCATGTCAAGGATTTAACTTGCAAATATAAGAAGCCGAATATTTTTATTCGATTTCTTTTACTGCAAAGTTAATTATCTCTTTTTATTGAAAAAATAACTTTTCGCTTTATCCATGGCAAATTTAAATCCATTATCACGCCAGAACTGGAAGAAATAGTACGTTACGTTTAATATATGATGTGATTCGATAAAATCCCTTACTTTTATGGATTTTCGTTTTAACTTACAAAGTTTAAACGGCGACTTTCTATAGTACTCATCCCATTCATAAGCAGAAAAGCTGTCAAAATAAATCCACGGCTTGTCATAGCCGATCATATGAATAATGCTTGACTCCTCTTTTATGCTTTCTAAAGATGAATAATGAGTCCCAAAACATTCATTTATATAATCAAGGGTATATTTATTTCTAAATTTTGAAAAAAAATTATAAAAAAAATTATATTTAATTGGTAATGACTTAACTTTCTTTTCAAATAAGATGTTAAAGCAATCCTGATCAGCAAACGTCAAGTTGGGCGCTGATTTACGAATACCTAACAATGCCGTGCATGTGTCATTTTCTCTCAATAATTTAAGATTCAACAGCATTACACCGGAATTAAAATAATTTTTAATATTCAGATCATTATCAATCAGCGGAAAATCCTTTACAACTCCCGCGTAATAATCGTTGATGTTTATTTCGAATAAATCGCTTAAGTCTTTTTGTATTAGAACATCACTATCCAAACACAGCATTTTATCCTGATCAGGAATCAAGACCGGCAAATCAAACTTAAAACAAACTGTTGAAGTAACCTGGAAAATTTTAGGTATGGCTGCAAATTTCGCTAAGGAGACTCTTATTATGTGAATACCGACCTTGCTTTCCTGGAATTTATAGAACTTCTCTATTTCATCTTTCGATAACTCAGCGGCTATTATGTAAATGTCATAATACGTGTCCGGATTTTTATTACAAACAAGAGACGTGATAGCAACAGCTGTCGGAATGACGTAATTACTGTCGCAAATAAAAGCTACCAAAACCTTGCTCAAATAAATCCCTCTGCTAATTTATGATTCAGCTGCTTCTTAAATATTAGGAACAAATAACTTATTTACAAAGCCCTTTTCACTTGCGAAAATAATTAATGAGCCAAATAATAATGGTCAACAAAACCGATATGATTATGCAGCTTGCTATCGGAAGATAGATTCGCCAGTTTTTACCGCCAAACACCAAATCGCCGGGCAACTTAAACAGACCTACTCGCCCCAATATCATTATCACTGATCCTGCCAACGCGATGAAAGCGCCTGTCAGAATCAGCCATTTACCGATCTGTTGTGGACCAAGTTCCATAATCTTAATATCAATCAAGACATATTGTACGATGGCAATTTGAGTTCAACAAAATCAAATTTTTCAGTTCTTATCTATCACGATTTACATTCTTAATGTAACATAAAATCAAAAATATGAAAATCGAGGACTACAGGCAGTATGTTTACTTTCCAATGCTATATCGCAAGGCAAAATAACAGAAAAATATTTTTGATCTTGACTTTTAATTGTCAAAAGATAGAGCTTTACTGTAAACGAAAAAGAAAGTGCTGCGCTAACCAGACGGGAGGAATTTATGGACAGGGAAACTGCACTGAAAGCCATCAAAGAAAACGTGAAGAATGAAAATCTCATAAAGCACATGTTTGCCACGGAAGCCATTATGCGCGCGCTCGCCCGACAACTCAATGAAGATGAAGATGAGTGGGGGCTGGCGGGTCTGCTTCATGATATAGACATCGAGCTGACCAACGCCGATCTGTCAATTCACAGCAAGCCGGGGGCGCAGATGGCCAAAGAAATGGGGGCAAGTGAAACAGTCTGCCACGCGATTCTAGTTCACAACAAAGCGCATGGAGAACCCTGCGTGTCGCTGATGGATAAAGCTCTTTTTTGTACCGATCCCTTGACAGGGCTTATCACCGCCGCTGCTTTAGTCCGTCCCGATAAAAAGCTGGCCGGTGTAGAAGCTAAGTCAGTTCGCAAGCGCTTCAAAGAAGAGCGTTTCGCGGCGGGTGCTAATCGCGAACAGATATCCAAATGCAGTGAAATCGGCCTTGAACTGGACGAATTTATTGCGCTCGGACTCGACACTATGAAGAGTGTGGCGAAAGATTTGGGACTCTAGCTTATCATGAAAATGTCCTATTCCTCCTATCAATATTTTTTCCCTTTTGCGTTCACCATGGGCACAAAGAGAACGGGTATTATCGCCTGCTGTTTAAGACGGCCTTTTTTCTTTATCAGTACATACAATTCCTGCACTCCCAAACCTCCTACAGGAATAACCATCCTGCCGCCTTCTTTCAGTTGATCTATCAGCGGCTGAGGAACTTTTGCCGGCGCACAGGTAACCAGAATCGCGTCAAATGGAGCAACTTCCGGCCATCCCTTATAACCGTCGCCTATTCTGACGTGCACATTTTTATAAACCTTTTTTAGAATCTTTTCGGCCCGTTTCCCCAGTATTTCGACAATCTCTATTGTGTAAATGCTTTTGCAGAGCTCGGCCAGAATTGCGGCCTGATATCCTGAACCCGTTCCGATTTCCAGCACCTTCATATTGGAATTAGGTTTAATGACCTCCGTCATCAAAGCGACAATGTAGGGTTGAGAAATGGTCTGTCCTTCTCCTATCGGTAGAGCAGAATCCCCGTAAGCGCTGGCGCGGAAAATGTCAGGAACAAACTGATGACGTTGCACTTTTCTCATTGCCCGCAGCACACCTGAATCCTGAATTCCCCTGGCCTCTATCTGCTCGCTAACCATTCTTTCTCTTTCAGAGGCATAATCTTTTTCCACGTCAGCCCGACAATTTAAGGCAAACCACGATAAAAAACAGATGGTAATGAGAATCACTTGTCTAAAAAAACAAAGTTTGCGCCGGAAGCTTTTTCCCACGTTTATGATTCCTTTCACATAAACTTTTGGAAATATTGTATCATCAATCAGAAAATGGTACAAATACTTGTAGTAGGTTATCATGTTAAATATTAATCCACAAAAGCAGAAACTGGTTATTTATGTCATTTTAACTTTCGCAGTGCTTGCTGTTTTCTGGCAGGTGAGTCAATTTGACTTTATCAATCTGGATGATCCAACTTATGTTATAAAGAACATTTTTGTCCGTTCCGGATTTACCTCGGATGCGCTTCGTTGGGCGTTCAGCACAACCGATGCCGATTTCTGGCATCCCCTGACCTGGCTATCCCTGATGTTTGATTTTCAGTTGTTCAGTCTGAATGCCGGCGCTTATCATATGACCAGTCTTATCCTGCATATCCTGAGTGCCTTATTACTCTTCCGGCTTTTTAACCACATGACAGGAGAAATATGGAAAAGTGCTTTTGTCGCCACCATTTTCGCGCTTCATCCTCTGCATGTGGAATCAGTTGCCTGGATCGCCGCGCGTAAAGATGTCCTGAGTGTTTTTTTCTGGATGCTGACTTTATGTCTTTATGTCCATTACACTCAAAAACCGACCATAAAAAGATATTTGCTTGTTTTTTTGTGTTTCGCCTGCGCACTTATGAGCAAGACTATGGTTGTCTCTCTGCCCGTAGTTATGATTCTTTTGGATTACTGGCCACTGGGACGTTTTCAGTCACATAAGGGCAATGTGATTTTATGGCAGTTAAAAGAAAAAGCTCTTTTCTTTATTCTCGCGGTAATTTTTTCCATTATCACGCTTTACGCTCAATCCGAAGCGACGGCAAAATATTTCTTCTTGCCCTTCGTTTACCGACTCGCCAATGCACCTGTTTCTTTTATGACCTATTTGGAAAAAACATTTTGGCCTCATGACCTGACCATTTTTTATCCCTTCTCCTATAAAATACCAGTTGGGCAAGTCTTAGGAACAACCCTTCTGATTGTAGTCATCAGTGTCATCATTATTGCAGTGATGAGACGTTTACCGTATCTGTTTGTCGGGTGGCTATGGTACGCGATAACTCTTTTACCGGTTATTGGAATCATTCAGATAGGCAACCACACAATAGCCGACCGCTACAGTTATCTTCCTTCCATCGGCATCGCCGTTATGATGGCCTGGAGCGTACCATTCTTGATTAAGAGTAAAGACATGCGCAAGAAAATTTTATTCCCCATGGGAATAGCCTTTCTTGCCATTATGGCCCTCCTAACATGGCAGCAATGCAGCTACTGGAAAAACAGTATCACTTTATTCAGCCAGGCTTTGCGTATAAACAGTAACAACTTTCGGGCACATAACTTTCTTGCTCATGCTCTGGCTGAAGAAAGAAAATTTAAAGAGGCAATACGTCACTTTGACAAGGCCATTCAAATAAGCCAGGATAATTATCTGCTTTACTACAACAGGGGGCTTGCCTACACTAAACTCGGACAACACCAAAATGCCTTAGAAAGCTTTACTGAAGCAATCCGTTTGAAACCGGATTCCGTCGATTCTTACGTCAACAGGGGAATTGTGTATGCCAAATTAGATCAATATCAAACAGCCATAGAGGACTTCAATAAAGCAATTAGTTTAAAAGAAGATACTTATATCTACACTTTAAGGTCAATTGTTTATTTTACGCAGAAAAACAAAAAATCCGGCTGTCGTGACGCGCAAAAAGCTTGTGCGCTGGGAAATTGCAAAATATTGGAAGCTGCCCAAAAAAGGAAATATTGTCGCTAATTTAAAAAGTTGCTATTTTTAAAACCTTAGTTCTATTTTCTAACAACGCTATGTAACTGAAAATCGGCATATAAACTCAGCAGGCACGTCTTCTTTAAATAAGCCGTTAAATTTTCCTCTTTTAAAAATAACAGGGAATGCTATTATGCGTTCATTTCATCATTAGAAGAGGTATTTGTATATAAATGTTGAGAAAAAGTTTGATAATTAGAATTATCGTTTCCATCTTTTTAGTTTTAACTTTCTTTTATTCCCCGGCTATGAGCACAACAGCAATGGATTGGTTTAATCATGCCAAAGCATTATGGGATGAAGAAGGAGGAAAGTTTACCGACCCGCAAAAGGCTATTGGATATTTGAACAATGTTGTTAAATCGCAACCTAACTATGCCCCTGCCTATAACAGCAGGGGAAATGCTTACGCTGACCTCGGCAACTATCAACAAGCCATTAAAGACTATAACGAGGCCATTCGCTTAAAACCGGATTATGTTTCCGCATACATCAACAGGGGTGATGCTTACTTTGGACTCAGTCAGTACAAGCGTGCCATTGAGGACTGTAATAAAGCAATCCACATGAAACCGTATAATTCCGTTGCCTATAGCAACAGGGGAAAGGCTTACGCCAAATTAGGTCAGTACCAACATGCCATCGAGGATTTTAATGAGGCTATTCGCCTGCATCCAAACAATATAAACGCCTACAACAACCGCGGACTTACTTATTTGTTGCAGGGAAACAATGATCTGGGCTGCCTTGATGCGCAAGAAACTTGCTCCAGAGGATTCTGTAAAGTATTGGAATGGGCTAAGCGGAAGGGATACTGCCGACAGGAACAACCTCCGAAACCTAAGGAAGATAAGATAAAACTTTCTTTGCCCAACTTTTCTATCACCAGGACTCCGGGAAAGCAATTTCAAACGTCAATAGGAAATGCCGCTTCTTCTGATTCTATAGAGCAGCCATACGTAGGAATAAAGGGAATTTTTTTGACGAATGGAAATAAGATTGAAGGGCAAATAATCAGCATTAATGCTAACACGGTAAAAATTCGTACAAAGGATGGAATTGTATCTTCATATTCCTTTGTAGAAGAAGTAATGGGATTTATTCCCGAATGAGAGATGAAATACTGATGAACCGAATATTTTTTTACTATACTGTTTTTATTTGCATTGACCTGAGTTACCGTTAGCGTATTGTAATTTACTTCAATTCCTGTTTCTCTATTGCATCATTTTATGTTAATTAAAAAAACAGGAATAATTTAGTTTTCCGGGGAGAAATGGTGATTAAAAAAACTCTAAGTATTACGGTTTTTTGTTTAATATTTATTCTGCCCATCTATGTCTACTCGTCAAACATCTTACCTTTTGATTTCTTTTCATCTTCCAATGATGAAAATTGTGAATCGCAGGAAATATGTGCATCAAAAAATAGATGTAAAAAACTGGCTAAAGAACTCTATAAAAAATTTTTTAATTCAAAAATACTTCCAGTGTATCAAAGCTATTATAATGAAGAACTCAATAAATGTTTTGTTATAATAAGCAGCCAAAATAATACCAAAAAATATTTACTTGAAGTCAATGCTAACGAAATGATAATTCACGGCATTTTTATTCAGGCAAATAATGATATTGATTTTTGTCTCGTTTCCAATAAGGGATATAAAACTAAAACAAATGAAGATATGCCTGTAAAATCAAATGTGAAATGTAAATCAAGAGCAGAATGGGATAACCTCATAAAACCCTATATTGAAGAATAACTATAAGACGTTGATATAAACGTAAAATAAGCAAATAAACTCAAAAAGCACTTCTTCTCTTAATCCTAAGATTGTACCCCCGACGAAATTGCAGGACTTCAATTCTTACATATATTTAATGTTTATATTTATGATTTATTTTGACAGAAAATCATTATTGATATATTTTGCTGACGTAATGATAGTTCACCAAGAACTTTAACCGGAATCTTTTGTCAAATTAACAGACTTGCTTAAGGAAAAACATGAGGACGAAAAGTGAAAAAACGGTTAAAAACAAAACAAGACCGGAAAGTTCTCCAACTTTGAGAAAGCCAACCACCAAGCCGTCAAATTATAGAAACGAAGATAGATACCAGAACTTCCTTGAAAACATTAACGATGGATGTTTTGAAGTGGATCTTGCCGGTAACTTCATTTTTTTTAACGATTCCATATGCCGTATTCTCGGGTATTCCAGTAAAGAATTGATGGGAATGAATTACCGGCGGTATACTGATGAGAAAAACGCAAAAAAAGTTTTTGAAACTTACAATAAAGTTTATAAAACAGGGAAACCTTTCGAAGAATTTAATTGGGAAGTCACGCGAAAAGACGGATCTAAGAAATACGTTGAAGGCTCGATATCGTTGCTCAAAGACTCATCAGGCAAATCAACGGGATTTTTAGGAGTCGTAAACGACATCACTGAACGCAAAAGATCCGAAGAATTTCTCAAACAAAGCGAAGAGCAGTACCGCCTCCTGGCCGATCACGTAAAAGATCAGGTCTGGCTCATGGATATGAAGTTTAACCTAACATATACGAGCCCCTCCGTGGAAAAATTACTGGGATACACTGCGGGCGAGCTCAAGCAAATCACGACTGATAAACTCATCACCCCAACATCCTTGCAAAAAGCCACAAACACTTTATCCGAGGCAATGGCTGCCCCCCGGGACGATTCCGCGAAGCGCACTCTGGAGCTGGAATTCATCTGCAAAAACGGACGGACTTTATGGGCTGAATGCACTTTCAGTTTTATTAAAAACGAAAAAGGGAAACCCATATCTATTTTGGGTGAAGGCAGAGACATCACCGAGCGCAAGAAGGCAGAGGATTTGCTGAAGGAAAGTGAAGCCAAATACCGACTTCTGGCAGAACACACAAAAGACGCTGTGTGGATTACAGATCTGGACCTAAACGTGACTTATATCAGCCCCTCTGCGGTAAAATTATTGGGTTGGACTATGGAAGAGACTAAGCAACTTCCGCTGGAAAGACGACTTACCCCGGAATCTTTTAAGAAAGCTATCGATTTCTATTCCACGGAGATGCCCAAGGTGCTGGCAGCTCCTACAGATTATATTCTAAACCGTTCTCTAGAACTGGAATTCACTTGTAAAGACGGACGGACTTTATGGGCTGAATGCATATTCAGTCTTATCAGAGATGATAATGGGAACCCCATATCTATTTTAGGTGAAAGCAGGGACATTACCGAACGCAAAAAAATAGAGGAAGAACTGCGGGCAAGTGAAAGTAACTTTCGTCATTCCTTCGATGATTCTCCGCTGGGTGTGCGCATATCAACCGTGGAAGGCGAGACTATTTATGCCAACAGGGCGATTCTGGATATATACGGCTATAACAGTATTGAAGAGCTGAAAAACACATCCTTGAAAGAGCGTTACACACCGGAGAGCTACGCTGAATGGCAGGTCAGGAAAGCGAAGAGACTACAGGGGGGAGTTGGCCCTTCCGAGTATGAAATAAGTATTGTCAGGAAAACCGGCGAAATACGCCATCTATATGTTCTCCGCAAGGAGATATTCTGGAACGGCAAAAAACAACACCAGGTTATTTATCAGGATATCACTCTGCACAGACAGGCTGAAGAAAAACTTAAACTGACTATGGAGAACTTGAGGAAATCCATTAAAGCGACAATTCAGGTATTGGGCATGGCATCCGAAGCAAGAGACCCTTATACGGCAGGTCATCATAAAAGAGTTTCAGATCTTGCCCGTGCCATAGCCACAGAAATGGGATTGCCTCAGGATAATATTGAAGGAATACGTGTGGCAGGTTCTATCCATGATATCGGGAAACTATCAATTCCGGCAGAAATATTGTCCAAGCCGACAAAATTGACCGACCTGGAATTTTCTATGGTTAAATTACACTCCCAGAGTGGATATGAGATGCTAAGGTACGTGGAATCCCCCTGGCCTTTGGCGGAAATAGTTCTCCAGCATCATGAACGGATAAACGGGTTAGGTTATCCCAAAAACCTGGAAGGGGCCGATATCCTCTTAGAGGCTCGCATTATGGCTGTCGCCGATGTTGTGGAAGCCATGTCTTCCCATCGTCCCTATCGTCCGGCACTAGGTATTGAAGCAGCCCTTCGGGAAATTGAGGAAAATAAAGGCATTCTTTATGACAAAGCAGTCGTAGATGCGTGCCTTAGATTATTTAGAGAAAAAGGCTATCAGCTTGGATAAGATAGGATATTTTCTGTTATAAAAAACTTCATTCAAATGGTAATCCTCAATTCTGGTAACTAATCTCTGATGAATAATTATAGATAAACTTAACAAGCATTTTTCCCGTAATTTTTATTTATTCATTCTGCTGTTTTATGCTAGATTAAAAACACCTAAGAAAAGGAAAAACAATGAAGTTTAAAATTTTCTGTATTTTTTTCATCATTGTTGTCTTTTCATTATCAATTTGTTTTTCTAAACAACCAAATCCTAAAGAGTGGGAATCTCTTGGAACAACCGGCAATGGTCATTATTTCAATAAAACAAATATCTCTAAATCACCTGACATTATATCAGTTTGGACTTATCATGTTGTGACAAACGATGAGAGGAAAAAGAGTGTTAAGTTCATCAAAAAATATGATTTAGAAAAATCTATAAAATTTCAAAAATATGATCACAACGTTATTTTGATGGAAATTGACTGTAAAAAAAGACTATATAGAGGGAAAACGTTTATATATTATGACAATATGGGAAAAGTTTTAGAAAAAGATAGTCATGAAAATTCCCAAATGGAAAATATTCAACCGGAAAGTCCAATAGAAGGATTATATAAAAAAGTTTGCGTGACTCAGGAAAAGTCATTTAAGAAGAAGTAACTTAGACTTCAGACACAAAGGAAAAATTTATGAACAAATATGGTAAAATAGTTAATAATTTCGGTCTTATATCTGTAATATTTTTTATTATCATTGTTATAATATGTTCATGTAATAGACAAAAAACATCAATAACACCTCAGAGTCTTGATACTATCGGGGGCAAGCTGGAATTACGCGAACTTAAAAGTAGGTTTGGATCATCTGAAGGAAGGTTATATTTTAATAATCAACTTTTAAAGATAACTAACGGGGATCTCGAACAACCTTCTGACGGATCCGGAATTCGTTTTAAATCAAGGTATGTCAATGTATATAAAATTTTGGAACACGTTAAACTTAACGGCGAAGATGTCATGTTGATCGGAACTTATGTTGGTGATATTTACTGTGACAGTTTATTCTTTTTTTTGTTTATAAACAAAGATGGATATTCAACTAAGAGAAGCGAATTTGGTAATTGTGAACCTCCCAGATACAAAATTACAAATACTTCAAGTAGTGTAGTTGTCAGAGTGATAGGAGAAAAATCCGACGAGGAAGTAAGTTATTCTATAGGTGATACAGGCATACGTACAAGGGAAATAAGAAAATAGCGACAAGCACCATTCACTTTTAGCGAGACATTTTTTCTTGATTTAACTTTTTATTTATATCTATACTCATCTTGGAGAAAAAGTTCATTTAATTATATGAAATTAAAAATATTTTTGTAGGAGAATTAAAAATGCCAAAAAATAAATCAAAAAAGAAGTCGGAAGATAAAAATATTATAAATAAAGTAGTCGGAGATGTAAGAAAACTTTTAAGAACTTCTGTTTTTGCAGGTCTTGGAGTTGCCTTTAACGGACAGGAAATGATCGAGAAGTTGATAAAGGATATTGCCAAAGAAAACAACTTGTCAATAGCTGATGTAAAGAGATTTATCAAAGACATAAAAAAACAGGGTTTAGAAGCAAGAAAAGACATTGGAAATCGGGCAAAAAAAGTTATTAAAGATATTTCGCAAATAACAAAGAAACCGGAATATGATATTTCCTCATCCAAAAAAGAGGGAATCGTTGAAGTTGCCCTAACCGGTAAAGTGACAAAGGATACTCTTGAAAAAGTGGTAAAGGAATTATATTCTATCTTAAAGCCAATGAAAATCAAGAAGTTGTTAGCGGATATCCGTTTCTTAAAGATGCCTCGCGAATATATAACAGCATATTCCAGTGTCATAGAAAATCTACCTCCCCTGCGTGTCAAGACTGCCTTTGTGGACCATTCAAAACATGCGGATTTTCAAAAGAAGTTTAATGAGATTGCGGCAAATAATGCCGGAGTACCATTGAAATATTTTACAGATATCAACAAGGCTAGAATCTGGTTAAAAAGTAAGTGAAGCCAATTTCAATTCAGGTAGTAACCGATTAATAATACGCACTGCCTCAATATTAATATTTTCTATACATCCATTGTCAGTCCGTCATAAGCAGAAAAAGTTTTAGGAAATATCATCTGCGCGTGTACTTGCGCCTTTTTTCTATTTGCCATTGTTTTATATAATGCGGCATCAAAATGGGTAAGAGCAAGTCTTTTTGCCTTTGATTCAACCGCAAGTTTTGCAGCAAGTTGCGGATTCATGTGCGGCCAGGAATTGGATGTCTGTTCGCTGAGCATTGCGCATTCAGAGATAACAAGGTCGGCTTTCTTAGAAAGTTCTACCGCGTTCTTGCAATAGCCTGTATCGGTACAATAACTTATGATTTTGCCGTCAATCTCAAACCTATAACCGAAACATATTGTAGAGTGTACAAGTTTCAATGCCCGGAATTTAAGAGGTCTTTTATGCCAACCTTCCTTAATGGCTGTCACCTTACAGGGGAAAGGCAATTTATGGATGGGCACGGAATATTTGGGAGCAAGAAACTCTTTGATTGTCGCTTTGATTTCCGTTTGTCCGATTATCTCCAATGACTTAAATTTGAATTTCGCCAGCGTATGAAGGCCTTCAATATGGTCTATGTGGAAATGACTGAGGAACAAATAAACGGGCATTTCTCTTTTTACATATGCACTCGCTTTGTGAATACCATTTCCGGCATCAAGTATAATATACGCCTTTTTTGTTTCTATCAGCGTGCAAATTGTATTGCCGCAACCAGTATCGAACCAGCCATTAGTACCCAAAAAGATGATCTTCATTTTACCCTCGTGGATTCTATTATCCGATTAGAAAAATCTTTTCAAATCGTT
This sequence comes from Syntrophaceae bacterium, assembly GCA_016927935.1. Lineage (GTDB taxonomy): Bacteria > Desulfobacterota > Syntrophia > Syntrophales > Smithellaceae > Smithella. The sequence goes on from JAFGLS010000213.1 coordinate 41,017, forward strand.
TTCGTAAATGTCCGGGACTTTCAATACAGATGAATTATTCTCCATGGCTGAAGAGCTATCCCCTTCTTTTCTCCACAAGACAGCAGGCATTTTGACAATAAAAATCCGTCAATTACCTGATATATATTAATACTTTACTAACTTTTATTATTTGTTGGCACATAAGTTGCGTTTATGTACAAAATATTATAGAGGAGGTAATCCGATGAAAAAAATAATTTTTAAAATATTATTATTGACATTAATGGTTTTAGTGCCGGTCACGGCAATGGCAAGAGTAAGTGTGCACGTTTCCATTCCCATACCGTTACCGCCGCCGATTATTTTCCCCATGCCGCCGGTGCCTTTGGTAATACCAGAAACGGACGTTTATGTCGTTCCTGATGTTCACGAGGACATATTCTTTTTTGCCGGCTGGTGGTGGCGTCCTTGGGAAGGCCGCTGGTACCGTTCCCGTTATCATGACAGAGGCTGGACTTATTACAAAGGGATACCATCTTTTCACAAAAAAGTTCATCCCCACTGGAGAGATAATTATAGAAATCATCAGGGGAAAGGGCATCATTGGAACTATCAACAAGTACCGCAGCAAGAACTTCAACACAACTGGCGGAAATAGAAGAAAAATAAACACTGGGAAAGAAAATCCTGGGGTGTGCAGGGATAGGGGAATAAACGTCCTACTCAACAATACAGTCAGGGAATAAAGAAATCAAAAACTGTTACCCGGCACAGAGAAAGAGATCATCGCCCTTGAAAATATGACAGAAAATCGCCGGAGGAATGAACAAAAATTAAAATGGCAATAATCTGAAAGTTGTATCTCGCAAGCTTGTATATAAAAAGATACAAGCTTGTGAGATTTTTTTCTCTTTTTTTAAAAAACAAAAGGTGCTATTATGATTACATAGTAATCAGGACAGTACATTATAAGATACCTTGTCAAGAAAAATACTTATATGAGTAAAAACCAAGAAAAAGGAGTTTAAAATGGTTATTATAGGCATGATGGCATTCCCACCGGATAGTGAAAAGGAAATGGCTGAGCGTTTTGCGGCGGCTCTCCCGGTACCTCCATTTATGACCCTGAGAGGACCATATGTTAACAGCGAAGTAGGTGTGGGTAATAAGATTATATCCGTATATGAGTTTGACCAATCCAGAATAAAAGAAGCATACGAATTTGTTCTCACCCGTTACTCAAAATATGTTGGGGTACCTGGTTTAACCTATTCTGTTCAACCATGGCTTGAAATGACGGATTAATAGGTATCTAAGTAGCTCTGAAAGAAAATAGCCTAACCTTTAAATCACACATCTGATAATGAGGAATTCCCTGAAATTGTCATCATTGATAGCGTTTTTTATGTACTATTTATCACTTACTTGTTACAAGTGTAATATTTATCTTTAATAATTATAAACACATAAACATGTACGATTTCATATAGCTATCATAATGATATCATAAATCAAAAATGACAATGCTCCAATTTTTGTTGAGTAAAGTATATTACAAAATACTATGTTATATCAAGATTTTACAAAAGAAATACGATAACCGCCCGAATCTTGTCCTTTGATGCCACTGCGCCAACATACCGACCTATACTTTCTTTCAATTCCTATTTCCACGTTCTTGCTTTTTATGATATGTCACAACATAGAATTGAAAAAAGAACTTGCAATCAAAGGAATATTATGAGTGACGGCAGTAGTATTGATTCAAAGGGCAGAGCTCTCAAAAAAGACGAAATAATCCCCATGGTAGTGATGGTTAAAAAAATAGGAAGTGAATATCATTATAATGGGA
>JAFGLS010000214.1 GCA_016927935.1 Syntrophaceae bacterium
CGTTTTTCATTTTTCCTTGACAGAATTTCTCCATCCTTCTATCTTCAGTGCAGTCATATTTCATATGCAGTATAAAAAATATGACCGATTGTTTCCCGGGTATGATTTGAGGTAAAGAAAGCATGAACATTCGCGACAGAAGAGCCATAAATATTTTTTTAAAAACTACAAAGGACAATCACAGTATCTTCAAAAAGGTTGTCAACGGTAAGGGCGCATTCTATTTCAGCAGTTTTTTGCTCATTTTGCTGCTTATCGTGCTCTTACCTGTTTCTTCATCAGTAGCCGAAAACATAAAATGCAGTCGCTTGCCTCTGCTTATGGATAGTTTTCTATCCTATCACTATGCAATAAGAGATATGACAGAAGATATCAGAACTCATGCTGTTGACCAGATGATCAAAAAACTTGATTCGTCTAAAACATTATTTTACGAGTCCGACGTAGAAAGGCTAAGACCGGTTCTGCAAAAAGTTTTTGAAAACATGCAAACAGGTAACTGCGCCTTGCTTAAACCGGTTTATAACATAATTGTTGCCAGGGCTCGGGAGAATGAGATAATTGTTAAAAAGATTTTAGAATCTGATTATCGAATTGACGAAACAACGGAACTGAATATTGACGTGAAAAAACGTCGATACGCAAAGACGATGTCGGAAAAGCATGCACTCCTGGAAAAGTTCGTGCAATTTCAAATTGAAAATGACTTGCTGTCAGGCATTGACTTGGCAGAAGCAAAGAAACAGCAGATTCACCGTTATGAACTGCAAACAACTCGGATAATCAAGCGCAATCCCGAAAAACTCGTTGAATATGTGGCCGAAGCTTTTGCTGAAGCCCTGGATCCGCACACAAGCTACCTGACTCCGGAAAATTTTGATGAACTCAAAATCCAAATGCAGCTTTCCCTAGAAGGAATCGGCGCCCTTCTCAGCAGTGATAATGGTTTTATAGTAGTTGAAGAACTGATTCCGGGAGGAAGCGCTGAGCGCTCGGGTCTGCTGAAACCAAAAGACAAAATAATAGCTGTGGCTCAAAAAAAAGAAAGGCCCGTTAATGTAATAGATATGGATCTGCACGATGCTGTAAAGATGATTCGTGGCAAAAAAGGCACACAGGTAACTCTGACAATACTGCGGCAGTTGGAACGCACATACCGTTTTGACGTCACTATTCTGCGCGACAGGGTTTATATTAAGGATCAAGAGGCCAAGATAGCCTATGAAACACGAATGATAAAGGAGAGACAATACTGCTTCGGCGTCATTGATCTTCCTTCCTTTTATGGCGATGAAAAGGAAAAAAAGTCTTCTTATGAAGATGTCAAAAAACTTCTTGCAGAGGCTCAAATTCGTCATGTTGACGGGATTGTCCTTGACCTTTCCCGTAACGGAGGAGGATTGGTAGAAGAAGCGGTACGAATTGCCGGTCTTTTTCTTGGCAATGGTGTCATCGTGGCAACTAAAAATAACCGCGAGAAGTTGATGATTTTCGTCAATGGGTCGGCTAAAATTAATATAAAGGACAGGAAGAACAAAGTAATCACGTTTCCTGCAGAAGATTCCCAATCTGTGTACACAGGCCCACTTGTAGTTTTAACGAGTCGACTGAGCGCTTCTGCCAGTGAAATTGTGGCAGGCGCTCTCAAAGATTACCATCGTGCTGTTATTATTGGTTCTGATCATACTTTTGGCAAGGGAACCGTGCAGACACTATCTCCACTGCCTAAGGATCTGGGCGGCATGAAAGTTACTACAGCAATGTACTTTCTGCCTGGCGGCAAATCCACGCAAAAGATAGGAGTGGAAGCAGATGTGCGTTTGCCTGGTTTTTTCAATCTAGAAGAAGTTGGTGAAACAAAATTGGAATACACCCTTCCATCACAGGTAATCACACCTTTGATTGACATATCGGGAAACTCTACACCTCTTTGGAGGCCTGTGGAGCGGTCTATGCTTGCGGATCTAGCAGCAAAATCCCATTTTCGAATCGCCAAAGATGCAAAGTTTGCAGAAATAATCAAGAATAATAAGGAGGCTGCACGAAAGAAGGGTGTTATCCGGCTGGCTGACTTGCGCAAGGAGAAGGATAAGAAAGGTGGCGACAAAAAAAAGGAAAAAGCGACCAAACTTAAGCAGAAGATTCGTAATCAATACGCCCCGTTCATAAGTGAGAGTGTAAATATTCTCCTCGATATGGTGATAATGGATATGGTCCAGGCTTCACTGGGAGCTATGCTCACAAGAGAAAGATGTTTAGCATATTGTACTTTGCATGATAATTACTCATGCTTGAAATTTGTGAGTGACAATTAGTAATTCAATTAATCAAGAAAAAATGCTATTAAGCAAACTAAAACAATTGTAAATCACGGGTATGAAACCCAGGGCAATCCCGATTGCTATCGGGACTGGGCCCTAATTCCGCCTTAAGGGGCAGGGTATTATACCCTCCGCTATGCGGGATTGTTCGACTTACAAATTTCAATGCGCCTATAGTGACCTTCAGGTTATACGCTTTTGAAATTTGAGTCTCACAATAAAAATAGAAAAAGGCGGACCCCTTGTGATCCGCCTTTTTTCTAAGAGTTTAAAATTTGGTTAACAACTGCAACCGCTTCTTCTGGCGTTTGCTGATTTTTTATCTTTTGTTTTTTGATCTCTCGGGTGATACACGATCGACTTTTCCATTAGAAGCGGTTCTTCTACGATATCAATTAGCTTTGGCATTCTTATAAATTTTTCGCTGTCAATACTGCCTAAAATAACCTCGCCCTTAATGGGCACATCTAACCGAATTCTTGACCTCTCAACCAAAAGATTCTTCTTAATATTGTTATTTGTTTATAACATAATTTTCCAAAAATCAAGAAAAAAATCAATATATGGTGGTTATTTTTTTTGTTACCACAATAAGTGGTATATTATAGAAATAAATAATGCTTATTTTTAATTTTGCATTATTCCAAACAGAAATTAAAAATGATACTTTCTTTTTTGACTCCATTAGCCTCGATAATGTATAAGAAATAAATATCTATAATCTTGTTCAGGAGACAACCATGGATAAAAAGGTAAGAAGCGCAATATTAAAACAAATCGAAAAAGAACCTTTCGCTAAAAAATTTGGTCTGACGCTGGTTGATGTGCAAGAGGGATACGCCAAAGTAAAAATGGTTTTTACGCCCGACCTGGAAAATATGTTCGGCATGGCTCACGGCGGCGCAATTTTTTCGCTGATTGACGCGGCTTTTGAAATTGCCTCCAATTCGCACGGCACGATGGCGGTAGCTCTAAGCATGAACATCAATTATATGGCTTCACCGGAAAAAGGAGCTACGCTTACCGCCGAAGCCAGAGAAATCAACAAAACAAAAAGAACCGCCGCCTATGACATTCGCGCAAACGATAATACAGGAAAACTTCTGTCAACTTGTCAGGCATTGGTGTACAGGATAGAAAAACCTCTGCCTTTTTTGTAATGACACTCGCTGATAGTGAGACAAGCTGAGAGCAACCGAAGCGCTGCTCGAAGCGTAAGTCGAATTATCCCAGGAGCGTAAGTGACGTGGGATTTCTTGCAAATATAGTATTACGCGATTACAGAAAAGGCAGGATATTTTCTGAACCTGCCTTCCTGTTATCTGCTTCAAATGATATTTATATTACCGCATACCCAACAATTTTCTGGCAACGACTACGCGTTGAATTTCGTTGGTGCCTTCGTAAATCTGACAGATTTTTGCATCGCGCATGTGGCGTTCCGCCGGATATTCTTTAACATAACCGTAGCCACCGAATATCTGCACACATTCAATCGCCGCTTTCATTGCGACATCCGATGCATAGTACTTGGACATGGCCGATTCTTTCTCAAAATCCTTGCCATTGTCCTCCAGCCAAGCCGCCCGCAAAAGCAGTAGTTCCGACGCGTCCAGTTCGGTGGCCATGTCGGCCAGTTTGAATTGAATGGCCTGATTGGAGGAGATGGGCTTGCCGAACTGAATACGTTCTTTGGAATACGCAATGGCATCTTCCAGACACGCACGACCTATCCCGCAGGCCTGCGCACCGATACCGATACGACCCGAGTTCAGACCGGCCATCATTTGCTGGAAGCCCTGCCCTTCCTTGCCGAGCAAATTAGCAGCCGGAACTTCCGCGTCCTCAAAAACCAACTCGGACGTCCCGGAAGCAAGGATGCCGAGTTTTTCTTCGATCTTACCCACTTTAAATCCAGGTGTTTCCTTCAAATCAACAATCAAATTGATGACACCTTTGTAACCTTTGGATGCATCGGTGGTTGCCGCCAGAACACAGTAGCGGGCAATAGGGCCGTTGGTAATAAAAGTTTTAGTACCGTTGACGATATATTTGTCACCCTTGAGCTCAGCCTTGCAGCGCAGCGCCGCCGCATCGGAACCGGATCCAGCTTCCGTGAGTGCGTAACAGCCTTCCACCTTGCCGCTGGCTACAGGCGTAAGGAACTTTAGTTTCTGTTCATGCGTTCCGAAAGTTTTGACCGGATGGCCATAGAGCGTATTGTTAACGGAAACGATGACGCCGCAGCTCGCGCAGGCCTTGGAAATCTCTATCATAGCCAGGACATAGGTTACATTGTCCATGCCCGCTCCACCGTATTCTGTGGGAACGGCTACACCCATGATGCCCATCTCTCCCAGTTTTCGGCAAATTTCCTCGGGATGGCGATGTGTGTGATCCAATTCCGCCGCAACCGGTTTGATTTCCGCTTCGGCAAACTTCCGGACCATGTCCCGAACCATTAATTGTTCTTCCGTAGGTGCAAAATTCATTTACCTTCTCTTCATTCTATATTATTTGCAGAATTTCTGCGTTTCAATAAGCATAAAGGGCTTGAATAAAGAAAACCTCATTCCCTTTGACGTTTAAGTCTTTATCCAAATAAGGCATACCTGTCAAACCGATATTTTAATTAAAATTATCATTTATCTTTCTGTTTTTCAGTTCGGCCAGTTTTCCCTTGTTCCAGCTGGATGTTTTACTGAAATATCTCGTCAACCGGGCAATGCCCTCCACATCGGTGGATTTGCAGTAAATACATTTTTCATTAAGCCCCCGGGCGGTTTTCTCGCAGGAAAGACAAAATGTGAATTCCGGATTGAAATCAATCAAGCGGTTGTCCGTTTCGCAAAAAACCTTGCGGATAAACTTACTAAATTTTTCTTTGTCCGGCGCTGCCGCTCCCAGTTGCAGATGCGTAAATACTTCTCCTTCCATATATTTGTGAAAAAGCCCTTCCTTGGCCACTCTTTGCAACGCACTAACGTCTGCCGCCACATTAAGATGAGTCGAATTCGTGTAATAAACCGCTCCTTCGGCGATATCGCCCTTCACATAATGTCCGGCGACCGGAGAGAAATTTTTCAAATCAAGGCGGGCGAAACGATATGCTGTTGTTTCTGCGGGAGATTGTTCCAGGACAAATTTCATTTTAAGTATTCCGCTCCAGCGTTCAGCTTCATGCCTGATGTAATCTACAACTTTCAGACCGAACTCCAGGGCTTCCGGCGATTGATGCAATTCCTTGCCCTGATGAATTTGCACAAGTTCATTCAATCCGACAATGCCGATAACGTAAGCGGATACGTTCATCCTCAGAAAAGGAAACCCGTCATGGTTCATGGCCAGCAACGACAGCGGACCGTTTTCCGCGTAGGAAAGAAGCTTTTCCAGAAAATCTTTTTTCTGCACATGAGCTTCAGTTGCTTTTTTTATAAATTCACTCAAAAGAGAAAATATTTTCTTTTCATCGCCTTTGGCTTTGTACCCCAAACGCGGCAAATTCAACGTTACGCTTTGAATGGTCGCAAAACGCTGAAGCGACGGTTTATCCATCTCCTCCTCTCGAAAGACAGACGGAAACGATTGCCCTTCCCTGTCAAAAACAAAACACGTATTACCTTGAAGACTGGCCACATTGCAGGCCAGAAGCAGAAATTCCCGGGCGTTTTCACTATTCCAGACATTTGACGTTATGTGTAAAAGCGGACGTGGAAGAATGAACGGTTTCCCTTTGGCATCGCCTTTTTCAAAGACTTCCAGAATAGCGCGGGCAAGGCGCTGCACATCACGGGTATAATCGCCATAGTTTTTTCCTGTCGGTTTTCCTTCCGCACCGATGGCAGGAAGCTTTGCCCAAGATGAGGGCACTTCGTAATATATATGGATATCAGTGTAAAGTGCCTGTCCGCCGCGCGTAGCAGCAAGTTGCGAAAATTCATAAACCAGCATTTGCGCGAACTGATTGACTTCCTTGTCCGTCATGGAAGTCAGATAAGGGGCGAAGGAAATATTGAGAGCATCCCAGCCAATTGTGCCGGCGAAGTGTCCCTGCAGGACAGCACTGAAGCGCACCATGTGCGCCAGCAAAACTTCGGCATATTTTGCAGGATTGGCGGAATTTATTGCCTGCGGCAGGTTTAATCCATGTATCTTCAAATATTCCAGAGACTGACAACAACTGTAAGGACGGTCAACATAACCAAGGGCATGGATGTGAATGTCGCCCGCGATATGCGCTTCGCCGACAGCGGCGGAAAAAACATCGTGAAGGGCAAAATCCCTCTTAATGCCTTCAGCAAAGATAAGATTTGTGCCTTCGGGAGAATGGGGAACGCTGGCATCCTGTTTATTTTCGTGAAGAATCAGTTGCCGCACATCATAAAGAGGCAACCCCAGACGGCCATGAAGTCTTTGTTCTTTCTCCAAACCCTTTTCAATAAGCCGCGCATTGACCAGTTCGCGAATCAGCGCCGTGGTCAGCACGCTGATTCCCGAAGAAACAATCTGCTTTTCTACTTCTTTTGATATTTGGGCCGCAACCTGATAATCAATATCAGCTTCGCGCATCAAAGCGTCCACAATCCGCTGGCGGTCCCAGAGAATGATTTCCTCTCCTGAAGTGCGGACAAAAAGAGTTAAATCTGTAGTTTCGGAATTTTCAACCATATTAAATATTCGTGGGGATTGATCTTTTATTCGTCGGGATTGGTCTTTCGGAACTTCCCAAAACCTTTTCCGCAGCGGCGGATAATTCCTCGTCATAATCATGATTCAGTGAAAAAACTCTGAAATGCATAATTCGCGCGGGGATAAAACGGTAAATATCCAAAAGCGGCTCGGGTGATGTCGTTTGGGTGACGGGATTAAAAATATTTATTCTTTTTCCTCTCTCAGTTATGGGATTAAGCGGACGCGGATCCTGTGTTGCCAGATCAACTTTGAAGGAAAGGCCCTGTAGTTTTTTCGGCAAACGCTCTCTGATTTGCATTTCATAATCCGCCGCTTTGGAAAAACCGACTCCGCGCTGTATCTGATCAAGGGAAATTTCCGCCACAAAAGACATTTTCCACTTTACTTCCCGGTCATGAAGTTTTTTCCATTCGGCGGCTAGTTTTCTTTTTTTCTCGTCCTTGGATTCCTGCCAGTTCTGCACTGTGTTGAACAAACTCCATTCGTCACATTTCAGATAGTCATCTAAGTTTTTGAGAGGATTACCCGGAAAAATAAGTTTCATTGTGTCACGAAAATACTCCTGCAGGTGCAGATCCAACCCTCGCGTCGTGCGGTGAAAATAAACATTTGTATATAAATTCAGCCGGGCGTTTAAAAATCTTCCCAGCGCGGAAATACCTGACTGGTGAAGAGTCAGGCCTTCATTGGTAAAAAAAGTATAGTAGCGCAGACGTGGAATATCCACCATGTCCAGAGAAAAACCGGTCATATAAGCGTCACGCTGAACATAATCCAGGTTATCAACCGTATAAACTCCGGAAAACAACTGTCTGAGCATTTGCAGCCAGCGCGGCTGTCTGCCCGCCGTTTCACCAGCTTCGGGCATTTTAATCAAAAAAGCCACCTTTTGAGCGTCCATCACTTCGCCTTGTGAGAACATGCCGGAAGGACTCCGCTTGATGCGGGCAATTTCGGCGCCAAGTTTTCGCACAATGATGTTCTTTCCCACTGTTTCGTGTGTTAATCCCCATTCGCTCAAAAAATTATCATCGAAAAAATGACCGAAGGGGCCGTGTCCGATATCGTGCAGAAGACCGGCAAGTCTCAGCAACTCTTCGATGTAATTATGGGAAGGAATATCTTTACATACGGAAGATAAACTCGGATAGATACTTTTGGCAAATTCTCCGGCCACGTGCATGGTGCCCAGAGAATGCTGAAAACGTGAGTGCTCCGCCGCCGGATAAACCCAGCGTGCGCTTTGCAGTTGATAAATTCTTCTCAGTCTCTGCATCCACGGGGAATCAATTATGGTTTTCTCCGTTGTTTCGTTTACCGATTTGCCTTCCGACACGGTGAAGAGAATATACTGATGAATCGGATCGGCAATAAGAGCCATTCCACTGTAAACATTCTGGTGGGCAAAATTGATCTTTTTCATGTTGGCTTTTGTATAATATACCGCACAAAAAATCAAATTCAATCGTTTATTCTTTATTTTTTTCAATAATCATAAATCAAATTTTCTTGACAAGGGAAAATTTCTTTTTTAAAAGTTGAACATCACAAGCCTCACCAATGTGCATTTTATGTTACACAAGCGGTTTGTTCGTTTTTCATTCGGGCAAGTTTTAAAAAAGCAGTCTTGAAAATAAAAGCAGCAAAATCATGAATCCCGGAGTAGATGGTTTTACCCCTTGTTGTTATTATTAAATTTCAGCAGTGGAGGATACTATGCGTCAAAGGATTTTAAAAGCTGTTACCTACCTAGTTATTTTCTTTTTTACCTGGACAATGGGCGGAATGTTCAATATTGCCTATGCTGCCTATCATGAAATACAAAAACCCTCGTCCAATAAAAAACAGGAGCAAAGACCGGAGGAAAAATTCCAAAAGGCCATAGATGACCTCAAGGGTATTGTATCCGGCAAATCTTCTTTTGAAACCAAGAGGAGCAAATTAAGAGAAAAACGAGAAGCGATAGAATCTTTCGATAAAGAAATTAGAAGCCAGTTTTCTGATACAGAAAACAAACTCAAAAAAGCCGGATTACCGCAGGCGATACTACAAAGGCATTATAACTTTGTTAAACACTACGAAGATAATCTGAAAGAACTAAGAGCCAATCTTGATGCCGCTGAAAATTCCAAAACGGACAAGGAATTTGAAAACAATGCCAACAAGATCCGTCAGCATCTGGAAAAGACATCTCCGCCTAGAAAACACACACCATTAGACCCAAACAAACTGCCTCATCGCCTTTCCGACATCAAACGCAAAGAACCGAGAACAAAACCTGAGGAATTTAAAAAGGATTTAAAGCACCACGCCGCCGCTGTCATTCCACGGCTCGACCGTGGAATCCAAACTTCTGTCAAACTTCCCCGCCCCTTGTGGGAGGGGATTGAGGGGAGGTACAAACTGGTAAGATAGTTTACAAAACAGACCGGGTACATGGTTTACACTATACGGCAAGGAGGAGATTCTATGCCGTGGAAA
>JAFGLS010000215.1 GCA_016927935.1 Syntrophaceae bacterium
AGCGCCCGTAGCTCAGCTGGATAGAGTCGCAGACTTCGAATCTGTTGGTCGTAGGTTCGAATCCTACCGGGCGTGCCAGAATAAAAAAGAGAGAGATGATCTTTCTAATAAGAACAGTGCTGTTCAAAAACGGTCAGAGGTAAGGCATCCGAGACATGAGGAGTGAGGCGTCCTTGACGTACGCTGCATAGCCTGCCCCGGCGAAGGCCGGGGAATGGCGAAGGTAACGCAGCATATGGACGTTTTTCAACAGACCTGAAGGGCCCTTAGCTCAACTGGCAGAGCAAATGACTCTTAATCATTAGGTTGTCGGTTCGATTCCGACAGGGCTCACCAGATATTAAGGAGTTACGAATAAATTTCGTAACTCCTTTTTGTTCATTGGCATCGTAACTTTTTTCTTAATTCCTGATGGATTGTTTTTTGAGAGTTTCTTTTACCCGCTTTCCTTTGGCAATCAGCAATGGTTTTAAAGCTCTTTTCATGCCGGGAAATAGATAGCCTATATCTGTCATTATGCCGGACAGCGCCCCTCCTGTAATGCGCTCTATCTTGGAATCTTTTGCTGTCTGCACGACCTTTTCCGCCACAACTTCCGGCTTGACTAGTGGCTGTGAAAAGACAAGATCTGCGACATTGTCCAGTTCATTCATAATAAATCCGGTCATGACGGGACCGGGCGATACAAGACAGCATTTTATGTCAGGGTAGGTCTGCCGTAATTCTTCCGCCAACGCATAAGTAAAAGCCCGCAAGCCGAATTTGGTAGCCGAGTATGTTGCCGCACCGTCGACCGGCGTCTTTCCCGCCAGCGAAGCGATATTGATTATCATGCCACGCCGCTGTTGTATAAAGACATCTAAAATCATACGGGTTAATACGATGGGGGCTTCCAGGTTCACTTGCACCATCTGGATGAGTTTTTCAGGCGTTATCGACATAACATTACCGCGGTTATGCGCGCCGGCGTTATTGATTAAGAAATCGATTGCACCCCATCGGTCTTTTGCCTCTGCTATAACCCTTGAGAAAGCGGCATAATCGGTGACATTCATAGCGTACGACGCCACTCGCTGTGGTTCGAACTGCGACGTTAGGTTGTCCAGCGGTCCCTTTGTGCGAGCGATTAAAATAACATTGGTTCCTTCAGCATATAACTTTCTGGTAATCATCTCGCCGATCCCGGCCGAAGCTCCGGTAATGATGGCGGTCTTTCCTTTTAAATCATTCATAATCTTTCCTTCCCTCAAACGATTCTGTTATATTCTTTATGTATGGCATTATTTAAATAAGATGTATTTTTTAACGATTACGGGTAACCCACCACAAGTATATGATTTTGAGAATTGAAGATTGGTTGAAAAGGGCAACAAGGCATTGCCCATCAAAGAGAGAACGTAAATAGTCTATCAATCAACTCCATGCTGCATATTGCTCAAGAGTTCTTCTACCTTCTCCAACGATCCTGCTTCTTTTAGAAACTTCAACATTCCTTGACATCTCTCTTCTGCCAAGCCATCCGGCACTCCTAACTTGTTGCGATACAAATCTATACGATTTTCCTGCAAGCTCAACAACTTTTTGTAAACCTGCTGGAGAGAATAATTTGGATCCTTCAATTTCCTTAAATCCTCTTGTAATATTTTCAGTTGTCTGCTCGTCAAATTCGTTTTTTTTGTTTTGATGAATTCTTTAAAAACCCAAAACGGTGTTCCGGATGGAGTTATGTCTGGAAAATCTTGCTTCCACAAGATGTATCTCTCAAGTTTCTTTAGCCTTTCTCTAGTTGTAAAAACAAATTCCACGCCTCCTTCATATCTCTTCTTGGGAATCTCCTTAATCCATTTTACTTTTCCGAAGACGGAAATTTTTTTATGAATAGTTTCTAATGTTAAATCTATCTTGAGGAGAGAACCGAGAGGCAGAAAAATATTGGACTGAAATTTAGCGCCGGACGGAGATATATCTTCGCTGTAGTTATTAAAGTTTTTCTTTTTAAGAAGATTTTCTTCTCTGGAAAAAACAGTTACGGCAATCTCATTCGTATCTTTTAATCGTTTTTCTTTCCTTTTTTCTTTCATAACGATTCATTCCTTTTCTATTTACTCACTCTTTAGCCAGGATATCGCCTCATCTATATCAGTAAACCATTTCAGGTTCATGCCAGCATTACGTGCTGTAGTCTCGTGATAGTTACGATAAACGGAATTTTCGGCAAGATCAACAATAGCCGTCTTAATTCTACTGTAAAATTCTTGTGAATGACTTCGGACACGCTTATATGCTCCCGTATATCCATAGCGTCCTTTTATAGCACGGACATCCATTAAAACATAATCTACACCACTTGCTAAAACCCTGTCATTAAATTCTTTTAACATCATATCAATCTCATTCTCTACTATTTTGCCTGTCAGGATAAATTCAAATATTCCTTCATTAACAGATGACGAGATTTTATATCCTGCTTTTTTTGCCATATATGGTCTCCGGAATAGTCAGCAGTTAATATTCCATATTTTGATGAATTATGCGTCATTATATCACTATTCTTTATTTTTAAAAGAGGGAAATGCATTGTATGATGAATGCTGATAAATTATATTCAATTTCTGCCGCTGAAAAGGCATTTTGTTGTTTAACGTGGTGCCTTTTTATTGAAATTGACAGTGATAAAAGGTTGTTGTAGAAAAAGAATTAATAATAATTCAAAAAGAGGCACGCCTTATTGGCTATTAAAAAACGAACCGTCATTATAATAATATTCCTTACATCGGTTTTAATAATTGCCGCTCTCTGTGTGCAAGCCTGGTTTTATCTTTCAGACAAGGTGGCGCGTCTGGACAGTTACAGGGATGTCATCACGAAAACTGCTGCGGAGAAATTCAATCGTGTTTTGAGCTACGAAACGGGAAAAGCCACTTTAACGCTGCGCAACGGCCTATCTGTGCAGTTTACCAATGTAGTTATCAGTGAAAAGGATGGTTCAGCGGATTTTCTGAGTGTCAAGGATGCCTTTATACGGGTGAATATTCTTCCTCTTTTGAGAAATCGTCTGGTCTTGGGGAAAGTTGTTCTCAGTGAACCGCGTGTTTCGGTAAAAAGGGACAGTATGGGCGTGTTGAATATTGCCGATCTTCTGAAGAGAGAAATGGAAGATAAAACTCCGAAGATCCGAAAACTTGTTATTGAAAAAGGACGGGCAACTTTTTTGGATGAGGCTGCTGGCAAAGAAGCTCTCAAAATCTCTTTGGAAAATGTTAATGGCCAAGTCTATTCTCCTTTCTGGACAAAGAAATCTTATTTTCGGATAAAGACTTCAGTAATCGAAGGCAAAAATAAAGCGGGATGGGTGCTGAGAGGATCTTATCGTCCTGCTCCTCTGGAAAAGCCGATATATGAGAGCAAAGTGAAAGCTTCCATTTATGTAAAGGGAACAAATTTAAGACATTATGTTTCTTATCTGGAAAAATATACGCCTCTGAAACAATGGGGCGGATTCTTAAACGCGGATATAAAACTTTCCGGAAAATTTTCTGACTTCAAAACAAAAGGTTCCATAATAGTGAAAAAAGCTTCTCTCAATTATCCAGGAGTCTTCAATGGTATCGTCCGGCCACGGATAATTGAAGTGGATTACTCGTTAAAACGCGATACAGAAAGTCTTGGTCTTGATGTAAGCCACCTGGCAGTTGATAATTTTAACGCGAAGGGAAGTTTCGATATTGATGATCTGGATAAGGAAGATCCGTTCTTAACGACATCAGCCATCACCTCTGTTTTTGTCCTGAAAGAAGTCAAGTCCTATGTGCCCTGGGGAATAATTCCCAAAGATGTGGGTGGTTTTATTCAGGAGCATGTCAAAGACGGGAAATTCCGGCTTGTCGAAGGAACACTTAAAGGGAGATTGAGCCATATAGCTCATATGTATAGCAAGGAAAGCAAAGATGCTCTTTTCATTAAGGCGCAAGTGGAAAAGGGCATTTTTGAAGCAGGCGGTCCGGTTCCTGTTTTTCATGATATCACCGGCGTTCTGGAATTAAAGAAACGGCAGTTTTCACTGAAAAGAATGAAGGGGTTTTTCGGCAATTCACCCTGCACAATGGAAGGTAGCATTTCTGATTTTGCCCTGCCTGAACCGAATGTCTACACCGCAGAAATGAAAATCCAGCCGGTGCGCGATGAAGTCCTGTGGCTTTTGGGAAAAGAAAAATTCAGCAAGCTGGATTTTAAAGGCGCTTCCGTTCTTTATTTATCAGGGCAAGGTCCCGCTGATGATTTTCATATTAATGCCGACTGGGATTTGACAAATGCCGCGTATATTTATCCGGATGTTCTGGAAAAGCCAAGGGCAAGAAAAAACAATATCGACGCTAAAATTGTTATCAATGATGATGCCGTCAATTTCACTTCTTTTAAATATGATCTTCCGCCAATCAAAGTAAATGCGGCGGCAATTTTTTCCTTTTCCGGGAAAATGCCTCTGTCTTTCAATATTCAGTCTAGGGCTTTTGATGCCCGCGAAGCTGTTCCGATTCTGCCGGTTCTGCGGGAGTTCAAACCCACGGGCAAGTGTTCTCTCGCTGTTGGAGGCCGAGGCGATCTCAGTGACACCGCTTCCATTCAGTGGAATGGGGAGATCACGCTAAGCGGTATTTCACTTCAGCCATCGAACAATGTCAGTCCTTTAAAAGATCTGACGGGGAAAGTCTTCTTCAAAGGAAAATCGCTGGAAACGTCCCTTTGGAAAGTAAGGATTGGAGAAAGTTATATTCAGGGAAACTTCAGCATAGATGACCTGTCCCAACCTAAGATAGACTGTCAATTTAATACGAATTTGCTTCAAACAAAAGACCTGGGATTGCAAACCCCTAAAGGCGGAGTTGATTTGTATGCTGTAAAAGGAAAAATCGGCTTCGAGAACAAAATACTTCATGTGGATAATTTGTCGTTTGTGCTGGGACAGTCAAGCATTAATTTTTCTGGCGATATAAGTGACTGGGCCAGTCCAAAAATTACAGCGGAATTGTCTTCTCCCTATGTCACATCTGATGATTTTGTCCAACTATTTTCCCTGAGGTATCCGAAAAAAGAACAAGAAGTCTCGGCTGCTTTGGAATTAAACGCGACTTTGCATGTAAATGACGGCAAATTCAATGACATTGAATTCAAAGAACTTTTTGCCACATTGAAATTTACCCGCGGAATTGTTGATGTGGAAACACTGGAAGCGGAATTATTTGATGGAAAATTCATGGCCAAAGGAAGGGCATATATAAATCCTGGCGGCAAGAATAATTATGAAACTAATATATTAATTGACAAGATGTCGCTAGAAAAGATTCAAAGTTATCTGGAAATGGGGGATAGCACAATTACAGGTGAATTGTCTGTTTCGGGAGATTTATCAACCACCGGACGTGATTCGAACGAACTCAAGCAGACAGCAGCGGGAGTATTTGATGTTTTGGCTGAAAAGGGTGTCTTAAAAAGGTTTTCCATACTTTCCAAAATATTTTCCATGCTTAATGTCGCTCAATTAGCGAAGCTTCAACTGCCGGATATGGCTAAAGGAGGGATGCCCTATAAAAAGATAACTTTCCATACTTCTCTGAAAGGCGGAGTATTTTCTTCAAAAGATTTTTTTATTAACAGCGACGCAATTCAATTTTCCGGTGTGGGTAATGTTGATTTTCTCAATAAAAAACTTGATTGTGTCGTGGGCGTTCATCCTCTGCAGACGCTGGATCTTGTCGCATCAAAAGTTCCGATTGCGGGGTGGATTATCACTGACGAGAGGGGGAAATTAATTACTGTAAATTTCAAGATAGGTGGAACATGGGATAATCCTGAAGTTACTACTATAACGGCTAAGTCAATAGGCAAGGGTACGCTGGACATATTTAAACGGATTTTTAAGCTTCCTGAAAAACTAATTACAGATACGGGAGAAGTTATTTTTGGGCATTAGAATTTAACTTGATAATTCCGCCGCAGCTTGCTGGGCGGAGGTTCATTACGCAAGTATTTAAACGGGTCATATTCCAAATCTCTGAAGAATTTTTTTTAAGAAGTAGCTGTTTTGCCGTAGGAATTATCTGCCGGAGCGGAATCGCGTCCTCTTTGTCCGATAATAATTTTTGTTCCGGGAGTTTCCCTTCGGGAATATATAATTAAAGTGCGCACCAGGCTCTTATTGAATCTTCCCTTATCTGCCTCTTCCAGCAGCAGGTCAATGGCGGCGCGAAGCGAGTAAGGGGTGCTTCTGTATGGCCGCTCTGATATCAGCGCATCCAAAGTGTCCACAACACCAATCAACTGGGAATATTTGTTGGCCTTTTTTATTCCCAGAGGATAACCGGAGCCGTCAAGCCTTTCATGATGCTGAAACGAAGAAAAATCGTATTTCTTGTGGTCCTTGCCGAAATAGTAGTGCAGAAGGACATAGCCTATCAACGGATGGGTGGTTAATATCCTGCGTTCTTCCTGCGTTACCGGCGTGCGTTTATCCAAGATGCTCAAAGGAATTCTCGATTTTCCGATGTCATGGAAAAGGCTCAAGAGAATGGCCTTATCCGGAGAGTACTTGTATCTAATAGAATGATCGAAAGATATCTTGCCGGCAAGGATGGCGATAATCATTATGTGATGATAAGTATAGGGAGAGATTTCTTTCATGTGTTCCAGTTCGAACATTATCTTTTCCGGTATTTTTATATGGTTTATGTAATTGATTACCTTTAAGTTTATTTCGGGAGGGTAAAGGATGTTTACGTATCGTGTGTCATTAAAAGATTTGATTAAATCCTTTTCCAGTCGTGTTTCTTTTATCGGAACGTAACGGATTTTTCCCGCCAGACCGGCTATCTTATTCAGCAGTTTTTTGTTAATGGTTTCGCCAGCCCGAACAAGCAATGTATTGTCAATTGCGTATAAATCTTTTTCCAGTTGAGTAGATGTCTTCATGTCACATTTCATATTTTATTTGTGCGATTCTGTCAAATATTTTACTTTATAAACTAAAATATTTGCTTTTACAGTGTAAGAAAAGTATAACTTCAGCCGATTTTGTTGATTTTGAAATTTAATATTTTACCAAGAGTGATAATCTGTAAGAGTAAAAATATTTAAAAGGAAAATACTATGAGTGATTTTAAAGGTAATCGTGAGCATTGGGCAAGCCGTGTGGGATTTATTCTGGCTGCTGCCGGATCGGCAGTCGGGTTGGGTAACATCTGGCGATTTCCTTACATGACAGGTGAGCACGGTGGGGCTGCTTTTATAGTCATATATCTACTTGCTGTTTTCTTACTGGGATATCCTTTGATGGTTAACGAAACATTAATTGGTCGGGCATCACAGCGGGATCCCGTCGGTGCATTCAAATTTCTTTCACCGGGCAGATCCTGGTGGCTGGTGGGTGCGTTGGGGGTTTTCACAGGTTTTGTCATCCTATCTTATTATGTTGTGGTTGCCGGATGGTCTATTGCTTACATTTACAAAGTATTTATCGCTGTGTCCACTCCTGGAATAAACCACGAAGCAGTTTTTAAAAGTCTCATAACCAGTGTCTGGGAACCTATTATCTGGGCAGCAGTATTTATGATTCTTACCATAAGTATTATATCAGCCGGAGTAGTAAAAGGTATCCAGAGATGGTCATTAATTCTTATGCCGATACTGTTTATTATTATTCTAATTTTGATTATAAGATCAAATACACTTCCAGGGGCGTCAGACGGTCTTTTCTATTACATAAAACCGGACTTCAGTCATGTTTCCGGAAGGACATTTCTTGCCGCACTTTCTCAGGCCTTTTTTTCTCTGAGTTTGGGTATGGGAGTGTTCATTACTTACGGCAGTTATCTCAAAGATCATGATGAAATTCCGGGCAGTAATGGCTGGATAATCACCCTTGATACTTTGGTTGCTCTCATGGCCGGTTTTGCTATTTTTCCAGCTGTGTTCGCTTTGGGATTCAAGCCTGCCGCCGGACCGGGTCTTGTTTTTATTACTCTTCCCGCTGTTTTTGCGCAAATGCCACTTGGTATTTTTTTTGGTGTTTTGTTTTTCATTTTATTGGCAATTGCTGCGCTGACTTCAGCCATATCTCTTCTTGAGGTAGTAACGGCTTGGCTGATGGATGAAAAAGGCTGGTCACGTAAAAAGGCATCAATATTAATGGGAATTATAATATTTATTGCGGGTATTCCGGCTGCTTTGGGTTACAGCATATTTAATGGTTTTTCCTTTCCGGGTTTGGGAACAGATATTCTGGACACCTATGATTGGTTTGCCAATTGCTTATTCCTTCCTGTCGGCGGTTTGCTCGCTGCAATATTTACGGGTTATGTCTGGGGAACAAAACAAGCCATTGATGAAGCAAATAAAGGGAAAACCGGTTTGGCAATAGGGAAGTTTTGGAGTTTTCTGATCCGCTATATTATTCCACTGTTGATTTTCGGAATCATTATAATGGGAATATATGATTCTTTCAAAAGATAATTGCTTAATGTAAGAAAGTTTTTATCATTCAAGAACAACCAGAACCTGATCCGTTTTTACCGATTCACCTTCTTTGATTTTTATATTTTTGACTACTCCTGCGCAGGGCGCGTATATGGGTATTTCCATTTTCATCGCGTCCATGATAATGACTTCGTCTTCGGTTTTAACCTTGTCACCTATATTTACAATGATACTGACGATTTTACCGGTCATGGGAGCTTTTATTTCCGTGCTCATTTTTGTGATCTCCTTTCCCATCTTTGATGTTGTGTCAATAGGATGTTGATTCTTTGTGACAGAATGCGTTTCCTAAATACCCAAATTAGAAAGCAAGGTCAATATAATTATAAATGCTATACAAAATAAATGATAAAGGCATTTTGTCGAAATTTTTAGATTATTCTCTTGAATTTTGAGATTATATCATTTATGACATAAACAAATTTATCATTCTAATGGTTCATTCAAGAATAAATTAACGGAAGGAGGCTTGAAAATGAAAGTATTTGTTGCGAAATGTGCTGTTGTGCTTTTTTTAATCTGGTCATCTCTGGCATTGGCTGCCGATGGTGACAAGTTTGTGTTTTTGTCCAGCACAATAGGACCGATTGATGCCGGAATTGTAAGCGTACTGGAAGATCAGTTTGAAAAAGAGACAGGGATACGTGTGCGTCACGTGGGTGCGGGTACTGGAGCGGCACTGAAAATCGCCAGTAAAGGTGCCATCGATTTGGTAATGGTTCATGCCAAATCCCTGGAAGAGAAATTCATTGCCGATGGTTTTGGTACGGAAAGAATTCCCCTGATGTACAATGATTTTGTCATTGTCGGACCGGCTTCTGATCCGGCAGAGGTTAAAGGAGAAAAATCAGCGGCAGAAGCTTTAAAGAAAATTATGAAAAAAGGTTTAAAATTCATCAGCCGTGGTGATAAATCTGGCACAAATGTAGCGGAAATGGAAATTTGGGAAAAAGCAGGCGTCAAACCGGAAGGCACATGGTATGTGATTTACGAAAAAGGTGCGGAAGGGAATGTTGCAACGTTGAAATATACCGATCAGCAAGGAGCATATACATTCATTGATCGTGCAACCTATCTTTCTTTAAAAGATAATATTAAACTGGTAATTTTGGTTGAAGGAGATGAAGCTTTGATTAACTATATTTCATTGATACCGGTTAATCCCGAAAAATTTTCCAAAATCAATGTGAAAGATACCAGAACATTCGTAAAATGGCTTACTTCACCTAAAAAAGGCCAGTTGATTATCCGAGATTTTGGCAAGGATAAATACGGTTCACCGCTTTTCTTTCCCAATTCGGTGGAATGGCAGAGAGCTAATAAGAAATAATAATAAATTATAAAAGGAGTGTAATTATGAAAGTGTTCAGAAACAGCAAAGTTATAATGACGTTGATGATTGCCGTCCTGATCGTTGTATTCGGAGGATCAAGTGTTTTCGCGGCGCCTAAGCAAAAAAATATTATTTTAGCAACAACAACAAGCACTCAGGATACGGGTCTCCTTGACACCTTAATTCCCATTTTTGAAAAACAAACAGGCTACTTTGTTAAGACAATAGCCGTCGGTTCCGGCCAGGCGATGAAGATGGGAGAAAAAGGCGAAGCGGATGTTTTGTTGGTTCATTCACCGGATGCCGAGAAGAAATTTGTTGAAGAAGGTTATGGAGTCAATCGCCGATTGGTGATGCATAATGATTTTATTATTGTCGGTCCTGGTGCTGATCCAGCCAAAATCAAGGGTGTAAAATCATCCGCTGAAGCTTTTAAAATGATTGCCAAGGCAGAAAGTTTGTTTTTATCACGTGGAGATAACTCGGGAACTCACGCTAAAGAAAAAAAATTATGGAAGAGAACGGATATAACTCCTGCGGGACAAAAATGGTATCAGGAAACCGGACAGGGGATGGGATTGACACTGAATGTAGCTGCAGAAAAAAAAGGTTATACATTGACTGATCGAGGAACGTATCTTTCGTTGAAGAAAAATCTGGGATTGGATATATTGTTAGAAGGTGACGCTGCTCTGCTGAACATTTATCATGTGATTGAAGTCAACAGCGCCAAGTGGCCGAAGGCCAATGCCGACGGCGCCAAGGCTTTTGCCAATTTCATGGTTTCGAAAAGCACGCAGGAAATCATCAAAACATTCGGCGTTGATAAATACGGCTCTCCGTTGTTTTTCCCTGATGCCGGAAAGAAAGTGGAAGATTTAGGCAAATAATTTTAATCAGAGTGTTACAGGTTTTGTAAAGTGGATTTAATTATTCAGGGCATAATCAAAGCTTTTGAGTTAATTATCAGCTTTGATCCTGAAGTATTGGGAATAACGTGGTTGTCTCTGAAGATATCGGGGACAGCCACGCTCATCAGTCTTTTCATCGGCGTTTCCATCGGCACTGCTGTTGCGTTAAATAATTTTTACGGAAAGAGACTGGTCATCAGTTTAATCAATACAGGAATGAGTCTTCCTCCCGTCGTTGTCGGGTTGTTCGTGATAATTTTAATCTGGCGCAACGGTCCGTTCGGTTTTCTGGAAATTCTTTACACCCCCACCGCAATTATCATTGCCCAGGCGATTATCGCCACGCCGATTGTCATGGGCATATCATTGGCTGCTATTCAGAGCTTACCGCCAAATCTTCGCCTGCAGATTTTATCTCTGGGGGCGAGCCGATCGCAGATGGTATGGATATTGATTAAAGAGGCAAGACTGCCGCTTCTAGCCGCGGTCATGGCCGGTTTCGGGGGAGTTATTTCCGAAGTCGGCGCTTCTATAATGGTTGGTGGCAATATCAAAGGATACTCGCGCGTGCTGACAACGGCTACTGTTATGGAAACGGGCAAGGGGAATTTTGACATTGCCATCGCGCTGGGCATTATTCTTTTAATCCTCGCGTTTATTATCAATGCCGTGCTGACGCAAGTACAGCAAAGGCGAAATATTCAATGAATCCTGAAAACCTGATGAAAATAGAAAATATAGTCTTGCAGCGTGGCGGCATGACCGTGCTGGATATTCCTGAATTTCATGTGCAGCAGGGAAGAATTCTGGCTCTTATCGGAACAAACGGTGCCGGCAAATCAACTTTGCTTTTAATGTTGGCGGGTTTGTTAAAACCCTTGCATGGTAGGATTTATTTTCAGGGAAGGCCCATTGAAAATAGAGAAGATCTGGCAATGCTGCGCCGCAATGTCTCCGTTGTATTTCAGGAACCGCTTCTTTTGAACAGTTCTGTTTTTGAAAATGTTGCTCTGGGTTTAAAGTTTCGCAAAATTAACAGTGAAGAAATAAAATCCAGAGTTCAAGAAGCGCTGGATTATTTTGGGATAAGACAACTGGAAAAAAGATCGGCTAAAGCTCTTTCCGGCGGGGAAGCTAAAAGAGTCTCCTTGGCGAGAGCTTTTGCTATCAAGCCGAAAATTATTTTAATTGATGAAGCTTTTAACTCGCTTGATCCTCCGTCGAGGGAAACAATTATCGATGATTTAAAAAACTCTTTGGATGAGACAAAAATAACGGCGGTCTTGGCTTCACATGACCGCGAAGAAACCCTGCGTCTAGCGCAGGATGTCAGCGTCATGAACGCCGGTAAAATTTTGCAATCCGGCACAACAGCAGAAGTGTTCAATCAACCTGCTTCGGAGTTTGTCGCCAGCTTTGTTGGAACCGAAACAATACTGGAAGGTACGGTGAAAAGCTGTTCCGAAGGAAATATTGTTGTTGATGTTTGTGGAAAAGAGATAGAAGCGATAGGCGATTGTTTAGTCGGACAAAAGATATACTGCTGTGTAAGGCCGGAAAATGTCACCATATCCAGCCAAACACAGGGCAAGATCAGCGCTCGCAATGTTTTCGAGGCCAAAGTATCCAAGGTTATCCGCCAGGGATTTTTTTATAAAATGATTCTTGATTGCGGTTTTCCTCTTGTCGCGTATATTACCATACCTTCATTTGAAGATTTGGGCATTAATCAAGGTGTTACTGTAATTGCTTCTTTCAAAGCCACAGCCGTGCACGTCATATACAGAGGGAAATAATTTTTCCCTTACACTAATTGCCAAAATCTACCGGTTTAATTCTGTCATGCAATTAACTTTTTAATAGCTGCATAGCTTCTTCCATTTCTTCCGGAGTTTTTAATTTTGCCAGCATCTGAGGCGCTTCCTGAAAATTCTCCAGCGCGTTGAAAAAACGGTCCAAAACATCACCGTGATAAGTGGGTATCAAAAAAAGATGCGTATGGGGAATTCTTCTTCCTCGTGCATAAAGGAAAATGAAATCCGGCTTAAAGGTTTTCATCATTTTGTTGGAAACGATTTTGGCAACCTTAAAAAGACTGGCATTTTCCTCATCAGTCAGTTCGTGCCACCAGGGGACGTGCCGTTTGGAAATGACCAGACAGTGCCCCTTCGTATAGGGATGAATGTCGAGAATACACATGGATAGCGCATCTTCATAAATTTTGTAGGCCTTTGCCTTGCCCGCAACAATATCACAAAAAACACAATTTACTCGCTCCGTCATCAGTAACCTCCCTTTAATTTCAATAATTCACTATCACATGTAATTTATAATAGTAACTTTTTCATAATGCGCTTTGCTCCGGCAAGCTGGCTTTAATTCTATTTACGAGCTCCCGCAATTCTTTGACGATTGCATTTAATTCGTCGCTGGCCTCATCAGATAGCTTCCCATAACCGCGCATGTATTTAGGGCTTAATTCCTCGATGGATATATCGGCGAAAATTAAACTTGTACGGATAGAATTTGATAAGCTTCGCTCCGGTTTGGCTGGCGAGATGCGCTGTTCTTTAAGTATCCGGATCATTGACTGACGAATGAGATCGCATTGCTTTTCTAACATTTTCCTCATTTCCGGAGTGACATCATTGATATATGGCTGAAAAGTCGAGCGAGGTATTAAAACATCAATGATACATTCAAATTCAGATAAAATTTTATCCAAATGACTAAATGTGGATAACAAATATCTCTTATGATTTTCATTCAGACCTGTCATTTTGCATTCCTTTTATTTTATTATCATATCAAAAACGAATATGCTTAATGCCTGCAATATGAGTCAGAGCAGTAAAATAAGCACAGTTTTCATCCTGACTACATAAATGTCGTTGCAAAGATTTGGTTTTAAAAACATACTGGTTCATATTCTCTGCCCATTGACGGAAACGTGATCCTGGGTGATTTAAAAGAAATTTTTTCATATCTGCACTTGATATTACCATAAGCATACCCAGATGACGCAAACACACGCCCTCCGAAGTCAAATATAAGTTTTTGTTATCTTCACGGATTAAAAATATTGCTAATTTTTTTATATAACGGTTTTCCATATTTCTTGTCAGAGAACATACACGGCAACCTTTACTGTCGATTATTAAATTTGAAAGTTTGTCTAAAACATTTTCGATTGATGATGATAATCGGTATAATTCATCAGAAAGATGTCTAACCAAATTTTCATATCCCGAAGAAATACCCTGTGGAGACCCCATGGATACAAATTGCCATGTGTGGAAATGACAAAGTCCCAAAGAATTGGCATTTTCTTTCTGAATATTTTCATCATTTGCCAGAGAATAGACCCATGACGAAAAGAAGCTCGTAACTTCATGCCATACTCTGTTACAAACAGGGCATCCGCGTGTATTCATATCCTTTGCCAGTTCCTCATTTATATTGCTTTCATCACACATGATAATATCCTTTCCTTTTCTTTTTAAGCATCTCCGTCAAACCTAAAGGATAACCGTTGGCCAAGGTTACCATATGGCGTATGTAGTCGTCGCTCCAGTTCAGGCGGTATTGATTGGAATAAGTTTGCAGAAGATTTTTAATTTCCGAAACATTAAAATGGTGCAGTGTGACTGTTTCCGTGGGGAAAAACTGCACCTTCAATAGCATTAAATCATTTGCCGGTAAAAAATGTTCCACAATGGCAATAAACTGAAAACGATTTTCCTCAATAAGATTTCTTAGAAAAATTATTTTTTGAGAAGTTAATTTTGCAATATTATCGAAAACGATGACAGGTTTATTTTTTATGGATGATCTGACCGTAGCAATACGGTAGCGCATGGACTTATATCCCATTTTCCTGCCGGTTTTTTTAAAACGGCGGGAAAGACCAAGTTCTCTCATCAGTTTCTCACTCATTTTGCCGGGTGTCTGGCTGAAATCAACAAAGATAAATTTTCTTTTATCAGCCATTATCTCCGATATTTTTTTAACCAAACTGGTTCGTCCAATTCCAAACTTTCCGCCGATAATAATATTCTTACCTTGACACAATTTCTTAATGATACGATCTGTTTCAACTTTCCTGCCGATAAAAATCACTGTTTCTTCCTCCATATAACTTTATGCACGGTTAACTGGGTTAGGTGCACGCATCATAAAAATGGTCCCTGCAAGTCCAACGACGGCCGCATATAAAAACCCCCATGATGCGCCGATGGAAGTCCATAAAAGCCCGACGATAATGCTTGAGGCAAAATCGCCAATCCCGTTAACCACACCCAGAACTCCGTAAGCGGTGCCGGCAATATCATCGTTGACATAGTCGCGAACAGCCACACCTTCTATCGTATCCTCCCAGGCGATAAAAAGACCGGAAAGAATGAATAAGACGACAAACCAGGCAAAGGAGGGCATCACAAAAGCAAATCCTAGAAATGTTACGACAGCAATGCCATAGCCAAAAGCAAGGTAACGGTTGCGGGGAAATTTGTTGCTATGTGCGCCGATGGGGAAAGAGGCAATAGCATAAGTGATGTTACGAATAATATATAATAACGCGGCAAGGCGTGACGCTTCTATAAGCCCCATCACCGGCGTGAGAGTCGTCGATGCGCGAAGGATCATCAGCGTGGGCGCAAAATCTGCTAAACCAAACAGTCCTACTGCCAGCAGAAAGGAGCGATAGCTTTTTGGCATGGACTTAATGGTTTGCCAGAAACGCAGGACATGGTTGGTTGTACGACGTCTTTCTTTCACCAGATACGCCAAGGAAACTACAGAAAGAAGACCGGGTATGAGGGTCATCAGGAAAATGATCCGGTAAGCTCCGCCGGGCTCATCGGCAAACGATGGAAACCAGTATCCAAAATATTCTGCGATATGTGGATTCTTTGCAATAAGCGTCAATATGCCGTATGCTGCCAGCGGTCCAAGAATTGCACCCATGGTATCTGACGCCCTATGAAAACCGAAGGCCTTGCCGCGATCTTCCGGGCTGACGGATTCAGCCAGCATCGCATCACGCAGAGGGCCCCGAATGCCGCGCCCCAGCCATCCGATCACCCGCCCGATAAGGATCAGCGGCCAGGCCACCGCGAATGCGAATATAGCTTTGGCGAAGGCCGTGAGCAGATAACCCAAAACTGTCCAGCCCTTGCGGTGCCCGATTTTATCACTGTGATATCCGGTTCCCAGTTTTGTGAAACTGGAAAGTGCATCAGCGACACCCTCAATAAAACCAAGGGCTGCTGCTGAAGAGCCAATGACCTGCATGAATTGAGGTAAAACAGCGGTTGCCATTTCATGGCAGAAATCAGAAAGTAGGCTGGTCAAACCAAATCCGAATACATTTCGATTTAGCCATCGTTTTGTCCGTAATTGTTTCATTTCATCCAACCCTAGCGCGTCTCTGGACATTAAGTAATATCTTTAGAACACTATCAGAAGTTTGTTCATTTATCGGTAGCGTTTTGCGTTTTAAAATTTGTTCCTCTATTTCTTTCTTTGCAGCGTCATAATATTCAGCAAGACAGTCTTCGATTTCCTCGTCAATACTCCAGTTGGCAAAAGGGATTTTTCTTATAAGCCTTTTTATTATTGTTTTCTTTTGTTTAAGATTGGTAATTTCCAGAGCAAGACGGGCAGCCAAGGTCGATATCTCCGGATCATCGTCGTGGAACATTTTTTTGATTGTCGGCCAATCTTTCCCGGTTACCCCCAGGTTGACCAGAAGGCGCATGATGCTTCTGCGTCGCAGCAAACTGGAAGGGTTTTTTGTCTCTGCTCTATAATCGTTTTTAAGTAATTTCATTAAGGCGGGCTTTGCCTGTTTTCCCAGAAGCTTCAGGGCGTTTTCAGCGGCGTTTCGGGAAAAATCGTCCATCAAAGCGGCGATAAACAATGGAATGGACTCCGGCCGCCTAAACGAAGAGAGGGCTTCAATTATCCCTGGTAGTATCCGCTTTCTTGCACTCCTTAAAAGAACCTCGAAAACGTCGTCGGTCTGCCAAACAGCCAACAACCGTGCTGCTGTGTTTTCAACTGCCTCTTCTCCAAACCGAGTAACAGGATCAGCTATATCCTTTGGCGTACAAAGATATTCGATCAAGACTTCTTTAGCGCCAAGATCCGCCAAAGCGATTACTGCTTTCTGCCGTGGTTGATAGATGTGACTGGGCTTGCCTTCCATGAGATAATTTCTGAGCGGAGTGATTGCCTCCTTGCCGCATGCCACAAGAAGGTCACCATAACGGCTACCTTCGTGCAGCAAATTTAAGCCATCTATTAATTTCAATATCTCTTCCAAAGAATTATTCATTCCACCAAGTTTATTTGCCACACAGATCCTTTGCCGCGCGTCTGATTAAGTTTGATTTATGCGTTTTGAGGTGCAATATCATATTGCGGCTCTCGGTGCCTCCAATCTTTTTTAAAGCTAGCAAGATTTCCTTGATGAAATAATAGTCATCTTGTGTTTCTATAATTTTTTTAAACACCGGTACGGCATCTTTGCTTTTGATATCACCAAGAACTTGAGCGGCCATCATTCGGTTTTCCCTGACGGGATGATAAAGCGCATTGATCAATTTCTTTTCGTAGGAAAGATTTTTGTATTCTTTAAGATCATAGCCGCAATAAGCGCATTGGTCAGCTTTGTCGTTTACTTCTTTCCAGCAATTCGGACAAAAAAAGGATAACATACTTATGCTCCTATTCTTTCAGCTAATGACTCTGTTTTTGGTACATTGTTCTGGAAAACTTCCTTATACAAATCTTCGCCGTAGCTGGTCTGCAATGGTTCTCCTTCAGTTAATCTAAAAGTTCTTTGCCCATCATCTTTTCTTTCTGCTCTCAGGAAAATAACATTTTGTTTTTTATTGTTATAAAAACTATAGGCAAATTCATATCCATGCGTAACGAAGAAAATCTTGATGCGTTTTTCCAATAATGCGTTGATTATCTGTTTTGAAATCTCCATACTTTCTCTTTCGTTGGTCGCGGCAAATGATTCATTCAGCAGCAACATGGAATTTGAAGTTAGATTGTCCACGATATCGCTCATTCTGGTTAGCTCTTCATCAAGTTTGCCGCTATTCATTTCAGTGTCTTCTTCCCGCTTATAATGTGTAAAAAGACCGTTGCAGACATTGGAAGAGAAAGATTCAGCCGGCA
Organism: Syntrophaceae bacterium; assembly: GCA_016927935.1. Classification (GTDB taxonomy): domain Bacteria; phylum Desulfobacterota; class Syntrophia; order Syntrophales; family Smithellaceae; genus Smithella. The sequence continues at coordinate 17,965 of JAFGLS010000215.1, forward strand.
CAAACATGCCGCATTGCATCATCAATTGGGCCAAACCGATACTGCGCAAAAAAGTTGATTTGCCTCCCTGATTAGCTCCGGTTATTATCACCAGGTCTTTGTTATCAGCATTCACATCATTACCTACAATTTTTTTCTTCATGGTCAGGGCAAGGCTGACATCATACAATCCTTTAAAAGAATGTCGGCGTTCATTGGAAGACACGGGCACTGGAAAAGATATCGGTTCTCCAATATGGGCAAGTTTCTCCTGCAAATTTAAGCAGCTTATGTAGAAAGCCAGCTCAGTACGCAGCACTTTAAAAAAACTTTCAACATGGTCGGCAGACCGGGCCATTGTATCGGCAACAAGATTGAGCCCTCTATCTTTTAATTCCGAAAGAGCCCTGGCGCCTGCTTCATCGCGCTCACTGATGCGAAAGTTGTAACCGGATAGCCTGTCGGTAAACATTCGCTGCACCCAATTCTGTTTTTTAAATTGTGGCTTACGAAGTATGTAATTGGCGCCTTCATTGCCTTTTCCCAATTCAGCGCTGATCAAAACACCGTTGCGGAATTTTAGTTCTCTGAGATGATTTTGGACACTGGCAAAAAAATCATCATCAAGTTCCTTGTTAATCGTCGTGAAAAACTTCGTAAAACCTTCTGATTCAAATTTATCGGCATTTTCATCGGCGACTTTCTTTAGTTTCTTAAGAAAATCAACAAACAGTTTTAATCCGTTTCTTGCATTATACAGTATAGAGGAAGGAGTTTTGCTGAAAAAGCTGTACCAGCGCTTTCTCTTGCTTTCAATTGCTTCCACCGCGATGTTATAAATGTCTCTGACAACAGAATTATTTTTCAGGCAATCCTTCAGTATATTCTGGCGGTAGAGGATAGTACCCGAGTCATTTAAGCCTGAAAAAACAGTTTTTTTTGCCATTTCCAACAAAAAATCGTCACCGAGAGCCATGGCGTTGAACAGCGTATTTAGTTCCAAGTCTTTCGTCAGGTCTTGTTCGTTTGGCGGAAGTTTTTTTTGCAGGTCAAAATCGTGATTTTTATACATGAGAAAAGCTTTCATGATTTTATGCGTTCCTTTATACAATTGTACGTAAGCCGGTGCTTTTCGGCAATGGATAGCGCATAGGAAAGTCCATCGGCAGGTTTTCTTACAATTTTATAGGTTCGTAATACTGGATTTTCAGGAACTACCGTGCTGACCATGCTTACAGTTTTCTCGCTTAAGGAAGACCATTCGTCTATGAAAGTTACGCAAACACCCAGTGAGTCCAAATTTATTATTTTTTCCATTATCATCTTACCTAAAAAAACAGCGTCTTTTAAGGTTGTGGAAGTGAATATTTCATTCATGATAATGATACTGTCTGATGTTGCTTGCTCCAAAATGGAGTAAATTCTGAACAGGTCATCCTTCAGTTTTCCGCGAAGATTTTTGATATTCTCTTCCTTCTCAAAATGGGTAAATAGTCTGTCGAACAGAAAGAGTCGTGCTTCTCTGCCGGGTACGGGACAGCCTAGTCCGGCCAGATAGTGCAACTGACCGAAGGTACGGGCGAAGGTTGTTTTGCCGCCCTGGTTTGGCCCGGATATTACAAATATGCGTTCATTATCTTTCAAGTAAAAATCGTTGCAGATGACGGAAGAATTTTCAGCAATGAGTTTCTGGGCCAAGGCCAAATCAAACCCTTCATAATCGTAAACTTCCTTGCTTTGATTGGAGATTTGCGGATAACAAAATTTCAATCCCGATCGTTTTAGTATTTCAATATATTCAAGATAGGCAACATAGAATTGTATTTCACGGTCAAAAACGACTATTGTTTCATCGAGATAATTACTGTTTTTTACACAATAATTGTCAAGACTTAAAAATATCTCCGGATACAACTTGGAGACCAGATTAAGTATTTGCTCTTCCACATGGTTCATGCCTGAACCTTTTGAAAATTTAACCCTATAATCTGTTATCGCACCTTGCTTGAATCTCTCAAACGTCTTCTCCACCTCTGGGCTGTAATCAATTTCATATTCGTATTTGCTAACCTTGACGCAGAGATCCTTTATGAGAACGCTATATTTTATGGAAGACAAGTCGGCTCTTATTTTTTTAGTTCCAGCAAGAAGCGTTGTGAACCCGACAGAGTTGACGTAGTTTGTCAAATATTTGCGGAAGTCCAAAAGGCCGCGTGATTTTAAATTTATCTCTGATAGATCATGCTCTAGGCAACTAACAGCTTCACAATAATTTTCCACTGCTTCCAAAAACCATCCCTCTTTATGGTATTTATATTGAAGCTTATCCGTTGAGGCGTGATAAAGACGTACCTTGCTCATTTTTTGAGCGAATGATTTTATGTTACCGAAAAGAGTTTCATTTTCAATATCGCAGGCTATTTCCTGGCGATACTTGATCGTGTCTGCATTATTTAAGGATTTGTAAAAAAAAGGCTTAAGATTATATTCCTGCTTGCCGGAGGTAATGGCATTTATAATCTGATCAAGGTTTAAATCAACAAAGAAATCCGGTTCGGCGGTTGTTTCTTTCGTTAAATCGTTTTCAAGACAATCAAATAATATGCTCTTAAAAGTCATGTGACAAACATATCCTCGGGCATAGCGTAAGCTTGTGAAAAATCCTACGACAGCAAATCATCGCTTTTTAGGAGTTATCAGCCCGTCCCGAGCGTTTGTCAGGGGAACTCCATCCCCACCATTATTCTTTTTATAAATTTCCGGATAATTTTTCTATTTGAGCATGCAACTGTTTGATATCATCCGTTTGCCCTTGTGTCCTGGATAGCAAGGCTTCTATAGTAGAAAGTTCCTCGTGAATATAGTTGATGGCCTGCATACGCATAGCCTCAATGGAATTGTTGATGCTTTTTTCCCACTGATAGGCAAGGCGAGACAGGTTTATTTCTACTTCTTTCGGAACACCGGAAATGAAATGGCGTTCAAAGACCTTCCGTAATAGAAACATGGGAATTAAAAACCATATCAGGTCAAGATGAATGTCAAAAGTTTTGGTGAATGAGATATCAGGATGATCAGGCTCAGTGACATCAATTTTCCAGTCCATCTCTTTCATCTTTACACCCAGAACATTTTCTATATTGTCTCCAAGGAATTTGCAGAAAGCCTCTAACGATCTTGATAATCCCGCGTGTGCTTTCTTCAAGGTACCCAAAAAATGTTTATGTTCGCTTTTGGAAATCACACGCATCTCTTCAGAAAGAGTTTCCGAAACCCACGTTTCGTAATGCCGTGACAATTTCCAGAGATTGCCCTTCCATGAAGGTATTTCGTTTTGCAAAATTCCCATAACCTTTTTAGCTATGGGAAGATAAAACTGCTCCAGATAGGTTTCTATCAGAGGACGGGTTTGCCGCTGATGCTCCCGGCAAATAATACCCAGTTCTTCACGCATTACATCTTCATTGACTTTCTCATTGAGAATTTGTGAGTGCAAATTTTCCTTATTTATATCCGCCTGCAATGATGCGTTCAGAGCAATATTTAAATAATTCAGGCAATTATTTGAGAGAGAACGGACTTTATGATGCAGGATTCTTGAGAATTCGGAATCTCTGTTGGCGCTGATGGTTTTTAATATTTTTTCTTCTACAATGTGTTTATATTCTTCGGTGTTGCTTTTGGTTGAATAAAGATAAACCGGCAGGTCACGATGAAGTTCTTTCCGGAGTGTCTGCCGGAAGAAAGACACTACTTCTTTTTGCTGCTCCGGAGAAAGAATATCCGCTTTTGTAAGAAGAAGAATGATATTGGGTGTGTGCGTGGTCAATTCGTGGATAAGATCCAGATCGTGTTCTGAAAGCGGCCTGTCGGAACTTACTGCCAGGAGCGCTGTTCCAACCGCCGGCAGCCAATGTTCGGAAGTGGATTGGTGGTATTTGTAAATGCTTCCCAAACCGGGTGTGTCAACAAGACGTAACCCGGAATACTTCTGCATAGAAGGTAATTCTATATCAACGATGGCTACATTTTTATCATTGCCGGGATTTTTGGCCTCTGATGTATATTCGGCAATATTGTTGAGAGACACTTCCGTTGTTCGGCCGTCAAACTGCCGCACCAGTACTCTTTCTTTTTCTCCATACTGAAGTCTGGTAATGGCAGTTGTAACCGGAATTACGCCGACAGGCAAAACATTCTGACTGAGAAGACTATTTAAAAAAGAACTTTTACCTGCCTTGAACTGTCCCAGAACAGCTACATCGATTGGGGGATTTTCTTCAAGAAGCGTATGAGCGGCCTCCAGTTGACGATTTAAGGAAATCATCTGAAATTTATTACTAGCAGACGTGATTACTTCCAAGAGATGGCGAATATTAGAAAGGGGCATGTTATCTGAGATTTTTTCCATAAAAAAACTCCTTCAGGTTAATTTCCTGTAGGAGTTATTAGCAACTTAGGCGGTTAAAGCGAAGGTGAACTCCATCACCTGATTTAATTCTTACGGATGAAACCTATAAAAAAATAACATTTTAGTCAATAACATTATTCTAAAAACAATTTTTTAAAGCATATGAAGATTTGAATATCACCGAGGGAACGACTGTAATCGCCTCTTTCAAGGCCACTTCCGTACATATAATTCGCCGGGAAAAGTAAGCTTTTTACCTTTTTAACTTTTCTAAACAAAAAGCGCTTTCAACAAAGACGCGGGATTACAAATGATAATCAAGGATTATATTTCAATAGTCTGAGTACTGATCACAAGAGGCAAGCCTATTTTTTCTTTCAAGTAACTCCGGGATATGGTAAAAATTAATTACTTTTAAAGTATGAAACAAAGATATACTCATCTAATCATCATCCTATTAACAGTTGTCACCATAGCCTCTTTCGGCAGAATAGGCGGCAATGATTTCATTAATTTTGATGATGAAGGAT
>JAFGLS010000216.1 GCA_016927935.1 Syntrophaceae bacterium
CTTTACCGTGCCGGCATGCGGAGCATGACCATTCCGCACACCCTGTGGTTGAAAAGGGGCACGATACAGGAGGCATTTCCGGAGATGTTCATCAAGAACACGGTTTTGCGAAGGGTAAAGACGGGGCAGGAATTCTGGTACGCCGCCGAGGCGGGATTTCATTTGATTAACATAGACAGGATATTGATGCGCGACAGGAAAATGCTGGAAGAAATCAAAAAAGCGCAGGAAAAATTTGCCAGGCAACATGGTCGATATGTGTATACCGCCATATTAGCTAATGAAAATTGTCTGGGCAAATGTCCGGTAATGGATGAACATCACTTTTTCAACAATTGTCTCGGCTGCGGAGCTCCGGGAACAGACAAGCCTTTTGCCAAACAGCAGGTAGGCCAAAGCTGCCCCAGAGTGGCTCCTCCCCCGTCTTTTTACTTCAAGATGTGCAGGATTCCCTACTTCAGGGAAGATATCGAGGAATTACTCAAACTCGTTGATATGATAAAAATGCATGGCAGGAACGGACCGCCACAGCTTAAAGAGAGCATGAATTTCATTGATAACTATGCCCAGGGCAAGGAGGAAGTGGATTACGGAGATGATGATCTGTTTAAGCGAATTGTTGCGGATTTGCATATTTCAGCAAAAAAAATTGAGCAGTGGAGAAAAATAATCAGAAATTGCAAGTTTGAATGCTGGAATTGTGATTTTTGCGATAATATGATGGAAAATGTAAATCCTGCTCTAATGACTGTCAAATCGGCTGTGCAATAGTAATTTATTTAATGTTGTATTCTTAATTTTTTCTTTTCAGCCAATATTGATATTGGTAGCTTTTTAAAACGTTGACAGGCGACAGTGTTTTTTTCTATACTCACTCCCGATAAAAAATTCTTATCAGAAAAAAGTCAGGTGTTAATTGAAGACAGAAAAAAAGAAGATTTTTTCTTTTCCTCTCAATCCGTTTTTGACGGCTAATGAACTGAAGAATACGATAGTTCCCTTTCTTCAACGCAACAAGGAACTGATTTTTGATATTTATTTTACCTGCAAGATACCTCCGTTTATGCAGGATGCGATGGGAGTGGTTCTTAAACAGGAGAACAGATTTAAAACCATTTTTTCGGATGCGATGGTTATCCAGCAGATGACAGGCATTCCTGTCAGCGCCACTTTCAACAATGTCGGCGTTGCTCCGACGGATGCCCACCTGGACATATTCATTGAGAATTTGAAGCCGCTTTACCGTGCCGGCATGCGGAGCATGACCATTCCGCACACCCTGTGGTTAAAAAGAGGCACGATTCAGGAGGCATTTCCGGAGATGTTCATCAAGAACACTGTTTTAAGGAGAGTGAAGACGGGGCAGGAATTCTGGTATGCCGCCGAGGCGGGATTTCATTTGATTAACATAGACAGGATATTGATGCGCGACAGGAAAACGCTGGAAGAAATCAAGAAGGCGCAGGAAAAATTTGCCAGGCAACATGGTCGATATGTGTATACCGCCATATTAGCTAATGAACATTGTCTGGGCCGTTGTCCGGTAATGGATGAGCATCACTTTTTCAACAATTGCCTCGGTTCCAGAGCTCCGGGAACAAATGTACCATATTTTAGACAGAAAGTAGGTAAAAATTGCCCCAGGGGAAATCCCAAGGAACCTAATCCGACGTTTGTATTTAAAATGTGCAACATTCCCTATTTCCGGGAAAATATTGAAGAATTACTCAAGCTAGTTGACATGATAAAAATGCATGGTCGTAATGACCCCAAACTGATTAATGAAAGTATAAGCTTTGTTGATAACTATGCTCAGGGCAAGGAGGAAGTTCTTTACGGAGATAATGATCTTTTGAAGCGGGTGATTACGAATCTACAAATTCCGGCGGATAAAATCAATCAGTGGAGAAAAATAATCAGGAATTGCAAATTTGAATGTTGGAATTGTGATTTTTGTGACAAGCTTGTGGAAGAGGCAGCCCCCGGTTTGAGGACTCTCGAACATGTTGTCCAATAAAAATTCAGGAGAATAACTTAAGTATGAGCAACGGCTTTAACAGGAAAGATATAATCTACACAATTTCCGCCAGGGGCAAGCACGGTGAAATGCCGGTTATGAATTTTCTTGCTCGAAGTTTCAGCACTATACCGTTAAATCAGATCGACAGCCTTTTTGGATTTGTGGAACGTTGCACCTTGTATGGAGGCAGGCCTTTTGTGGGGCGACAGTTGAGTGATGCGGATATTCAAGCTTTATACAAAAACTCTATCGGCGTGCGAATACCTATGACCAATCTGTTTATCAGTGAGGATGAATATAAGGAATACAGCTGGCTGTTTGAAAAATACCACCGTGACGGCAATTCCATGATTGTCAAGGAGGATACGCTAGCCCGCTGGATAAGACGTGATTATCCCAAATACAAGCTGGAAGCGAGCATGATCAAGGAAATCGACACCTATGACAAAATAACCGCGGCACTGGACATTTACGATATGGTGGTTCTGCCCATGCATTTGAACACGCGCTATGATTTTCTGGACAAAATTGCTCAGAAAGAGCGGGTAATGCTTTTTGCCAATGCGGGATGCGCCTATAACTGTCCGGCCAGAATCTGTTACCGGACCATTTCCTTGATGAATAAACTGGAAGGTACAGCCGACAGGGTTCTTGAAAATAGCATATTCAGATGTTCTAAGATGACCAGACCGCGTAAGGAACTGGGTATGGTTGACTTCGATCTTGATAAACTTTCATCGTTGGGATTCAAACGTTTTAAGCTTTTGAGGGAAAGACCTGAAGGTATAACGGCATTTTGACCATTCCGTCATAGACTAATTTTGCAACCAATACAAGAAAGTATCTGAATGGAAGTGAAGTAAAACAACTGGATCAGTCATGGCGGAATAAGAGTCGCAGGAGAGATAATGGATAAAGACAGTAAATATGTCATCATCAAAGTCTGGGAAGACAAGACTAAGGAACTGGAAAATGAGATTGTTGATTTCTGGTTGGCTCATGGCGCCCTGACGCGTGAGCAAGCCGAAGAACGGGTCAAACAGGTCTTTTGCGTCATCCGGGATTCCTCCGATAAAATCGTTGGGGTATCGACTGTCTATATAAAATATAACGAGCGGTTGGAGAATTCTTTCTATTATTATCGGAGTTTTGTGGCTCCGGAGCATCGCCAGGAGTCACTTGCCCGTAACTTATTGAAGTTTACCCGTGACGATCTGAATAAGGCGTTTGTTGAAGGTGTTATCACGCGCTGTATTGGTATGATGGTGGAAGTGGAAAATGAGTATTTAAAGAAGAATCACAATGAAGGGATATGGCCTGATGTGGATTTTGTCTATATTGGGAAAAATAACCGCGGCGACCATGTGCGGTTGTTTTATTTCGAGGGGGCAAGAATTTCGTAGAAGTTAAATATTAGTGTAGTGTTATAATGAAACCTTGTCATATCGACCAACGGGAGATATCTTGTATATTCTTATGATCATTAAGATTTCTCGCTTCGCTTCGAAATGACATACTGTAAATATATTTATATAACACTACATTATTTTTAATGTAAACTACAATATTAGTAATTTTGTCTTAATTAAAGGGGAATTTATATGCTGGAATCATTTTCTCTGACTGCTGCTGCAATGGTTATGGAGTTTATAGATAGTGCTCTGGGTATGATGTACGGGACCGTTCTTTCGCCTCTCTTGATACTCTTGGGATATGATGTCAAAAATGTTGTCCCCACTATATTAATTTCCCAGGCACTTGGCGGTTTCATCGCCTCTTTCCGGCATCATCAGTTAAAAAATGCGAATTTTCAGGCAGGCACGGTAGATCATCGGGTTTCTGTAATAATTATCTGGTTTGGCGTATTTGCCTGTGTTATGGGAGTCTTTCTTTCTGCTTCAATATCACCGAAAATCCTGAACACGTATATTGCCGTACTGGTAATGGTAATCGGAATAATGATTTTACTTAACAAAACATTAATCATGACATCGGGGAAAATATATATTCTTGGTTTTATAAGCGCATTTAATAAAGCTTTGTCGGGCGGCGGTTTTGGGCCGCTTGTTGCCGGAGGCCAGCTTGTTTTCAAAGACAGGTCGGAGAAAGGCGCGATAGGCTCAACAGATTTTGCGGAGGCTCCGATTTGTCTTTTAAGTTTTTGCCTGTGGTTATTAATAAAAGGGATGCCTCCCCTGACGTTAATGATCCCCGTGTGTTTAGGTTCGATGATTGGAGGGTTTTTTGGCCCGATGGCTTTGAGTAAAATAGGTTCAAAGGAAATTCTGAAAAAAGGTTTAGGTGTGCTTGTCTTTATTGAAGGTCTGTGGGTCATTTATAAAGTATGGATTCGATAATGATGAAGAGCATTATTTAATCAGAGAGTTAAGTTATAAAATAGTATGGCTTCTTTCAATTTATCCCATTTAAGACAACTCGAAGCAGAATCTATTCACATCATGCGCGAAGCCGTTGCCGAATTTAAAAATCCGGTGATGCTCTATTCGGTGGGCAAGGATTCCAGTGTAATGGTGCGGCTGGCGCAGAGGGCTTTTTATCCGGGGGAATTTCCTTTTCCTTTAATGCATATTGATACCGGTTACAAATTTCCGGAGATGTACGAATTCCGGGATGAGTTCTGCCGGAAAATCGGGGCCCGACTGATCGTCGAAAAAAACGAAAAGTGGATTGCCCAGGGCTGTCATCCGTTGAAAATCGGCGTGGACAAGTGCTGTGGTTACCTGAAAACAGGCGCTCTGCTAGATGCTTTGCGCAAGCATGGCTTCGATGCCGCCTTTGGCGGGGCAAGAAGGGAAGAAGAGAAGTCACGCGCCAAGGAAAGGGTATTTTCCCTGCGTGATTCTTTTGGGCAGTGGGATCCGAAAAATCAGCGGCCGGAGCTCTGGGACATATACAATACCAGAATTAACGAGGGTGAAACCATGCGGGTTTTTCCTTTAAGCAACTGGACGGAACGGGATATCTGGGAATACATCAAGCTGGAACAGATTTCCGTGGTTTCTATTTATTTTGCTCTTGAACGGGAAGTTCTTTCGCAACAAGGTATTCTCATTCCCGTGGAGAAAGATTTTACCGGAGACAAAGAAAAAGTTAAAAGGGTACTGTGCCGATTCCGCAGCCTTGGTTGTATTCCCTGCACAGGTGCTATTGCATCATCCGCAACTACGGTTGACGAGATTATCGGTGAAGTAAAAGCCGCGAAAAAATCGGAAAGAGAAAACCGCGTAATTGATCTGACGTCGGAAAGCTCCATGGAACAGAAGAAGAAGGAAGGATATTTCTAGTGTATTCAGGCGAAAAATCTTTGTTGCGTTTTGCGACCACCGGCAGTGTTGATGACGGCAAGTCAACGCTGATCGGCCGTTTATTGTACGAAACAGAATCTATTTATTACGACCAGTTTGCGGCAATTGAGAAAGCTTCCAAGAAAATGGGATTAAGGGAAGTGGAACTGGCCTATCTTCTGGACGGATTGTCTGCCGAGCGGGAACAAGGCATTACAATAGACGTGGCTTACCGCTATTTTGAAACTCCGAAAAGGAAATTCGTCATCACTGATTCTCCGGGACATGTACAATACACTAGAAACATGGTGACGGGGGCTTCCAAGGCTGATTGCGCTGTTATTCTGATTGATGCCCGCAACGGAGTTTTAACTCAGTCGAAAAGACACGGTTTCATTATTTCTCTTTTGCAGATTCCTCATCTGATTGTCGCCGTGAACAAAATGGATTTGGTTGATTACGCGGAAGATGTTTTTAGCCGCATTGTTGAGGAATATGAAAATTTTTCTCAAAAGCTGGATATTCACGATATTGTCTATATCCCCATATCCGCGCTTAATGGGGATAATGTTGTCATTAAGAGCAGGAAGATGCGCTGGTATGAAGGCACAACTCTGCTTCACTATCTCGAAAACATCCATGTAACGGCGGATAGGAATCTGGTGGATTTCCGTTTCCCTGTTCAGTATGTCATGCGTCCGCACCTTGATTTTCGCGGTTTTGCGGGGAAAATCGTTTCGGGAACAATCACTCCGGGAGAGGAGATTGTTGTGTTGCCTTCAGGAAAATCATCCACGGTTAAATCCATAACGACCTATGACGGTGAATTGCAGGAAGCCTTTTGCCCGCAGTCGGTGGTTCTTTCCTTGAATGATGAGGTTGATGTCAGCAGGGGAGATATGATCGTCCGGAGAAAGAATCTGCCCCAGATGGAAAATCGCCTGGAAGCCATGATCTGCTGGATGGATGAGAAACCCATGACCATGGCTCAATCCTATATCTTAAAACATACGACCAGATCCGTTAAAGCCCATATAACCAGGATAAATTACAAAGTTGATGTAGACACCCTGCACCGCCAGCCGGTTGATGAGTTTCATCTCAATGATATAGGCAGAATAGAACTGAACACTTTGACGCCGATTTTTTTCGATTCTTATAAATTAAATCATGCCACCGGTAGTTTCATTTTGATTGATCCTCTAACCAACAACACGGTTGCCGCCGGAATGATTAGGGGTGCCGCCAGAAATATTGAAGATTACACGGAAACAAAAACGGATGACGGCACAAAATCTAAAAAATCACCATACTCAGTATGGCGGGGACTGAATATTGAGCTTACCGAAAGGGAAAAGCAAAATGCCCACAGGGCCATAGTACTGTGGTTTACCGGTTTATCTGGTTCGGGCAAATCAACTATTGCCGCAACTTTGGAAAAAAGGTTGTTTGCTCTCAACTGCAAAACAGCATTGCTTGACGGTGATAATGTCCGGCACGGACTTTGTTCCGATTTAGGTTTCTCCGCTCTGGACAGGAAGGAAAATATTCGCCGGGCGGGGGAAGTCGCCAAATTATTTTTTGATCACGGCAACATCGTTCTTTGCACGTTTATCTCGCCATTTAAACAGGACAGGGATTTTGTGAGAAGTCTTTTTCCCGAGGGAAGGTTCATTGAAATTCATGTGCGGTGCAGTATTGATGAGTGCCGTAAGCGAGATCCGAATGAATTATACAAAAAAGCAGAGTCAGGTTTAATCAGAGATTTTACGGGGCTGACTTCACCCTATGAAGAACCGGAAAAACCGGAATTAATCATTGATACTGAAAATAATTCCGTACAAAAATGCGTTTATGAATTAGAAAAGTTTCTAATGAGTAAATTCATAATTTCCGGTAAGAATATTTCCTAATAATAACAACTGTTTTATAATTTTTTTCTGTCAGAGTAAGATTTATGAATAAAGATATGGAAAAATAATTGGAAACAGGATACAATAAAAAAGTATTTTGATAATTTACAACCAACCCTAGCAAAATTTAAACGGAGTTATTTTTATGAACAA
>JAFGLS010000217.1 GCA_016927935.1 Syntrophaceae bacterium
ATAATTTCTTTTATATTGACAATCCACACAATCGCACAAAGTCCAGTGCAGATTAAATATCTGATCAATTCTAGACCTCCCTTCAAATCAAAGACCTAAGATAATATATTATCCAGAAGATGGATAATTTCGATTTTTTAAAATTAAGACATTTTATATCAAAATTATGGAGAAAAGACAAAGTTACTAATTGACTCTGTAGTATTTAATATCGGTAAGGTTTACACTAATACAAGTATTGATACTTTCAAATGGAAAGCAAGGCCGCTGCCCTTAGTAAGGCTACGAAATCTTGTGAAAAATGCGGATTAAGGCACGGGTAATTTCACTCCTTGGTTAATCAAACGTTTTTGCAACGTAATGTAATTTACCTTCCTGGGCTGAACACCCGCCTCCACTGCAAGGGCTGCAGCTGTGCCCGCTGCCTGTCCGAACGCAATGCAATGCGGGATCAGATTAAAGTATTCGTTGAATTGATATTCGGAAGAGAACGCCCGGCAGGCCACCAGCAAGCCGTCGGTTTTCTTCGGCACAAGGGCGCGATAAGGAATGCATACGTTTGGATGTTTGGCCGATATTTCTCCATTATCATTGTCGGGGAATATGGCGATAGTGTCTTCAAATACCTCATCAGATGTCATGTCCTTCGCAGTACAGATGTATTCGCCAATAACACGCTGTCCGCCCTGCGTGCCGAGTTGTGGAGAGCTGAGAGCAATATAACTGTTTTCGAAACCGGGGACATGTTTTCGATAGAAGTCGTATGAAAGAAGCATTTTCTTCCTGCCTTCAAGCTCGATACGGTTGATCTCGTGGATATCGGATTGATTCATGCTGGGGAAGAAGGGGTGAAACCAGACAATTCCATCGTGACATTTCACAAGATCCTTTATATAAAAAGCGGCCCCGCCCTGACTCTTAAGGTCCTGCATCAGTTCATCGTATTTCTTTGGCTGAGAGCCCCTGAAGTCCTCAAGTTTTTTCATATTGACGTTGCCGATCCAGAAAGGAAAGGCAAAATTTGCAATCCTCAGGCCGGAAACCATCCTTGTATCGCACTCGGCGCCCGCCGGCTGCAAAAGGTCGCCATCTCCGGTGGAATCGATGACTACTTTTGCCAGAATCGCCTGCCTGCCCGACTTGTTCTCAATGATGACGCCTTTGACTGTATTGCCTTCTACGATAGGCCGTGCTCCCCAGGAATGTAGGTACAGATTCACTCCTGCTTCTTCCATCATATTGTTCAGTTCGCACTTCATGATCTCGGGATCGATTAAAGCGGTGTAAAGCACCCTTTTCCGGCCGATATTCAGATCATCGCGTATATAGAACCAGGCCAGGTTGGCATCGATGTAATGCTGGACCAGCTTTTCGTCCGCAGAGCCCCGATCTTCCTTTTTAGGATAATCCGTTGCGCCCTTGGCATCCAGCCGGTCGACGAGTTCCTGGCATATGCCGGTTATCTGCTGCTCTCCGCTGATATCGCTCAGGTTCGGGATGATGGTTACAAGACCACCGGTCGACATGCCTCCCAGATGGCCGTACCTTTCCACCAGCACTGTATCTGCACCACTTCGGGCGGCAGACAGTGCTGATCCGATTCCTCCAGGCCCGCCGCCTACAACAACAACGTCGGCTTCCTGGCAGATTTCGATCTCTCTGGCCGGTTCGGTAATTGTCTGACTGGTAGAACGGGAACCCATAATCAGCCCTCCTTGTAGATGGAATTGTTCTTAAATGATACGCGACATATTACGACAGTCTGATTCCTCTTGACAGCAGGAATTGGAAAACGAGAAGCTGAAACAGGAATCATTCCTGTTCAAAACGGAGAGGATTCCTGCGTTTGGTTGGGAAACACATATTTATTGAATATAGAAATTCCACTCTTTAGAGGAAAATGAATAACTATGAGATTTAGCTGAATCTATGACCTTGTTTCTTTGTTTGATAAGAATTCACTTTTTGATGAATGAAGTATAGAGAATTCGCCATTATATGTCAAACCACAACCTTATGATGTTGTAGTGGGATAAAATGGGCTAAAAGTTTTGATTCTTATCGTATACTAAACTTTTGAGACATTGGATTTTGTTTGGACTAGCAGATGAAGTATTTAACGCCAAGTTCACAGGCCGGGCAGGCGTTTTATCGCCCGGTCATGTGAAACGCGATGTTGTAGCCAGTTATTCAATTATTGTCTTATATAATTCATCTTCGAAAACTTCTTTTTTCATTTGATTACCTATTTTTGAACTTTTTACTTTGAAATTTCTATTGTTGAGCAATTCTAATATTTTCAGTTCGAGATTATTATTGTTTATTTTGCTTATTTTAATACCTTTTGGCCCAACTCCCAGATCCGAAATAATTTTATCCCAGACAAACTGGTCAAATAAATGCGGAATTATCATTGTTGCACAACCATATTTTATTGCTAAATGTGTTGTTCCAGCACCACCATGATGAATAACGGCATACATCTTCGGAAAAACCCAACTATAAGGAATTTGTGATACAAAATAAATCAATTCTGAATTGAAGTTATCGGGTTTAATTAAACCACCATCTGCTGTATTTATGATAGCCGGTATTTTATTTCGTTCAAGATTTTCAAGAATTATTTTAGTTTTTAGTTCAGGCTCAGGATTAACCATTGAGCCGAAAGTGATAAATAGTATTTTTTCATATTTTGCAATGAATTCAGTTAGTTTTTTTTCTGGTTTCCAGTCTGTTTTTCTATTTAATTCCTGATGTCCTAAAATTTTTACATTATTTTCCCAGTAACCTGGTCGCGGGAATAAACTTGGCGAAATTGTATAAATAAATTTTCTACTTTGAATTATATTTTTTAATTGCTTTCGTGTAATTTTATCGTTGATTTGCATCATCTTTTTAAAAATTAAAGGCGTCATAGCTGCCCCGAAATCATAAAGTTTAAATGTCAGTTTATTTAAAAATTCTCCATAATTTTTACCAAATAAAAATGCATGTCCTTGTACATAATGGCAATATGGGAAAGGACTTACAAAAATTGTTTTTCCTCTGTTTTTACATTCCCATATTACTGGATAAACAGTTGATGAATGATAAACTATTCTATCCGGTCTTTCTTGTTTAACAAGTTCATATAATTTAAGTTCTTTTTCTTTACTCGCACCTTTTTGGTTTCTTGCAAGTTTGATAATAGCAAAGAATTTCTTAATTCCAGAACCTCCTCCCATCAATGTTCTGGCAGCATCGATTTTAGATAACTCATCGAGTTTTTTTCCAAAAGAAGCGAATTCCAGGTTACAACTTTCTGTCAGTTCTCTAAATTGTTCTGAAAATGCACAAATAACCTGGTGCCCTTTTTCTTTTAGAAATTTTCCAATTGCTATAAAAGGTTCAATATCTCCTCGTGTTCCTATTGATGTTAAAATTATTTTCATTGCCAGTCTCCTGATTGGCTACAACATATATATTATCCGGAAAACGGATAATTTGGGTTTTTTAAAAGTTAAGACATTTATATCAAAATTATGGAGAAAAGACAAAGTTGCTACTTGATTCTGTAGTATTTAATATCGTCAAAGTTTAGATTTCACAAATAAGTCGATTTCTTATCGAAGTCTTTATTTTTAACGCGGGTGTTAATCATCTTGAAATTGCTACCGGCCCCGGCTTTATCG
>JAFGLS010000218.1 GCA_016927935.1 Syntrophaceae bacterium
TCAAAGCCCAAGGGGTTGTCTTTTTTATAATCACGGATATCGAAGGTGCCCTCGTCAGTTTTAAATCGGATGCCGTTCAGGAATCTGGCTGCTGCATCATAAGACCGAAATCTACGATATATATGAGTCTGTTGATTTATAACACAAAGACATTTGTCACAGAAAATTGGGATAACCTGCTAAAATTAAATTAAAAAAAGGCTAAAAAAGACTTGACAGATCATTGGGGGAAATATATACAATTTATTGATATTATGTGACAAATCAACAAAACTGCGGAGAACAGATGTTTCGACGAACAAACCCCCAATTATCTCTTTTTGAGCCTAAAACAATATTTCCCTTGATATTGCCTGCTGATGACTGGTCTTATGTTTATCGAGAAAAAGTATATCCACTTATAGATGAAGATAAATTCCGGCATCTTTATCATGAAATAGATGGTGCTCCTAACAAATCAATAAAGAGCCAAATTTCAATCCTTATTTTTATGAATAAGGAGAGATTGACATGGCGTGAAGCTGAATTTCAGTTCCAAAGAAGAATTGACTGGATGAATGCAACATACACAGCGTTTGGTGAAGCGAACATTGATCACACGACGCTATTTAAGCTTTTTCAGAAATTAGAAGATGATGAAGCTTGTTACCAATTATTCAAAGAATTAACGACGGCCTTTATCGTAGAATGCGCTGTTTCAACAAGTAGGCAACGGGTAGATTCCTTTTTTATGCATGGATGGCTTGCAAAGCTGTCTCGTTATGGACTTTTCAAAGAGACAAATCGTGTATTTCTTCAGAATTTGCGCAAGCAAAAACCGGGACTTTTTAATAAAATAAAAGATGAACTTTCACGCAACTATATTGAAGATGGATTTGATTTAACGGAAAAGGATAAGGATAAAGCGAGTCGAAAAATACAGGAAATGGCCCAAGATTCTTATCTATTAAAATCAGCTTTTGAGAATCATCATCAAGTAAAGCATTATAAAAGTTTTCAAACGTTAGTTCAGGTTTTCGATCAACAATGCCGTGTAAAAGAGGGTACTGAGGCCATTACCGAGAAGGTGGAAATAAGAGAGAAACCCGAAGGCGAGAAAATTATATCGAGCCCCCATAATACAGATGCTGAATATACGAGAAAGAGGAACCAAACCGTAGTTGGCCAAAGAGGGTTTTTAACCGAAACTTGTGCCCCCGAAAACAAGGTTCAATTTATAACAGATACGAATTTGGGAAAGGCTACGCATGCAGATACAAAAGAGCTACTGGCCATTGAGGACAGATTAGAAGAAAGCGAGATGAAGCCGGATGAATTATATGGCGATGCCGGCTTTGTAAACGGAAAGTCGATATTAGAGGCGGCAAACAAAGGAATTAAGCTTGAAGGTCCGAGTTCAGGTCGTTCGCAGAGTATTGAGAAGTTTAGTGAAGAGGATCGTCCTCTTGACATAGCTGACTTTGAGGTAAAGATAGAAGATGAGTCGAAAGAATTAATCGTTGTATCGTGCCCGAATTTTCAAGAGCCACTGGATCAAGGTAGAAGTAAAAAGACAGGCAAAGTTGTGGTTCATTTTGACAGGAACACCTGTGAACAGTGTCAGCTAAAGGATCGTTGCCCGGTCAAGATAGGTAAGAGGACATCGACACTAACAGTGAGTGAAGAACAGCACGCAGGTGCAGCTCGTCATCATCAGTATATGGGTGATGCCGAGTATCGTAAGAGATGCGCTATTAGATCTGGTGCGGAAAGCTTAGTTAACGAAGTGGCTAATGGTCATGGTGCACGAAAGTCACGACACAAGAATGAAAAGGGCTCAAGGCTCCAGCTATTACTTGCAGCCTTAGCCTGCAATGTTAAAAGATACATAAATTATAAGGTGGAGTGCGTTCAAAATCAGGGAAAAATCGTAGGGGTAATGGTATAGTGCCCTATGGGCGCTATATTTTTATGGAAAAGTTACAAAAATGTAATTTTTTAGCTGTTATGCCCTAGTAAAATTTCATGGTTTTTCCTTCCGGTATTTTTTCTAACCAAAAATCGATAAATTGGGCAGAACTGATATCGGGGTAAATCAACGGGGTCATATATAAACCACATTAAAAATTTGTCCGGCTAAAAAGGAGTTTTATATGTCAAAGTTATTTCAGTCTATGAGCATCAACCAAATGGAGCTAAAAAATCGTTTTGTCCGGTCCGCTACCATGGACGGTTGGACCCGATTTTCCCATCATGATCAAACTGGGTCTTAAGGATTACCATCCTGACGGGAAATCTTTATCCGACGGCATCGATACGGCAAAGGCGCTGGAAACCGACGGCATCGATGCGATTGAAGTCAGCGAAGGATTTGAAAAAGAGTCTGCTCATCATATCCGCAAAGATGCTATAGCCCCTTATTATCTTGAAGAGTGTCGCAAGGCAAGACAGGTAATGAATGTCTCGTGTTATCCCCGGGAGAACGCTTTAAGTGTTTTTTGTCGTAAATTTTAAAATGCAAAAATGCAATTGATAAAAAAATTTTTACATAAGAACTTTTAAACTATTTTTAATTCGCACGCTAACACCGCGGCAAGCTACGGGGTTAGCGCTCGCTGTTTCGGTTCACCCAAGCCTCGATTTTTCGAACAATCCCGCCATAACCAGTGTTGTGGCAGAGCGA
>JAFGLS010000219.1 GCA_016927935.1 Syntrophaceae bacterium
ATTCAAGGTGATTGTCATTCCGCTTCCACTAAAGCTTATATTATTGGGATTCCAGGCGCACCCGAAAGGCGACCCGTTGTTCCAATCCGCTTTTTCCCACATGCCGCTGCTAAACGATGTTAACGAATCGCTTTTTGCGGTACTGATGGTTCTTGTTACTGTCTGATCTTGCTCACTGCTGTCAAAATTACTAAGCGAACAACCAATAAAAAATAGAAAAGTCATTAAAATTATAAAACTATAAAATAATCTTGTTCCTCTCTTCATATTTTGCTCCTTTTTAACCAGATAAATTGCTTGCCAACGGCAAGTAAAAGTAAAATATAATGTCTCTTCTTCTTCACCTCCTTTTACTTTTTTTTCAATTGATAGTGCTAAACTTAAAATCCTTTCCTGCTATTTGCACTTATTTTATCACATTAGGAGAATTATCTATTCGATTTGCCTCCTAGCGAACAGTTGTTCCCTGATACCGTCATAATGAGAATCAAATAATCCGAAGTCTTTTGATTTATAGTTCCAGGCGCAGTGACCAATCCCGTATTTTTCCAGTACTCTATGTACATCTTGGTACCATCGCAATGTGTCTGCTGCAGGAGCCTTATTAATTACACCGTATTCACCACAGTAGAGAGGTATCTGTATACCTTCCATAGCATCAAAGGCTTCCTGTAAAAACTCCTCGATAAATTGACGCCCCATATGATGTAACCGGGAACTAAGTATGTCCTCTGCCCGACACCCGAGTACCTTCGATTTTTCTTTGTAATACGCCATATCTCCCGGATACATTACTGTCTCGTCTGTATCCAGTTCCGGCACCCAGTATGCTTTTTGATGAGTAAAAACGAGTGGCTCGTAGAAATGAAAAGTGAAAACTATATTTTCATGTTCTGGTTTTTTCAGAAACCGTAAAGTCTTTGCACTATTCCATTGTAAGCCTCCGTATATTATAATTGTATCTTCAGTTATTGCACGAATAGCAGCAACACATTGTTCGATCAGTCTGTTCCATTTTTTTGTGTACTCTATTTCGATTACTTCATTAAGAAGCTCGAATGCAACATGTTTCTTTTTTCCATAATGCCATGCTATTTTTTCCCAGAGCGATATGAAATGTTTTTGAAGTCTTTCACTTGAAAACAAACAGTTACTTGACTTATTACCCGCTTCACTATAATCATATCCGTGTGTCTTGTGCAGATCTATAATCATGTTCAGACCATTTCTTTCACACCAGACAGTAAGGCGTTTTAGAATTTCAAATCCTTCCTTTTTTTCATTTCCATACGGATCTTCCAGAAGTGTATGGTCGACTGGTACCCGGACATGATCAAAACCCCATGTTGAAATTGTTATAATATCCTGCTCTGTAATAAATGATTCATAATGATTCTTTGAGTGTTCGCATTGCGACAGATATCCGCCCAGATTTATTCCATTGTTTAATTTAATGTGATGTGATCTTGAAATTTTACCTTCGGAAAGTGCCTGAAAAAAAAACCGATTCTTTACCAAGATATTTCTCCTATTCAATTTTCTAGCAAAAGCTAATAATTAAATCCACATAATATTGTGCGATTAACAAAGCATGCTTCACTCACTTATTTGTAGAATAGCATAGAAGGGGAAGTTTGTCAATTATTTTTTGTAAACGTTTACATGAATTAATCAAAACTTTTCACAAAGCATTATCAAAAAGTACAGTATTAAGAGGTTTATAGTGATATTTTTGGTGTTTTTAGCTTTTTGCAGATTTTTAAATTGATTCATAGATAATAAATATGTAATCGATTACAGGGAATTCCGGGAAGCAACAGATTCCCGCGTGATGTAGGGTAGTGTGACGGCAGCATTACGATTATCGATGCCCTCCTGATGGCCCAGTATTATGTCGGTTTACTCGGTCCGGCTTTTTTTGTGAGTGCCAGGTAATGTACGGTCTCGGGATTATGGGGGTCCACTACACATTATCCCTTCAAAGCATAAACAATACATTCGCAGATATGGCCTCTATTCCTCTCGAAGTCGTGGAAAATGGGAGGAACATAAGCATTTGTGCAGACTTGCACCGGATGGCTGGAAGGAAAAGCATGAAGTTCAGACAGAATCTCAAGAAGTGGTTATGGAAGAAAAAAAAAGCCAGGTAGGGATAAAAAAACAAAGGTCAACTTGGGCTAAGCTGATTAAGAAAGTGTATGGATGTGATCCATTAGTTTGCCCAAAATGCGAATCAGAGATGAAAATTATTGCAGTCATTATGGATCCAACTGAGATAGAAAAGATATTACAGCATCTTGTGAAAATTGGGTGTGCTCCTCCAGGACTTGATCTCACCAATCTGAACAATTGATTTTTTTATTAGTCTCTTTAGAGGGGAAGTATGCTTTGACTCATCCAGTTATAAGGGAAAATACAGTTTTTTTGAAAGTCTTATGCTATTTTCTCCGATTTTGAGGGATTATAAAAGATAAATGCCTTGAAACAGAGTTTGCTTTGGGGTAGAATGATAGCAGAATTGGTGGAAAAGCTGGAATTCGGGGGCAAACCAGAATAGCCCGATTTTAAGTTTTACTATCAATTGTGTCTGCTTTGAAAAAAAAGTATATTTGTCCGGGAGAAGAATTTTCCATGTTTTCCCGCGTCAGGCATTGGAACTGTGAGGAGGTTTTTTTCAAAAAACCGGCGAAAAGATTTTGGCTGCATAAGATGATTCAAAAAGAGAATCATTGATAGATTTTTTCTGCGGCTCAAACTCTGAAGCGTTAACGATACCGCACAATGCCCGGCTTACCGCAGCGAAGCAAAGGCAGGCAACGCCTAAAAGCATGAAAAAACATACTCCTGGTTCAGATAAAATAAATCAATTATAAAATGAAGAAAAATGAAAAAAACGAATGTAACGAAGATGTTTTTCATGGCCCTTATCCTGATGATTTTAGGGATGAGTCAGGCGTTCGCCCAATCATGCGGCGACGTGGACAATAGCGGAGCTGTGGATATTGTCGATGCTCTGCTGATTGCCCAGGATTATGTGGGAACAGCAACCACGGAAATCAACAGAGCCCTGGCTGATGTGAATGCGGACGGTACTATAGATATTGTGGATGCTTTGCTGATCGCCCAGTTTTATGTAGGTATCGTTGCTGATTTAAACTGCGGCCTTACTCCTCCTCCCACGCCTGTTCCCAATAATGATCCGATTTTTTCAGGTGGGCCTTATGCGTTTAACGGAAGCAATCAATACGTAGATCTTCCCGATAATATCACCTCTGACATGGAAGATTTCACTATTGCCGGCTGGCTTAGCCTGAACTCAAAAACCAACTGGGTAAGGTTTTTTGATTTTGGCGGAAGCTCCGATGTTTTTATGATGTTCACGCCCCAGTCCGGAAGCACAGGTTTTCCCTATTTTTGCATTACCACCACGGGCAACAACGGCGAGCAGGGCGTTAACGGCAATAGTGCCTTCCCGGTTGGTTCATGGCAGCATATTGCGGTGACCAAATCTGGTTCTACTGTGATTCTCTACATTAATGGCAGTGAGGTGGACCGAAACAGCACAGTAAGCCTCTCGCCTGTTGATTTGGGCAATACAGTAAATAATTATCTGGGCCGCTCCCAATGGTCTAACGACCCCTATCTGGACGGCTCTGTTGATGAGTTTTTTATTTATGATGCAGCCCTGTCTGCAGCGGAAATCGAGCAGCTCAGTGAAACAGCTCCTCCTGTGACAACACCGGAACCCACCTCAACACCAGGGCCGAATGTAACCAAAAAAATCATGCCTTTGGGTGATTCCATCACTGACGGTGTTTCCACTCCCGGCGGTTACCGAATTAAACTCTGGAGTAACGTTGAAAACGCCGGCAAACAAATCGATTTTGTCGGCTCTTTATCCAATGGACCAGGCAGCCTTCCTGACAAAAATCACGAAGGCCACTCAGGCTGGAGAATCGACCAGCTGGACACCAATATCAACGGATGGATGGACCAATACAAGCCGGACATCGTGCTGCTCCACATTGGAACCAACGATATTACCCAAAATTATGACCTGGCCAATGCGGCCAACCGGGTAGGCTCCTTAGTTGATAAAATCTGCGCAAGGCTGCCCGGCGGCGGAAAAGTCTATGTTGCCCAGGTTATTCCTATTTCCTATACCAGCGGTGATCAGGCAGCTGTCACCTTCAATACCCAGTTGGCCAGTATGGTCCAGGCCAGGAAAAATTCAGGCAAGCCGGTTGAACTTGTTGATATGCACAGCGCGCTTACCTTAAATGACCTGGCGGATCAGGTGCATCCTAACCTGACCGGTTACAATAAAATGGCTGATACCTGGTTTAATGCCATTAAAAACGATCTGTAAGATACATAAATAAACCTGCTGTAATAAAAAAGCCGCCGGAGCCTTATGGTTTCGGCGACTTTTGTTTATCCATTGAATAACTATAATCTAACAAGAATTAACCACAGATTACATGGCGCCAGGTAAAGGCTGGTAGATTGGGATAAGGTCGAGTGATCTTTGAAATTTCTTTTATAGCCCAGTGGGTGCGAATCCCATCCGGTAAAGTCTGACCAACAGCCGGAAGCGAGTCTTGCACATACAGGGTGACCGACACTTCGGATATTCTATCAATCCTAAAATTCCCGTATTCTTTGGCATATTCGACAACATGTAGCCTGGGGAAACAACAGTCTCGTATTTTAAGGTTGTGTAACAAGCTCTGCAGGGCTAAGCAGCAAATCGATGATGTGCGGTCAGACACGGCCGCTTCGGCAATCGCCATGGCTCCAATTCCTAAGCTGGTGATTCATTCACAAACTGTTGACTTATCATGCTAAACGAAAAAAGCCGGAAAGAAGAATACTTTCCGGCTTGATTCGTTTTGAATCAGATTTTTGTTGCTCCTGGCATTCAACCTTGTAATAGGTCAGAATTGCTGCCTTTAAGGAGCTTCCATTTCACCCTCGGATTGTTACAATTTACGGGACAAAGGGGCAGCTGTTTTTATAAACCGAGATGTTCGAGCTGTTTGCAATGGGGCAGAGGAACTGGACATAGCGTTCGTCATTGTCGAGGAATATCTTCATCCATGGAATAAGCACGCGCATTTCAGTAGGATTCGACTTGGTGAAACCAAGGTGGTCATCAGCAGCAAGCTCTACCCAGGCGCGTTGCGTGGTCGTCGGGATTTTGTCATAAATAGCACTGCAAGAGGCCGGAGTGACCACAGTGTCGTTCCTGGCACTAATAATCATAGCCGGCATGTGGAGGTTGGTCATACTCGGAGAAGTCAGACTGCTGTTAAACCAAGGTGCGAGTGCGACCATGGTCTTCAGTGATGACCTCGCCATGGCCGCGTGAAAAGCGCCGCCACCGCCCATCGAATGGCCCATGACCATCAAGCGGTCGGGATCGACACGGTCTTTAACCGCGCTTTTCTGGGTGAGGTAGTCCAGCGCGGCGAGCAGCTGCGTACCCCGGGATTCGGGGTAATCATATGTGTTATTCGTCTCCATGCCGATGACGACAAATCCGAAAGAGGCCAGCCAGTGTCCCATCCAGGTTTCCTCATTGGCAAATTTGGCCGAGCCGCCGGGACAAATTGCTACTGCTGCCCAGGTTCCGAGGCTGGTATCAGTCGGGTAGTAGATGAATCCGCCGCCAAAACCATTGCCTGCAGGGAAGGTGAGCTCCGCGGTGGCAAATGTTCCCCTGTTGGCCGAAATACTTTCAAGTGAAGGATCCGGTCCCCGTTGGAACCCGCTGTTCTCGGGAGTCGGAGTCGGCTCGGGTGTGGGGATATTGGTCGGGCCTATACCGGTCACTATACTAATGCCATTGATCTTGGGATTCTCGGTTACTGCGGTAAAATCGATGACGATCCGACCGCTTGTGTTGGCTGTGGTAATGAAGGATTGGGAGATACCATTGTTTTGACCTCCCGCGGCGGCATAGATATCGAAGTTGGTGAGAACCTCAGTACTGTTGATTGATACATTGAAAAGCCGGCTCCCTGGGGATGTCAGATAGGTTTCAGCAAAATACAGAGTTACTGTGTAGGTATCCCCGGCAGACAGATCCGGGATAGTGTAGCTCATCTCTCCGTAGCGCTCGTTGTTGAAAAGCCCGGTTGGCGGCGTATTAACGGTAATCCGCGAAACATCTATAGTGTTGCTGTTGTTGTGGGTACTTCCGCCGGAATAGTACTGGTCTTCCTGGAAGATCCCCAGGGCCGAAGAACTTCCGCAAGCTATGTTGAGAACAGGAGCCGATGTCGGTTCAATAGTCGGTTCAGGGGTGTTCTGGCACGAGAATTCCGAGATGAGCCCCACATATTTCTGAGCAATAAGAAGCGCATCAACGATATCCACGGAACCGGAGCAATTAACATCAGCGCATGGGTGATACTCAATCGTTGGATTCAATCCCACATAGGCCTGTGCTATAAGCAAGGCGTCCACAATATCAACCTCACTGTCTTCATTCACATCTCCCATGATATCACATGAAGACGCCTGCGCATGTAGAAACAGGGGCAGCATCAATAAACATAAAAGAATTAAATTAATTTTTTTCATTTTTCCTCCTTTTTTTAAATCGCCTTACTATGTAAGGTTCTTTATTCAAAATCGCGGAAAAGTGAAGGTATTATCCTTTACTTGTTCTTTTTTTCTCTTTACAGAAATCATCACAAGCCCTGGTGCCCCCGAATCCGCATTTGAGGAGAGCTTTTGGTATACTTGATGAATCCAGTGTAGCTCTCAATCACCGGGCTGAAACAAAAGGAAAAGTGCCAGGTTCGAGGATCCCGGCGCTTTCAAATGATAGTAAAACCTATAAATCCGTGCAAGGTCTTTGAAGGAAAAATGCATAAAAAAATGGCAGAATCACTCAGAATCACTAAAAAAGCATCTAATATCCTGAAAAAACGGAAAAAAATTACAGATTGTGTCCAATTTAAATATGAATTATCAATAATTAAATATTATTGTTTATATTATTTCAAATATGTGGATAAAATTTTATTAAATTATTGACATATAATTATTGTTTTAATAAACTAAAACTAGTAACAGGATAAAAGTAAAATAAGGTAATTTGTAGGAATATGTAGCTGTTTGTGGTACAATCCAATTTTTAGTTACTAATGTATTAAAATAATATAAGGTTTATTATACGATTATGAATAAATATTGTTTTCCCCAAATTCAAAGTATTATTATTAGAAATTTTTCTCTTTATTCCAAAAGTGGAAAAGTTGAAGAAGTAAATGAGAAAATTGATAAGGGGTATATTGTTTAGCAGGCGCGAACGGTCTTGGTAAGACCACTTTTTTAAATGCTATTAATTATGGACTTACTGGAATTGTATTGGAGTCCAATAAAGAGGTCTTTTCTCCTGATGGAATATATGCGGGAAATAAACGATATACAGATAATTATTTTGAAGGGAGAATCCATGCAAAGCATAAAAAAGAGGCTGAAATTGAAATAACCTTCAGAATAGAAAAGAAATATTATAAGATTATCCGGGGATTTTTTGAAAAAGATGCTTTGCGTTATTTGGAGATATATAAAAATGAGAAAAATAAGAAAATCCCTCTTATTTCTACAGAAAGCCTTTCACCAAAAGAATTAAAGAAGAAATATGAAGAAGAAATGGCAAAGGATATTGGAATCAATAACTTTGAATATTATACATTTTTACAATTGTATGTCCTGACTTTCGATGAGAACAGACGAATGCTGTTCTGGGACGACCGTGCCTCTTATCATACACTCTCTATTGCATTTAATACTAATGTAGAGGATACAAAAAAACTCATCGCTCTAAAACGTGACATAGAAAAATATGATTCTGATGGCAGAAACAGCCGCTGGCAGGCAACCCAAATTCATAAAAAAATTAATGACCTGCTAAAAACTAAAAATGAAACGGATAATCCGGAACATGCTATGAATGAATATAAAGAAATTCTCAAAGAATATGATAAAATTGAAAAGGAATTAAATAATACCAGGATTGAATATGATACACTGTTAAAGAATCAAAGCTTTATAAATCTGGAAATATACAATTTGCGAAGTGAATATAATAAATTGTATTCACGATATTCAGAACCCCGTTCAAAATTAACAAAAAATAACTATATTAAAATGTTTTTAGATAAAAAAGAGTGTTTAATCTGTGGTGCAAAAGGTGAGCATGTTATTGAAATGATTA
>JAFGLS010000220.1 GCA_016927935.1 Syntrophaceae bacterium
ATTCTTATGGAGGCCCGCATTCTGGCCGTGGCGGATGTCGTCGAGGCCATGGCTTCCCACCGTCCTTATCGCGCTTCATTAGGCGTTGATGCGGCTTTGGCCGAAATTGAAAAAAACAAGGGAATCCTTTATGACGAAAATGTCGTAAACGCCTGTTTAAGACTATTCCACGAAAAAGGTTATGTTCTGGGATAAAATAAACAAAAACGATTTTTACAAATACAGTCATTCACAATTCAAAATAAAAATTATAAAAAAAATTAATATTAATGATATGAGAATGTCGTAAAATAATATTTAAGACTTCCGGAAAATAATTATGGCTGAAACTTTAAAAATAAAAAACCTTTTGACAAAGAAAATTATCATTCTGGATGGAGCTACCGGCACTGAATTACAAAAAAAAGGCCTGCCGGCGGGAGTTTCTCCTGAAATCTGGTGCCTGGAAAATCCAAAAATAATCGGCGATATTCATGCCTCCTATCAAAAAGCCGGTTCCCATATAGTGTATGCCTGCACCTTCGGGGCAAATCGCTTAAAACTCCAACAATACGGTGTAAAAAAAGGTGTTTATGAAATCAATCGCGATTTGGTACGACTGGCTAAAAAAGCATGTGACAGAAATATTCTCATTGCCGGAGATATAGGACCCACCGGTTTGTTTATAGAGCCTTTCGGCTCTCTGGCTTTTGAAGAAGCAGTTGACACCTTCAAAGAACAGGCGCGTGGATTGATTGACGGCGGATGTGATCTTATAGTTATCGAAACAATGATTGATATTCAGGAAGTGCGCGCAGCACTTCTGGCAGTAAAAGAGATTGCCGATATTTTCACCATTGTGTCCATGACGTACGAAAAAGACGGACACACGCTGGGCGGAACCCCTCCGCAAAGCGCAATAATTACGCTGCAGAGTCTAGGCGCTGATGTTGTCGGCTGCAATTGTTCGGTAGGCCCAGAACAAATGATTGATTTTATCAAGACGATGAAACCCTTTGCTAAGGTACCACTTCTGGCCAAACCCAATGCCGGCATACCCAGACTTGAAGGTGGAAAAACCATCTTTGAAATGGATGCCAAAACATTCACTTCTTTTGGAATTGGTC
Source organism: Syntrophaceae bacterium (assembly GCA_016927935.1). Lineage (GTDB taxonomy): Bacteria > Desulfobacterota > Syntrophia > Syntrophales > Smithellaceae > Smithella. Next base: position 1,107 of record JAFGLS010000220.1, read on the forward strand.
TGGCCAAAGCGGGAGCCAACATGCTGGGCGGCTGCTGCGGAACAACACCGGAACATATTCGCGCATTGGTCAGGGCTATGGAACGCCGAAAACCGGTGTTACCGCTTCGACGATCCATTTCCGCCCTGAGCTCGGCGCGTAATTTCCTGGAAATCCTTGAAAATGAACCCTTGTATCTGGTTGGCGAAAGAATTAACCCCACCGGTAAAAAAGCACTGCAACAGGAACTGATCGAAGGAAAATTGTCCATTATCAGACAAATGGCTCAGGAGCAGGAAGCGCAGGGAGCTTCTCTTCTGGATGTCAACGTTGGCCAGCCCGGTATTGATGAAATTCAAACAATCAAAAACGTAGTCGGACTTTTATCAACTTCCAGCCGTTTGCCGCTGGTTATAGATTCGTCTCGGATCGAAACTATTGAAACTGCGCTACGAATTTATCCGGGTAGAATGCTGATTAACTCCATCTCCGGAGAAAAAGAAAAATTAACCAGACTTCTGCCATTGACCGCCAAATATGGAGCTATGTTTATCTTGCTGCCTCTGACAGGTGGCGAACTTCCCAAAACTGCCAAGAAACGCCAAACAATCGTTGAAAATATTTTTCGCAAAGCTCGTAAATTCGGTTTCACCAAGGATGATTTTGTCGTTGACGGATTAACCATGGCGGTTGCATCAGATGCCAATGCCGGCAGGGAAACACTTGCAACCATCTACTGGTGTAGTAACAAATTTAAGTGCAAAACCATTTTGGGACTCTCCAATGTTTCTTTCGGTATGCCGGGCCGCTCCTGGCTCAACGCCGCTTTTCTGGCAATGGCCCAATATTGCGGATTGACGATGGCCATCGCCAATCCGGCAAATGTTGAATTCATGAATGTGAAAAAAGCAGGAGATGCTCTTACAGCGAGGCAAAAGGCATCATTAAATTTTATTAATCATTTTTCACAACAGACCGGGATACAGGAACCAGTTTCTGCCACAGCATCTTCACCGGAAGAAAAAGTGGCGGCAGCTATTGTAGAAGGAGACAAGGAACGCATTATTGCCTTTGTTGATGAAGCCATGCTCTCAGGCCGCACAGCATCGCAACTGGTTGATGATATCATGATTCCGGCAATTGTGCGTGTAGGCAATTTGTATGAGAAAAAAACATACTTTTTACCACAGCTTATGGCGGCAGCGGAAACAATGAAAAAAGCACTGGCTTATCTGAATCCGTATCTAGCAATAGCGGCAAAAGTGGATAAAGGGAAAATCCTAATGGCTACGATTCGAGGCGACATTCATGACATCGGAAAAAACATTGTCGCCCTGCTTTTGAGGAATTATGGTTATCGTGTTATTGATCTGGGCAAAGATGTATCCGATAAAGTAATTGTTAACGCAGCCCGAAAAGAGAAACCGGATGTAATCGGCCTTTCCGCACTAATGACGACAACAATGGTTAATATGAAAGATGTCATAACGCTGGCACGTCAGCAAGGAATTGAGACCGGTTTTCTTGTCGGCGGAGCTGTTGTTAACGAAGCCTATGCTAAGTCAATCGGCGCGTCATTTGCTAAAGATGGCGTGGAGGCAGTTAAAGTAGTCGAAAATTTAATTAAAAAATGATTTCGCTTACAATGCAATTCATCAGGCCTGAAAAAGAAAAACATCCAATAAGCACGGCAATCTTTTTTTCCCTTCTTGTTCACTTTACCGCAGGAATTTTTTTGCTATTTTGTTTGTCTCCTAATTCAGTTTCCCCCACGGAATTAAACGGAATAAATCTGGTCTGGATCACTTTTGATAAAAAGAATGAGAAAAGCGGTACGGAAATTAAAAGTAATGGGTTAAATCAAACACCGTCATTCTATAAAAGAAACACTGAAGAACCGAAAAACATGGAAACACCGGTGCATGATCCGAACAGTATTCAAATTTCCACAGTAACAACACCAAATTTGTCCAACAACAATATATCAGTAAAAAATAATTCAGATGGTAGTACCACAGAAACTAAAGAAAAATATTATAATATAAATAGGTACAGCAAGAACGAATCCACAGGCAACAATTCTAGCCCGAACACCGCAATCGCTTATCCTCTGTATAAAGAAAACTCTCCGCCCGTATATCCGGAAATTGCCCGTGTTCGCGGATATGAAGGTATTGTCCTAGTATCCGCGGAGATTTTGCCTGACGGACGGGTAGGCGAAGTAAAAATCCAGAGGTCGTCAGGATACGCTATTCTGGACCAATCAGCTATACAGGCGGTAAAACCGTGGAAATTCGAGCCGGCGAAAAAGTCAGGAAATCCTTTTACAGCATGGGTGGAACTGCCCATTAAATTTATTTTACATAATAATTCCCAATCATAAATATCAGGCAGAGGCTGAAATAATGACCATGGACAAGATGAAAAAGAAACTGGGCAAAATTATTATCGAGAAATCATTCCAATACAGCGAAAATCCACCCTTCACACTAGCTTCCGGCAAAAAAAGCAATTATTACTTTAATTGCAAAACAACAACGCTTGATCCGGAAGGTATGAATCTCATCGGTACGATTATTTTTGACATGCTTAAGGATACAGATATTACTGCTGCGGGAGGACTGACGCTGGGAGCCGATCCCATAGCCAATGCTCTTTCCGTCATATCTTTTCAAAAAAGAAAACCCATTAAATCTTTCATTGTTAGAAAAGATATTAAAGATCACGGCACCAAAAGTGTCATTGAAGGAAATGTTTCACCCGGTGAAAAAATAGCAATCATTGATGATGTTATTACAACCGGCAATTCCACTATTACCGCCATTGAACAAGCCCGCAAATCAGGACTCAATGTCCAAATGGTCATTGCCCTTATTGACCGCGAAGAAGGGGGCAGAGAAAACATCCTCCAATACGTTGATGAGATCAAAAGTATTCTGACCAGAACTGAAATAATGGAACTGCGTGCAAAAAAATAAAATGAACCATGACAATTGATGCATTTCCTAACATTTCAGAATCCATCAATCATATTCATCAATCACATTGACAAATTATCAGCATTGCCCTATATTCAAAAAAAATTAGCGGGCAAATCCATGAAAAACAAATTTCTATCTTTAATATTTTTAATTTCTCTTATTCTAACAGGATGCAATGCGGCAATAAATTTAGGGGGAAAAGTTGCCGGCATAAGCCATGGCAAGTTTTTTTATCAGGACGGGAATATTATAGGTGAATATAAATATGATATTGATTTAGTATGGAAGGCTAGTGAAAAATCAATAGCTGACCTGAAAGCAACGGACATTCAAAAGGAACGAAAAATTTCCACGGGAGTTATTAAAGCGGTTATTCAGGAAGAAAAAACCGTCATCAAAGTGGAATATTTAGATAAAAATTTAACCTGCGTTTCCGTATTTGTCGGATCTCTCGGCAATAAAATGGTTTCCCGCCTTATCCATAACCGGATAAACAGATATTTAGCGCAAATTTGATCCATTTTCTTTACTTAAAAATCTATTACTTTTAGCTTTTTTTAACCAACAATAATCCTTTAAGGTAGCGTCCTTCAGGATGACCAAACAAAGTGGGATGATCCGGTCCGGCTTCCAGTTTCGACAGAAGTTGCAAATCAGCACCGGCATCACGAGCCGCCCCGAGAACAACCCTGCAAAAAACATCTTCTTCCACGAAATTAGAACAGGAAAAAGTGGCCAACATTCCGCTTTTTGTGAGACGTTTTATCGCCTGCAAATTAATTTCCTTGTAACCTTTTAAAGCCTTATTAACATCTTTTTTTGTTTTGGCAAAAGCCGGCGGATCAAGAATAATAAGATTGAAGTTTTCCTGGGTATCACGCAAGTAATTAAAAACATCCGTTTCTATTACTGGATAATTTTCAACGGAGAACCAGTTCAGATGCAAATTTTTCCGCGCAGCAATACAGGCCGGTTTGGATATTTCCAGAGAAATAACTTTCTTGGCTCCGCCCTCTGCACAATAAACGGAAAAAGCCGCCGTGTAAGAAAAACAATTCAATACATTAGCTTCACGGCTTAAAGCTCCCACCTTTTCTCTGTTGACACGCTGATCAAGGAAGAATCCTGTTTTCTGGCCGGAAACGACATCAATTTCAAATCTTAAACCGTTTTCCATTATTTCCACGGGCTTATTTATATTTTCACCGAATACAAGCCCGCTGTTTTTCGCCAATCCTTCCAGCATGCGCGAATGGCTGTCACTTAATTCATAAATTCGTGCCGGCTTTAACTGGGAAATAAGTGCGTTTAAAACATGATTTTTTTGTTTTTCCATTCCGGCAGTTGCAACAGAAACAACCAGTGTAGTATTATAGACATCAACAATAAGCCCCGGAAATCCATCTCCTTCGGCATTAATTAAACGGTAGGCGTTTGTTTGCTCGCCAATGATTTTCTGCCTTAATTTGCATGCTTCGTGCACACGAGACTGCCAGAAATACTGGGATATATTTTCATCGCATTTTCTTGTTAAAACGCGAAAAGCTATGTCGGTTGCAGGATTAAAAAAACCCAGTGCCACGTTATTACCTGAAAAATCCCTGACTAAGACGACATCTCCTACTTGAGGATTCCCTGTAATCGAGGCTATTGCTCTGGAAAATATCCAGGGATGACCGCGCAAAACAGCTTCTTCCCTTCCCTTTTTCAGTTTTATTTCCGGATATATTGCTTTGATCATCGGGCAATAAATTATCTTTTCCAGCTTGAAATTGCAAGGCGCATTATATTATAAGTATTCACTATATTAACGAACTGGGATGATTTAAAAATGTTTGCAGTAATAATGGCCGGTGGTAAAGGTGCTCGATTCTGGCCCCGTAGTAGAGAAAAAAAACCAAAACACCTACTTAATATAATAGGCGAAAAAACGCTTATTCAGGAAACTGCTGAACGCATAAAAACACTGATTCCTCCGGAAAACATTCTGGTGGTGACCGGGAAAAAACATGCCGGCGCTTTAGTTAAACAGCTTCCGGAAATTCCCTCCCGAAATATTATTATCGAACCGGAAGGCAAGAACACCGCGGCCTGTATAGGACTAGCCGCGCTGCACGTTTGCAAAAAAAATCATGACGACATTATGGTCGTCTTGCCTGCCGATCATGCTGTTACTGATCCCAAAAGATATATTGATATCATCAGAAAAGCCGTAAAAACAGCTTCAGAAGAAGACGGGCTGGTAACAATTGGTATCAAACCTTCCAGTGTTCAAACAGGTTTTGGATACATAGAGTTGGCAACCTTATATAAAAAAATAGACAATGAAGAAGTATTTAACGTGAAGTCTATCCGTGAAAAACCTGATTTTCCGAAAGCGACCGAATTCGTTCAAAGCGGCAATTTTTATTGGAATAGTGGTATTTTTATCTGGAAAGCCTCGGTCATATTGAAAGAAATCAGCCGCTTTCTGCCTGATTTATACTCGGGACTGATGAAAATAAAAGATGTGCTGGGCTCGCCTGAAAAAGAAACAGTACTGACGCGTGTCTACAGAAAATTCTCATCTGTTTCCATTGACTATGGTGTCATGGAAAAAGCAAATAAAGTTTTCATGCTCCGGGGAGATTTTGGCTGGAGTGATGTAGGCAGCTGGGATACCCTTTGGGAAATATTGCCTGAAGATGTCAACGGAAATGCTGCAGTAGCTGGAAGCCGGATAATTATCGAAAACTCAGAAGGTTCTCTTATTTACAATCCCCAAAAACTGACTGCACTTATCGGTGTAAAAGATTTAATAATAGTCGAAACAAAAGATTCTCTGCTGATATGTAAAAAAGGATGCTCACAGGATGTAAAAAAAATTGTCGAAAAGTTAACCAGTGATAAACTGAAGAAATATCTGTAGCTCTATTTCAGATAAACTGGTTTGCCTTTTATTTTATTTCCCTTTTTACTAAGTTTATCAATTATAATATTAAGATCTGTAATTTCATCGTCAAAAGTTATCACCAGCAGATATTCTTTTTCGAATTGATATTTTTTAACTCCTTTAATGTCTTTCAGGATAGAACCTATCCTGCTTTTAGCCCCTCAGGCGGCACAACCCGGTATATTCAGCTGAACAATTTTTTCTTCAGCAGCGGCCACACCGGAAAAAACCACTAAAAAAATCATGACAGAAAACAAGACAAATATCTTTTTCATCAGCAATCTCTTTGCATATTTTTATTTACATAATAACGCCGATCACCCTTTGAATGCAATTATAATTTACAATTGACAGACAATATTAAATCTGTGATAGAAACAAAAAAATTTGATTTCGGATATATAAAGAAATATGTCTATTACTTCCAATGTTTCAATAATTTTGGCCTCCGCATCACCGCGCCGACGGAAAATTATTCAGTCAACAGGATTAAATTTTAAAATAATTCCTGCTCACGTCAATGAAGACTATCTCACGGGGGAGAGTCCATCCCGGCATGTACGAAGGCTTTCCTATAATAAAGCAATGGCTGTTGCCGAAAAATATCAACATGCATGGGTTTTAGGAGCGGATACTATTGTTGTTATTGATGGATTTATTTTAGGTAAACCGGCAAATAAGACACAGGCAAAGCAGATGCTGAACAGATTGAGCGGACGTGAACATAAAGTTTTTACAGGTTTTACAATTATTCATATAGGGTTGGATGTTCGCAAAACAAAAGTTATTCAATCCGCTGTGCGTTTTAAAAAAATAAGTCCTGACGAAATGAACTGGTATATCAACTGTAATGAACCATACGATAAAGCCGGCGGATACGCCATCCAGGGGAAAGGCTCATATTTTATCCAATCAATTAGGGGGTCATATACAAACGTAATCGGACTGCCGCTTTGTGAAGTTGTGGAAACGCTAAAAGAATTTAAAGCAATAAAGTTTTGTTAAGCCTCGTAGCTTAGACAGGAATTTCTAACGGAGTAAGCTTTATGGAAGCAAATATAGCCGCCAACATCGATAAAATCAGGCAGAGAATAGCAGCTGCCGCAGCAAGATGCAATCGTCTCCCCGATTCCATCAAGCTTTTAGCCGTGTCCAAAACCTTCTCATCTTTCGCCGTTGAACAGGCAATCAACGCGGGCATTACAGCCTTTGGAGAGAACTACATTCAGGAAGCAAAAGAAAAAATCAACTCCATAGAAAAGCTTGTCGAATGGCACATGATAGGACATCTGCAAACAAATAAGGCGAAATATGCCGTAAATCTCTTTAAATACATTCATTCCGTTGATCGCCTGGAACTGGCCCAGGAAATAAACAAAAGGGCAGGCCTAATCAATCGAAAAATAAATATTTTGATTGAAATAAATATAAGCGGTGAAAAAACAAAATTCGGCATAGCACCCATCCATGCTGCCAATCTGATTAGAGATATTTCCGCTCTTGAAAATCTTTCCGTGAAAGGACTGATGACGATGGCACCTTATTCCGAAAATCCCGAAAATTCCCGTCCCTATTTTGCCGAGCTTAGAAATCTTCAGCAAAATATCATTAATGAGGGAATTCCCGGCATTCAGATGGAAAACCTTTCCATGGGAATGACTGACGATTTTGAAGTAGCTATCGAAGAAGGCGCAACTATTGTGCGTATTGGCAGAGCAATTTTCGGCGAGAGAAAATGATAAAAACTTAAATCTGAAAATTACTTGTGGTTATTTCTTTATTTCAAGTAATTAAAGGGTAAATTATCAATGTACTGATTGTTGATTATCCTCCGTTGAATCTTTCGCGGACTTTTTATAAACTCTCAAGCAAGCATCCACAACTGCGGGATCGTAAGTTATTCCTTTGTATTTAATTATTTCATTAAGCGCCGCTTCCACTCCCAGTGCAGGCCGGTAAGGTCTGTAAGAAGCCATCGCGTCAATAACATCGGCAACACCAATTATGCGGGCTTCCAGCGCAATCTGATTCCCCTTCAAGCCTCTCGGATAACCCGAACCGTCTATTCTTTCATGATGCTGATAAATAATTTCTGCCACCGGGTATGGAAAATCGATGTTTTTAAGAACATCATTGGCAACTTTACAATGTGTTTTTATTATTTCTCTTTCGAGATCACTTAAAACACTCGGTTTGGTTAATATTTCCGATGGAACGGATATTTTTCCAATATCATGAAGAGTGGCAGCAATATTAATAAAGGAAACCTGCTCTTCAGTCAAATTCATTTCCCGGGCAATCCTGCAGGCAATTTTCGCCACCTGATCCTCGTGTCCAGATGTATATGGATCCCTTGTTTCTATAATCTTGGATAATGTTTTGACAATGCCATCCAGAATTACTTGCGACTTTTTATAACTTTCTTTGAGTTTTTCCGTCTGAATTAAAAGATCGGCGGTTTTATCCCGAGCCTTTTTTTCCAGTTCCTTATTTAAAGCCGTTAATTCCTTATTTTTTTCATTCAGTAATTCCATCAGGTGCTTATTTTCCGCCAATATTTCAACTTTGGAAAGCGACTGCTTAATATGAAGAAGTATTTCCTCTTCATGCCACGGCTTGGTGAAATAAAGATGAACCCCTCCTTTATTAATGGCTTCAATTATGGCATCGGAATCCGCATAACCGGTAAGAAGTATACGAACAGCATCCGGAAAAATATTCTTGGCCTCAGCAAAAAACTGAACTCCATTCATCTCCGGCATTCTTTGATCGGAAATTATCAGAGAATATGGTTTTGTAGCCGTGCGCAGTTTTTCCAAACCTTCCAAACCATTTCCCGCAACATGAACATCATAATTCTCGTCGGCTAAAATACGTTTAAAAGCATTAAGAATGGATTCTTCATCATCAACAATCAATATGGAATGCTTATAATTTGAACACGTAGACAATTGAAAATCCTTTTAGATATACATGGCTACAAAATATTTTACTATCTGCCTGTTATTAAAAACGATTTTGCTGATTATGTCAAGGTGTCTTTTATCAAATAATTTATTATACTTATAAAAATATTGCCAAAATAGCCAATTTAATAGTTTCAAATATTAATAACTTTCCTTAAAAATTGGCCTGTTGTCGATTTTTCGTCCTGCGCCACTCCTTCGGCAGTACCTGAAGCTATTATTCTGCCGCCTCCGGAGCCACCTTCCGGTCCAAGATCAATAATGTAATCGGCGCATTTTATTACATCCAGATTATGTTCTATTACAACCATCGTATTACCCATATTTACAAGGCGCATCAATACATCAAGCAGTTTCTGAATATCAGCGAAATGCAATCCTATTGTAGGTTCATCTAAAATATAAAGGGTATTGCTGTTTACTTTTTTCCCCAGTTCCCGAGCTAGTTTTATTCTCTGAGCCTCACCACCGGAGAGTGTCGTCGCCGACTGTCCCAGGTGAATATATCCCAGACCGACATCGCCCAGCAATTGCAGATGAGATTTAATGGAAGGAATGTTGGAAAAAAATACGAGAGCCTGATTGACTGTCATATCGAGAACATCGGCAATATTTTTATCCTTATACTTGATATCAAGAGTATCCTGATTAAATCTTTTGCCGTGACAGGCATCGCAGGTCACATAAACATCAGGCAAAAAATGCATCTCTATTCTGATCAAACCGTTGCCTTCACAGGCTTCACATCTTCCGCCCTTCACGTTAAAACTGAAGCGCCCCGGCTTATATCCGCGCATTCTCGCTTCGGGAAGATTAGTAAATAAATCTCGAATGAAAGAAAATACCCCCGTGTAGGTTGCCGGATTAGATCGCGGAGTTCGACCTATGGGGTGCTGATTAATCATTATTACACGTTCAATATCTCCCAAATCCACAACCCTTTTGATTTTTCCCATTGATCCGTTATATTGATTCAAACGGCGTGCTAGCACTTTATAAAGAGTTTCAATGACCATCGTGCTTTTGCCTGAGCCGGAAACTCCCGTCACCGCCGTAAAAACTCCCACTGGAATCTTTATATCAATATTCTTCAGATTATTCTCAGTAGCTCCCTCCAAAAAAATAAACCTTTCCGGAACAGGACGTTTTTTGTCAGGCATAGCTATGGATTCTTTGCCCGACAAATATCTGCCCGTGAGCGAAATATCATTTTTCATAATTTCAGAGGGAGTTCCTTGAAAGACTATTTCTCCGCCGTCTGTTCCCGCGCCCGGACCTATATCCACTATGTGATCACAGGCCCGTATCATATCCGCGTCGTGTTCCACAACCAGCACCGTATTTCCCATATCGCGCAGTCTTTTTAAAGTATCAATAAGACGCAGATTATCCTTTTGATGCAGTCCGATCGTCGGCTCATCAAGTACATATAACACCCCCATCAGTCCCGAGCCTATCTGCGTGGCCAGCCGGATACGCTGGCTTTCCCCTCCGGATAGAGAAGATGTGGTTCTTTCCAGACTTAAATAATCCATGCCGACATTCAGCAAAAACTGAAGCCGGCTTTTAATTTCCCGAATTATTCTTTCGGTAATATTTTTTTCCTGAGGCGAAAGATTCATCTGCTCAAAAAAATTGTAGCATTCGCGTATAGACATTTTGCAGAGTTCATAAATGTTTTTGTCCATCACGGTGACGGCAAGCATTTCTTTTTTTAAACGGGCGCCTTGACAGGTATTGCAGGCACTCAAATCAATGTAGCTCATCAAATCGTTACGCACCGATGACGAAGTGGTTTCCTGCCAGCGGCGCGTCAGTTGCTTTATAACTCCTTCAAAAGGACGGTGGGTGAAATATCTTTTGTTCGCACGATCATGGTAGAATTTAATGTTCTCATTGTTCGATCCGTAAAGAAGAACTTTCTGAATCTTTTCCGGCAGTTTATTAAAAGGCGTATTGACATCAAAGCCGTAATGAATGCTCAGAGCATCCAACATACTGTGATAATAAAGAGAGCTTCGTCCGGCCCAAGGTGCAATTGCCCCATCCCGTAGTGACAAGCCTGAATCAGGAACAACCAGATACTCTGCAAAACGCATGGAAGAGCCGAGTCCGTTGCAGTCAGGACAAGCCCCGTAAGGACTGTTGAAGGAAAACATGCGGGGAGTAAGTGCTGGAATGCTAATTCCACAGTCGGGACAAGCATATTTTTCACTGAACAGCAGTTCTTTGCCGCTTGCGGTAAATATGCGCACAAGTCCTTCCGATCGGCTTATTGCTATTTCCAAAGAATCACGCAATCTTTTTCGGACGCCTTCTTTTAAAACAAGGCGGTCAACGACAAGGTCAATGTCGTGACGCTTGTTTTTTTTCAAAACAATATCTTCCGCCAGATCCCTGATTTCTCCGTCAATCCGGACCCGCGCAAATCCTTCCTTCTGAAGTTTTTTCAGTTCCTTTTGAAATTCTCCCTTTTTCCCCCTGACAAGGGGAGCCAAAACACTGAAAAACGTATTATCGGGAAGAGAAAGAATGCTTTCCAGGATACCGTCAATTGTCTGTGATTTTATTTCCCGGCCGCAATGGTAGCAATGACAAACACCTATGGCAGTGTAAAGCAGACGGAAGTAATCGTAAATTTCGGTGACTGTTCCCACCGTGGAGCGCGGATTATGACTGGCCGTGCGTTGTTCGATGGCTATGGCAGGCGATAAGCCTTCTATTGATTCAACATTCGGCTTATCCATTTGTCCGATAAACTGACGGGCATAAGTGGAAAGAGACTCCACATACCTCCTCTGTCCTTCTGCGTAAATGGTGTCGAAAGCCAGAGAAGACTTGCCGGAACCGCTCACCCCAGTGATAATAACAAACTTATCTCGAGGTATATTTAAACTTACATTTTTTAAATTATGCTGAGCGGCGCCTCTTATTTTGATAGCGTCCATTTTTTCTACAGTTTTATTTCAATGTGGGACTTATCCCGGATAGAAGAAATCCATTCCTTAAATTTTTTATCCAACTTTTCGTCTTCAATTTTTGCCTTTATTTCTTCCCTTACTAATGCAATCGGCTTTAATCCAGCACCCTTCTTATCTATTACATTGATTATATGAAATCCAAGACTGGATTCAATTACCTCGCTCACCTGTTCCAGGGAAAGACTGAAGGCCACTGCTTCTACTTCCGGAATAATTGTTCCTTTCTTAATAAAACCAACATCACCGCCTTGAGCTGCAACCGGCCCCTGGGAATATTTAGCAATCAGCAAATCAAAAGATTCTCCTTTCATTATCCGCTCACGTAAATGAAGAGCCTCATTTTTCAGTTTCATTTTTACTGTTTCATCAGCATTAGGAGGCAGTTTCAGTAAAAGCTGTTTTATCCGTACACTTTCTTTGCCTTCATATTCATTACGGTGTTTGTTGTAATATTCTCCTATTTCAGCATCGCTGACAATTATTTTGTCCTTTACTTCCCGTCTTAACAGGCGCATGCGAACTATTTGGGATCTTATGTCTTTTTTTACATCCTCTATAGAGCTGCCTTCAACAGCAAGATTTTTCAGAAAATCCTGTAGGCTTAAATTTTGTTTATCTAACATATCCTGAATAACTGCCATAACATCTTCTTCCTTGACAGTAACGCTGATCCCGGTTTTTTTCGCTTCCTGTTCAATGAGAATATTATCGACAAGTCCCTGGAGAAAAGATTCCTTGGACTGTTCTATAAAGACCTCTTTATTTTTACCTTGATAAGTATTTTCAATTTTTTTCAGATAAGGTTCAAATGCTTCGTTGAGATCATGAAGCGTTACAATTTCATCATTAACTACAGCAACAATTCTATCAATCACTTCAGCATGAACCGGAAGAGACAGGAACATCAGAACAAACAAAACAAATTTCAATTCTTTGTTAAACTTCACGGTTTTCCTCAACTTTCCGATCTTATTTATTCGGTATTTTTACTTTTATATTCGTTTCTTTCTTGATAACTGCTTTTTTCTTTAATTCCTCCAGCCATTCTACAAAGGCTGATTCTTCTTTTTGCATACGGATATCGGCAATGACGTCTTCTCTGACATCCGCTAATTCTCTGTCTCTTGCTGCTTGCTTTTCCATAACCTTAAAAATATGAAATCCATAGGAACTCTGCACTATCGAACTTATTTCATTAACCGGCATTTCAAAAATTGTTTTATCTAATGGCTCCGGCATTACTAATTTTGCAATAAACCCTAGATTTCCGCCATTGGAAGCCTCCGGACCGATAGACATATCTGCAGCCACTTTGGCAAATTCTTCCCCCGATTTCAATCTTTCCATTGCCTTTTCAGCTGTCGGCATATCTTTAACAACTATTTGTGAGACCCTTACCCTTGAATCACTTTTATAGCTGCTACGGTGTTCTTTAAAATAATTTTTTATTTCATCCTCTGATATTTTAATCCTGGCATTAACATCCTTTTCCACGAGTTTCTGCAAAAGAATTTCATTTTTAAATTCTTTTTTCCAATTTTCATAATTTATATTTCCCCTGGCAAATAAGCTTGTAAAATCTTCTCCGTAATCTTTTTTTATTTCTTCAATTCTATCCTCCAGTTCGGCATTGCTCACAGATATATTAAGTTCCTGTGCACGCAGATACATTATTTTTTCAGTAATAATACTATCCAATACTTCTTCCTCGAATTTTTTCATGTAATCAGGTTGATCTAAAAAATCTTTAGGCACCATATTAATTTTTCTATCCAGAACATCCTGATAATCATCAAGATAAATCTTGACACCATTAACTGTTGCAACATACGGACGGAAGAAAATGTTAATTTTGTCGCAGGCGACAATTAAACATAACAAAAGCAGAAATATAAAACCACAACGAACAAGCAAGGGCCTTCTTGATTCACCTGCTGAAGAAAAAATATGGAAACTTAGATTTGTATTACTCATAATGTTTTACTATATCTTGCTTGAGATTATTGGGCAAGCATCTTTAGCAATAAATCTGCCTGTACAAGTATTTCTTTTTCAGAGAGAGAGGGAGCAGAAAAAAACAACTTATAATCCGGTGTAAAACGTAATTCCTTAATTTTCTTATGATAAAGAGCAACTATCTTCGCCGGGTCAACTGGAGAATTATCACGAAAGAATATATAGAAATATTTACCGTCGTAACCCATCTTTTTACTTTTCAACGGCTTGAGATAATTCCTTATGCTAATTATATGCAATAGATTTTCCACGCTTCGGGGTATTTCTCCGTAACAGTCACAAAGTTCATTTTTTATACCGTTAATTTCTTCATCATTTGCCGCCAGAGATATCCTTTTATATAAAACCAGCCGCTGATGAACATCCTGTATATATTCTTCTGGAATAAAAGCCGATATTCCCAGCTTGATTTCCGGAATTAATTCCTCCTCCTCTGTCTTCTCCCCCTTGATTTCCCGAATAGTTTTTTCCATCAATTCGGTATAAAGTTCATAACCGACCGAGGAAATGTGTCCGGATTGGGAAATACCCAGCAGATTCCCGCCGCCGCGAATTTCCAGATCATTATATGCTATCCGGAAGCCGGAGCCCGGTTCGGACAATTCTTTAATTACCTGCAGTCTCTTTATTGCTTCGCGGGAAAGCATCGCCCCCTTAGGTAACAAAAGATACGCAAATGCTTCGCGGTTAGAACGCCCGACGCGGCCTCTTATCTGATAGAGCTGTGCCAATCCGAATTTCTCGGCGCGGTTAATAATGATTGTATTAGCCATCGGAATATCCAGACCGGAACCAATAATAGAAGTACAGACAAGAACATCACATTCCTGCCGGATAAATTCAGCCATTGCTTTTTCAATTTCCACAGCTTTCATCTGACCATGGACGACCCCGACCCGCGCCTGCGGCACAAGACTCTGCACCATACGGGCAATCGAATATATCGAACGTACACGGTCATGAACAAAAAATAGCTGCCCCTGGCGCGCCAGTTCCTGCTCTATGGCGGTCTTGATAGCGTCTTCATCGAATTCCAACACGTAAGTTTTTATGGAAACCCTGTCTTCCGGCGGAGTATTAATAATGGATAAATCCCTGATTCCGATAAGCGACAGATGAAGCGTGCGTGGAATCGGTGTCGCCGACAGTGCCAGCACATCAACAAGCGTGCGTATCTTTTTTAACTTTTCCTTATGTGAAACACCGAAACGATGTTCCTCGTCAATTATTATCAGTCCCAAATCCTTGAATTCAACATCCTTTTGCAGAAGACGATGCGTTCCCACAAGAATATCCACCTTTTGATTTTTTATCTCTTCCACTATTTTCTTTTGCTCAGCTGCGCTTTTAAAACGGTTTAACACTTCCACGCGAACGGGAAAATCCCGGAAACGGCGGGAAAAAGTCTGATAGTGCTGTTCCGCCAGAATAGTCGTGGGCACCAAGAAAGCAACCTGCTTGCCGTCCATGACAGCCCGGAAAGATGAACGAATGGCAACTTCCGTTTTGCCGAAACCGGCGTCACCGCAAATCAACCTGTCCATAGTCTTGCAATCATCCATATCCATATGAATATCTTCAATTGCTTTGACCTGATCCGGTGTTTCTTCAAATTCAAAAGTGGAGCAGAATTCTTCATAAAAACGATCCTGTGGAGAAAATGATTTTCTTTCCAGTGCCTGGCGGGCGGCATAAATGGAGACCAATTCCTCAGCATATTCCCGCACCGATTTTTTAACCTTTTCTTTCACCGCTTCCCACGAGTGTCCGCCCATTTTGTAAATTTTCGGCACGTAACCATCAGGAGACAGATAGTGTTGAATTTTTTCCAGAGAATTGACCGGAATGTAGAGTTTATCGTTGTCCAAATACTCAATAATTAAAAAATCATTTTCGATTTTTCTTACAGTAATTTTTTTCAATCCGCGATAAATGCCGATACCAAAATCAGTATGAACGACAAAGTCTCCTTCTTTTAAATCGCCAAACGATTTAATGAAGTAACCTTCCCGCACTGATCTAAGGCGACGGCGGGGAACTTTTTTGACAAATATTTCTTCTTCACTTAAAAAAGCAATCTTCATTGCCGGTATAATAAAACTGGCAGAAATCTCACCCTCACCTAAAATCAGATGAGAATTTCCATTCCATCTGTCAACGATTTCTAAAACGGCTTCTTTTGTGGAGGAAGTCTGTGCCGGCAAATCGTAGGACGAAAACAAATGTTTCATCCGTTGAACATCCTCCTGCGTCGGGCAAAAGAAAATAACCAGCATGTCCTCTGACAGCCACGATTTTATTTTCTCCACGGCCAACCGTAAGAAAGTATCTTCTTTAATCTCACCGGTAAAGGGTTCTCCAGCACAAGGGTACCGATAAGTTTCAAACGCAATTGCTGCTGCTTCATTTTTTTCGCCTTCCAGACAGAGCCCTTCCAGAAAAACCTGTGTAAATTTTTCCAGACCAGAAGATATACCTTCAGGATGAACATAGGTATTCTCTTTTTCCAGATAAAATTTCCCGGCATTTTTCGTTTTAAACAGTGTTTTGTCAATGGCGAGTTCCGCGCTTTGAATAGCCTGATTTACGGCTAATGGATCATCAACTATCACCAAAGTATTCTTGGAAAGATAATCAAAAAGACTAGACAATTTATCGCACGAAAGCCCCTTGTCATCATCGTATGACTCGTAAAACAATGGTAAAAATATCGGATTGATGGAATTGGTCAAACCATTTTTCAGAGTAGCAACAAGACGGTTACGGGTCTCGCGGGAAAGTGAAAGCTCGTCGCAACGGCGCTTGATGTTGCGAACAGCCAGATCCAGCGTTGACGGATTGATTATTGTTTCACCAGCCGCTGACACAACAAAGGCAGACGATGTTCTCATCGAGCGCTGAGAGGAAGCGTTAAAAATTCTGATAGATTCTATTTCATCGCCGAACATTTCTAGACGTACCGGATTTTTTTCGGCGGGAGGGAAAATATCAATAATATTTCCCCGGACACTGAATTCTCCCTTTTCTTCCACAAGACTTTCTCTTTTATAGCCTCCGGAAATAAGCCTGGTGCAAAATTCATCTCTGTCCAGATTATCGCCTACAGAAACTATTTGCAGACACTTGCTGAATTCGGAAACAGCCATCACTTTCTGCAACAAGGCAACTACAGAAGTGACAACAATTGTTTTGCTGTTCATCTGTAAATTGGCCAGTGTCTCCAGTCGCGTCAATTCTTCTTCCCTCTGCAGGGCGAACATATCAATAGTCAAAAAATCGAGCGAAGGGTAATAAGATACGTATCCTTCACCCAAAAAGAGAGATAGATTTTGTGAGAAGGCTGCTGCTTCCTTTTCTTCAGGACACACAACAAGCAGGGGCTTGTCCAACCTTTCAAAAAGAAGAGATACGAGAAAGGAACGAGCCGCTCCATTAAGTCCGCTAACCTCATTTTTTGCTGAACCTTTATCAATTTGCTCCAGAAGATTACGCAACGGCTTGATATCTTCTCTGCTTTTCTTTGTGATAATTTTCCGCACCGGTTACATCTCAAACTTTTTTTAACAACACCAAAACCCATTCTGAATCAAAAACGGCACTTTAATCCAGAATGGGTATATTTTTATGTTTTCTAGTCTTCTTTTCCGGATAATTCAATGTAAAAATTGCGCGGCATAAACAATCATTCTTTATTTATTGACAACCTTTTCATCTTTGATAAACTGCCGCACAAACTCACAAACTCAAATGGAGAATAGAAATGATTCCTGTAGAAAAGGCGCTAAAAACAATTCTGGCTAACTTCCAACCGCTGGGTCTGGAAAAGATAAATATTTTGGAAGCGCTGGGACGGGTAATTGGTGAAAACATTCTCGCTCCGCGCAATATTCCTTCTGCCAATAATTCGGCAATGGACGGCTACGCTGTACGCTATACAGATACTAAAGGTGCTACAAAAAATAAACCTTTAAGACTGAAAATCATCGAAGATATACCTGCGGGTAAAGTTGCCCTGAAAAAAATAAAAAAAGGCGAAGCATCCAGAATTATGACCGGCGCGGTTATCCCTGAAGGCGCGGATTCAGTTATCCGCCAGGAAGACACATTGAAAAACGGCAGGACTGTCGTCATCTATACTTCAGCAAAGAAAGGAGAAAATATTCGTTTTGCCGGTGAAGATGTACGCAAGGGAGAACTTGTCATCAAAAAAGGGAGTTTTCTGCATTCAGCCGATATCGGAATGCTTGCCGCTTTGGGCAAAGCTTTTATCAGTGTTTATCAAAAGCCCCGTGTGGCGATTATATCCACCGGCGATGAACTTGTGGATATCGAAATTGCTCCTCCGCCGGGTAAAATCGTCAACAGCAACAGCTATTCACTGGCAGCACTCGTAATGGAATGCGGTGCAATTCCCATAATGCTGGGAATTTCCAAAGATAAAAGAACTGACTTGCAGGAGAAATTTAAAACAGCTTTGCACGCCGATTTGATTCTTTCCTCGGGTGGTGTTTCCGTCGGCGATTTTGATTTTGTGAAAAATATCATGGGAGAAATCGGCAATGCCATGCATTTTTGGCAGGTAGCCATGCGTCCGGGTAAACCGCTGGCTTTCGGTACTATTGAAGGTATCCCCTTGTTCGGCCTTCCGGGCAATCCTGTATCCGTCATGGTTTCTTTTGAACAGTTTGTTCGCCCTTCACTTTTAAAAATGCAAGGACATACAAAAATTTTTCGCCAAAATATAAAGGCAATTTGCAATGAGGAAATTCAAAAGAAAGCGGGCTTTAAACATTTTATACGTGCTGTCGTCAGAAAAGAAAAAAATAAATACATCGCAACCACAACAGGGAATCAAGGTTCCGGCATTTTGAAATCAATGGTCGCCGCCAACGGTCTGATTGTCATGGGAGAAAATCAGACCCAAATCAAAAAAGGTGAGTGGGTGACTGTTCAGTTGCTGGATGATTCTTTGTCCTGGTCAGAATCGCTTCAAATATAGACGACAAAAATGCAGGCAGAAGAAAAGGGGTTCATTTACGCGAGAAGGTTTCCGCGTAGAAACACAGCCATAGCAGCACCAAAACCGACACACCAGATATTGATAAAAGCGTTTATAAAAAGATCTCCTGTTGAAATCATATATATGCTGTTTTGAATATTGAAGCTGAAATCAAGAAGACCTAAAAACACAAGACCGCCGGCACAGACGAGAGAAAAATTCTTTCCCGATTTCCTGTTTCTCAAAAGAAGCATTCCCGAGACAAGCAAGGCGATCGCCAGGATAATATCGGGCAAGGGAAAAGAATTTTCATAAGCAAAATAGCATTGCGGAGGATTTTCCGGCGCAAGGCCTATGGTAAAAAATCCTATCCAGAAAAGTATCAATCCCAAACCAGTCAGCATTTCAAATATCGCGATCGTTTTGAGTCCTTTTCTCTGAATCATTTTTAACCTCTTCCAATAAGATTCCAACTTGTTCAGTCGTGTATCAGCTTATTTCTTTTGCGCCTTGTTTATGGCCGCATTCATAAACATATCAATTACAAAAGGCATATACCTCTTCAGGAAATAAGTAATCTTGCCTTCAAAACCCGGAATTATCATAAAAGTATTTTTCCTAATACCGGAAACAAGCTCCTGGGCAACCCGATCACTGCTCATGAGTTTGGCGCTGGCCGAGATCACCCTGGTTTCCATGGGTTTTGTAACGTTTTCAGCGGCAAAACCCTGTGTATCTGTATCAGGAGGACACAGCACCTGAACAGAGATGTTATATTTCTTAAGCTCGCTTTTCAGAGTTTCTGAAAATCCCACAACGGCGAATTTTGATGCCGCATAATCGCAATAACCGAAAACACCCAGAAAACCAGCCATGGAAGCAACATTGACGATTGTACCACCTTTAGTCTTCATGTACGGCACAAGAATCGAACATGTATTCCATATTCCATAAAAATTTGTCTTCATGGTATCATCAAACTGCTGATAGTTTATATTTTCAAAATACCGAGGATAGGCCCTACCCGCACAATTAACCAGCACATCAGGCACCCCGAATTCAGCCAGTACCGATGAAAGCACGGTCTCGACGCTGTCTCTTTTGGAAACATCCATGGACCTTCCGGCAAATTTCTGTCCCGAATACACGCCACAGATTTGTACTTGTTTTATGGCTTCGTCCAAAAGCTGTTGACGTCTGCCAAAGATAACAACACTGGCACCTTCTGCCGCCATTAACTTGGCAGTCGCCAGGCCGATACCTGATGAACCGCCGGTTATGTAAACCAATTTATTCTTGAAATCTTTCATCTCCGTCTATCTTTATTTCTTCTTGAGCGAAGTTCCAAGGTCTCAAGCCATTTCATAGTCTTTCGAAATCCTTCCGAGTAGCTAATGCGTGGTTTCCAGCCCAATTCCCGCTCAGCTTTTTCAATGGAAAATCTGAATCTCGAACCAAGGTTAGTAACCGTATAGGTAGTAAGCAAAATACGCATTCGGATACGAAACAACTTTCATGTGAACTCCATGAATCTGGCCGCGGTCATTGCTGACCAATACGGAATGTGTGTTTTTACGGGCGGTATGCCCAACGCTTTGGCAATTCCGGCGCAGAACTCCTCCAGTTCCAGTGTTGTTAACTCACCATCGTGCACGAGGTAACCGTTTCCGATAGCTCTTTCATCTTCGGCAATCAGCATTAGAAAATCAACGAGATTATCGATATAGGTAGGCCAAATAATAGCCCCTTCACGCCAAAAAAGTAGTTCCCTTTTGATAATCGCATCGGCAAGCAGAGGCACAAAGGTCTGGTCGCCTTCACCATACACCCAAAGAGGATAAACCATAGTCAGGGGCAATCCCTTTTCCTTATAATACCTGCGCATAACCTTTTCGGCGTCTATCTTGGAATCGGCGTAAGGTTCGCCCCAATATTGCAACGGTATATTTTCATCCATCATTTTCGACTCGTCCGTACCGAACACATCGCAGGTACTGATATCCACCAGGCGGGAAACATTCGCGTCAACAACCGCCCGGCAAATATTTTCGGCGCAGCCGCGCCCGTGTCGTCCGGCAGCACCAGCGCGCGAACATTATTGCCATTCTTCAGACTGGCTTTTACCACATAGTGACCGATGAATCCGGTGGCTCCGGTCATCAAAACATTACTCATATCTCGACCTCTCTTCGTCAGGATGGCGAATATATAAAGATAACGTGAGAAACACGTCATGCTCATCGATGTGCGAATGCTGAAAGTATAGGGAGACCGCTTTTTCTTGTCAAGGTCTATCAGTTCAGCGGACAAAACTGACATTAAAAAATACTGGCCGACTTTTTTGCATGTTGACACGTTGCCATTTTGCAGATAAATTCCCCCACGGAAGTGCCAAGGTCACTGGTGGGCCTCCCGGACTTCAAATTCGGTGTGGGGCGCTAAAACCGTCTCAGGTGGGTTCGATTCCCATGCACTTCCGCCATCATATCCTTTAATATCAATTACTTAACTTTTTAAAACCGTGCCGATACCGTGCCGATAAAATACTACATGAAACAATAAATAAACTGTTTTTTATACATCATAAATAAATAATTTATTTTCATTAAGAAAAAACTTGACATGCATGGTATAATACACAAAAACATACAAACATAGTTTATTCGTAAAAAGTTATTTTACGGTCTTATTAAATGCAAAGTAATTAAGAAAGGAGAAAAAGACAATGGCATTACCAATTGCACCAACACCTAAGTTGGATGTTAAAGCAAGCTCTTTTTTTCTGAGAAGAATAGAAAAAGATTTACGTAAACCAATGGGAGCCGTTGCGACTCCGCGTTTAAATAAGGCCATAAAAAAAATAATGGCAGATGCCCACAAAAACAAGAAATAAAATAAAATCTGATAAATTTATTTTGGCTCGCTTGGAAAGCAATAAGGATTTCAAGAGAGCCATTTTTTTTGATTGCGGCGTAGACGACCTAAATGAATTCTTTAAGGAAGATGCCATATATCACAAGGAACATTTGCTCGCAGAGACATATTACTTTCAACCAATTGAGGCCACAAAGAACAGATTATTTTATCCAGTGGCCTTTATTAGTTTCCTAAATGATCACATTCCAATCACGCACGAAGAAAAAAAGGTAGAAAAAAAGGATTTTTGGAAAGATATAAAAAAACACATGCCATATAAATTAAGTCATTACAATGCTTTTCCCGCTGTTAAAATTGGTAGACTTGGAGTGCATAAAGATTATCAGAGAAATCACATAGGATCATATTTATTGAATATGACGAAAGAATTTTTTTTAACACATAATAGGACAGGATGCCGATTTATAACTGTTGATTCTTATAATAGTGAAGTAACCATTAGTTTTTATCAAAAAAACGGATTTCAGTTTCTTTGGAATAATGATAAAAATAAAGATACTCGTATAATGTATTTTGACCTAAAACGATTTAAAGACCAATCTAAACCGATCCTTAAATAAAAGAACCCTTCAATTGATATTTCCACTCATTATAAAAGCTTCTTTTTAAGACTTATTTTTTTGCGTGCTTTTCGTATTTTTTAAGAATGTCTTGAATAGCTGTGAATCGGCATGCAATAATGACCCACCAGTAGGCAAAATCGGCATTCAAAATTGACCCAGTCCTGGAAGCCTTCTATTCTGTAATAAATACGGGAGAAGGAGGCAGAAAGGGATGCTCACGGTGGAAACTATTCGGAAGATACGGTTATCGGTACATAGAGACGGCAAATCGATTCGTCAGACGTCGAAAGATCTTCATTTATCAAGGAACACAGTCAGAAGAGCCATCAGGAGTGGAGAGACTCTTTTTCAGTACGAGCGCCGGAAACAGCCAATGCCAAAGCTGGGGCCGTTTATAGAAATGCTCGACGGTAAACTGGATGAGGATGAGAAACTGCCGAGAAGACTAAGGAGAACGGCACAGATTCTTTTTGAGGATATCCAACTGAACGGTTATGGGGGTGGCTATGACAGTGTCAGGCGTTATGTTCAGCGATGGCGCAATGAGCGGAAGATCTCAACGGGAGGTGTATATATACCGTTGAGCTTTGAACCGGGGGAAGCATTTCAGTTTGACTGGAGCCATGAATGGGTAGAGATAGGCGGGACAAGTTTAAAGGTAAAGGTTGCCCATTTGCGGTTATGTTACAGCCGCTATTTTCTTTGCATAGCCTACCCCAGAGAAACGCAGGAGATGGTTTTTGATGCCCATATAAAGGCTTTTGAGTTTTTCGGAGGTGTGTGCAGGAAAGGCATCTATGACAACCTCAAAACGGTTGTTAACAAGATCATCGGCGGAAAAGAGAGGAACTTTAACAGCCGTTTCGCGCAGATCAGCTCTCATTATCTTTTTGAACCTGTAAGCTGCACACCGGGTGCAGGCTGGGAAAAGGGTCAAGTTGAAAACCAGGTAGGCTTGGTCAGAAGGAGATTTTTCACTCCCAAGATCAAGGTCAGAGACTTCAGGGAGCTCAACGATACATTAAAAGCACAATGTATCAACTGGGCAAAGAGCCATAAGCATCCAACTTTTTCCGATAAGACAGTTTGGGAGACGTACGAAGAAGAGAAGCCATGCATGATCAGTCTGCCTCCCCCTTTCGACGGGTATGGGGAACGTCCTGCCAGAGTTACATCCAGTTCATTGGTGACGTATGATCGTAACCGGTACAGTGTTGATTGCAGCCAGATCGGTAGAATCGTGCAAATAAGAGTATATGCCGATCGAATAGTGATCGTCAGTGATGGCCGTGTCGTAGGAGAGCACGAGAGGCACTTTGGAGAAATAAAACGGTTTTTAATCCATGGCATTATGTTTCTGCCCTTGAACGGAAACCCGGCGCATTACGCAACGGAGCTCCTTTCAAAGACTGGGATTTACCCACGGGCATGGGAAACGTCCTCAACGGGTTGCAGAACCGTTTTACCGACTGGGACCGTCAATTTGTAGCCATTCTTAATGCCGTTCCTTTTTACGGTCTTGAAGCCGTTGACAGGGCATGCCAAGAAGCCTTGAAAATGCGAGCTGTGAGTAAGGAGGTCGTTATCAATCTTCTCAACAGGAGTCAGGAAAAGGACTTTGCCGCGGATGTAGGCATTCCTCCCCACCTGATTCTGAAGCAGGAACCCATAGCCGATTGCCGACGGTATGAATCTTTAATGAGGGGGGAATGCCATGTTGCGCAATGAGATCATGGAGCTTATGGGAAAACTGAAATTACGGGGCATGCAGTCCGTTTATGATGAAGCGCTGTCCAATGGACGGAAAAACCGGTCAACTCCTGAAAAGGTCATTCTGGAAATGCTTAAAGCCGAGGCCACCGAAAGGCATATAAGAAGCATCCGCTATCGAATGGGACAGGCCAGGTTTCCTGCGCCCAAGGATATCGACAGTTTTGATTTCAAAGGCGGTTCTGTTGATAAAAACCAGATTCGATCTTTGTATCAGGGGGATTTTATTGAACAGCATATCAATCTGATTTTTGTAGGCGGTACTGGTACCGGAAAAACACATCTGGCAACGGCCATAGCGGCGCAGGCCGTCAGGGACGGGAAAAAGTGCAAATTCTATAACCTGGTGGATTTGGCCAATGAGTTGGAACAGGAAAAAATGGCTGGTTTTGCAGGAAAAATATCTGCTCGACTGCTTCGGTTTGATATGGTGCTGCTGGATGAACTGGGCTATCTGCCCTTCTCAAAAAACGGAAGCCAACTGCTCTTCCATCTCATATCCAAACTCTACGAACAAACCTCTATCGTCATAACAACAAACTTAACCTTTGGTGAATGGCCTCAAGTGTTTGGTGATGCTAAAATGACCACCGCCATGCTGGATCGCCTCACTCATCATTGTGAAATCATAGAAACCGGAAATGAAAGCTGGAGGATGAAACACAGGTCTTCATAAACATATATTTTTTACTCAGGGGTGGGTCAGTTTTGGACGCCTATACTGGGTCTATCCTGTTGCCTCATAAATAAATGTTACCGAGAGAAGGAAGCGGATAGCAAACGTTGCCTCATAAAAAATGTTACCGAAGCCGGGTA
>JAFGLS010000221.1 GCA_016927935.1 Syntrophaceae bacterium
ATATATAGTGGTGTTTATAAATATTTTCCTCATAAAACACCACTATTTTTAAACAAAAAAAGGCTTTTTAGACAGCCCCCACGATTGTAATTTATAAGGTACTGTTCAGCAAGTTGAACCACAATTGTAATTTATATAAGGTACACCACAATATATCTTAACATCCGGTAAGTTTTTTAAGCCAACTCCCGATCCAAATAATAGCCACAAGTGAAAAGCAACAGGCAATATCACCCAGTACCTGCAAGTGGCAGTTGTTAATATAGAAAAGAATAAACTCCTGTATCATCCAGCTTTTCACTGAACCCGGTAAAATTTTTACTTTAATACAATTATATATATTTTTATTTTTTTTAACAGGGTATAATTATGTTTATAGCAGTATTTTATGACTAAAAGGAGTATTTTATGTATCTGGCGTTTTTGAGTTATATTCACAGATTCTTATGTTGAATTTTTTTTGATTTTTTTGTAGAATGAATGTAATTGGTATGATCCTGTAATCACCTTCGGTCATTTCTCCCAATATCCGTTGAAGCACTTTTGCGATGGAACCATCCGAGGCTCGGTCTTATCGATCCTATGGATTTTATACCGGTCGCAGAAAGATCCGGCCTGATCGTCCCGATCGGCGAATGGGTGCTGAACCGGGCCTGCAGACAGCAGAAGGAATGGGCACAAAAGGGATTCAAAGAGATTCCTGTTGCCGTAAATATTTCGGCAAAGCAGTTCCAGGATCCGCAGCTTATATCGAAAATCGAAGGGGCAGTCCGGGATTCCGGTATTAAGCCGCAGTTGCTTGAACTGGAATTGACAGAGACCACGGCCATGATAGAAATAGAACGGACTATCGGGATAATACGGCAGTTGAAGGAGAAAGGCATTTCGATAATTATTGATGATTTTGGTTCCGGTTATTCGTCGATGGCCTGGCTGAAGCAACTCAATGTGCGGGCAATCAAAATTGACCGTTTTTTCATTCAGAATATAGCGCACGATCCGTACGACGCTGCTATTGTGAAGGCGATCGTATCAATGGCACACAGCATCGGCATCCAGGTCGTCGCAGAGGGTATCGAGACAGTCGAACAACTGGATATGCTCAAGTCCATGCGGTGGGACGTTTCAACCGAGTTTAGCTGCGACTGTGTCCAGGGGTATTTGTTCAGCAAACCCGTTTCATCCGGTATGGTGGCGGAATTGTTCAGGAATACAAATCCCTCCTTAAGCGAAAGGTAAATTTTCGAATAAAGTTCTTCCAGAAAGAAAATGATATATGGCGATTTTGTATTTAAAAGCACATTTTTTTCTTGACAATAGTCTAAAAATCATCCATACTGAGTAATTGCTCAGTGAGTAGGCAGTCAACGAAGAGTGATGGGAAAGAGAGAACAAGCAAAACAGAGAACCAGAAAGGTGATTATTGATGCGGCCAAAGAACTTTTTATCTGGAATGGTTTTCTCAATACATCGACGAAAGAGATAGCAGATAAGGCGGGTATTGCCCATGGAACACTTTTTTTTCACTTTCCCAAAAAGGAGAGCCTTATTCTGGAAATTTTCGACCGGGAAGGGATGTACATTACGGACCAATTGCATCAAGTACTCCATGATACGTATGGAGTGGAAGAATTGTTACACCGTTATCTGCTCTTTCTGGAAGAAGAAGAAGATTTTTTCGCGATTATTGCGAGGGAATTTCCCTATTACCCGGAAAAATTAAAACAGCGGTTACTGTTCCGGGAAATCGGGATACGAAGTTATTTTCTTACTGCTTTGAATATCGGAAAGGCCGAAGGCCGGTACCGGAACCTGGATGTTACAGCTGCACTCACGTTCCTGTTTGGAACAATCAATTACCTGCTGAGTCACCGGGAGCAATTGGCCGGTAAACAAAGTATTATTGCCCTTAAGAAGGAGTTAATCATTAACACCTTTTTACGAATTATTAATTATAAGGAGGACTGATATGTCTGAAAAAATGTGTGAAAGCTGCGGAATGCCCATGCGTGAAGCAAAGGAGTATGGCGGCGGGAATCCGGCAAACAAGTACTGCGTGTATTGCACTGATAGTAAAGGCAAGCTCAAACCCTACGATGAAGTGCTGCAGGGAATGAAAGCCTTTATCATGCAGACCATGGGTCAGACCGAAGAGCAGGCATTAAAAACAGCCAAAGCAAATATGAGGAAAATGCCGGCCTGGATGACATGAAACCAGTAATTATTGGCTGCTGACCAATCAAAGTAACTGCCCCCAGGGGCATTTCCTCCTGGGGGTAAGTATTATCTTTTATCAGAAACCTGTCAATGGGAGGAGTGGATCCTGCTTTACATTCTCGCCTTATTGCTGTATACTTTTATTGTAAGAGAAAACGAATAGAATCAGGTTTTTTATATTTTTGATTATAAAGTTGTGGCATTATATGTTTAATAATCATTCAGTAATAAATAAGTATTGTATTTTAATTATATCGCCAGTTCAATGAGTATTGGTGCAGATACTGCCTGGGTGGATGATATTTCCATTTTTTAATGTAACGCTGGCCCCGACAGATGCACATATGGCAGTTTTGACATTACTGTTTTTAATCTGCCCCCAAATTTTTTGTAAAAATCAACGGACAGGAATTTGGGCAGTACTGGAACTCGCGGGATCGATGGTAACCGCCCTTTCATCGCTGAACTTGATAGTGATTTGATAGAGTGTTTCCCCATTGGCCAGTGCCGTCCCATTATCCGCCACATAAAAGACAATATCCGTCGTGCCGCTGACCGGCAGGGAAATACTGCCATTGCTGGAATTTTTGAGTTGCCCACCAACGGTGACTGCCGTACACCACATGCCGTTTCCCGGAACCGTATCCCAGACACTGAACTCCCCGCTGAT
>JAFGLS010000222.1 GCA_016927935.1 Syntrophaceae bacterium
AGTTGGTCGTACGCTTACTTTCTGCCGATCAGAAACAAAACAGCGCCGGCTATGATCAGCGGAACTCCGGCTTTCCATGAATAGTCATCAAGAACTCCCCGCCCCGTGCGGGAGAGGCCGAGGGAGGGAGCACCACCAGAAAAAATGCTTTTCCGCTCAGTAAAGAAAAAATAAAGACTGACAAAGGGAATAAGCCATATGTGGGAGTAAAATTGACTGTGTGAAAATTTCGTCAGCTCCTTCAAGGGGCCGAAGAAAATAAACAACGCAACAATACAGCAAACCGCAAACAACAGGTTTCTTTTTGCAAACAATCCGTTCATCGTCATATCTGTATCCTTGACAACTCCCACTCACCACTAAACACTTGTCACTTATTGTCACTTTTCCTATATCCAACCCCCAGAACCCTACACCCTGTATCATATTCCCGACACCTGAAACCTGGAACCTGAATCCACCCCTCATCGTTCTCGAAAATGGCTCAATTTCGGTTTCCCAATTGGAAATACATTGAAGCCAATTTCAAACAACATCTTATGATTAAGAATATTTCTTCCATCAAAGATAAAAGCCGGTTTCGACATGGACTGGTAGATCTTTTCATAGTGGAGATTCGTATACATATCCCATTCGGTCATGACAGCAATAGCGTCGCAACCGGCGGCGGCTTCGTAAGGATCTTCTACATACTGAATCCTTCCATCCATGCCACCGAGATCCATCTTTGCGTTTTCGAGCGCTTGGGGATCGGAGATGACCAACTCCGCCTTTTCCTCTATCAATCTTTTAGCAATATATATGGCAGGGCTTTCTCGGGTATCTCCTGTATTGGCTTTGAAGGCAAATCCGAAAAGACATATCTTTTTATCCACAAGTGTATTGAACATTGTAAGAAGCATGTTAAAAATGAAGCGCTCTTTCTGGTAGTCATTGATCCTGACAACGCTCTCCCAGTAGTCGGCCACTTCGTTAAGGCCGTAGTATCGACAGAGGTAGACAAGATTAAGGATATCCTTTTGAAAACATGATCCACCGAACCCCACACTGGCACTTAAAAATTTATCCCCAATGCGTTTATCCAACCCGATGGCATGGGCAATTTCGTTGACATTGGCATCAGTTTTTTCACAAAGAGCTGAGATGGCATTTATGGATGATATTCTCTGGGCCAGAAACGCGTTGGCCGTCAGCTTGGACAGTTCACTGCTCCAGATATCCGACGTGATGATCCGTTCCTCCGGCACCCAGTTTTTATAGATTCCCACGATTTCATTTCTTGCGTGGATACCATCAGGCGTTTCACGGGAACCAATCAGTACGCGATCGGGATCAATGAGATCACTGATGGCGGTTCCCTCCGCCAGAAATTCCGGATTCGAAATAACATCAAAATGAACATCATTATTCGTAGCCGTAAGGATTCTTTCCATGGCCAGTGCGGTTTTTACCGGAAGTGTTCCTTTGTCTACAATGATCTTATTTGAATCAGATGCATCTCGGATTTGTCGAGCCGTTTTTTCCCAGTACTGCAGATCGGCCGCCATCCCGGCACCGGTGCCGAAAGTTTTGGTCGGTGTATTAACACTGACAAAGATAATGTCGGCCTCTTTGATTCCCCTTTCGATATCAGCACTGAAAAATAGATTTTTCCCTCTTGTTGTCTGAACAATGTCATCAAGACCCGGCTCGTAGATTGGCAGCATATCTGAATTCCATTGATTAATACGATTATGATTGATATCGACAACGGTCACTTTATAGTGAGGACATTTATGGGCGATCACCGCCATCGTAGACCCGCCGACATACCCCCCACCGATGCAAAGAATATTTTTTTTGAATTTGTCATCTTTTCTTTTTTTACCAGCCATAAGATATACCTTTATTTTCCGTAATTTCTATTTGTCAATGTGGATGGTCTCTGAATCATCAAAATGCCATGCGATCTGTCTGTGTGTATCTCAACAGTTTGGCCCCTTGCATATGTTCCTACCCCCAACACCCCTATACCCTGATCTTATCACTCGTCACTCATCACTTGTCACTCGACTTCACAAGAGAAATAAGATATTGTCCATACTCATTCTTCTTCATCGGCTCGGCAAGCCTCAGCAACTGTTCCGCATTAATATATCCCATTCGATAGGCAATTTCTTCGATGCAGGAAACTTTGAACCCCTGTTGTTTTTCGATGGTCTCAATGTACTTGCTGGCATCCAGAAGTGATTCATGAGTTCCTGTGTCCAGCCAGGTTATTACACGTGTTAAGGGATATAATCGGGTTCCTGAACCGCCAGCCAGTATAATCCCTTTCATAGTGTTTCCTTTGATGAAAACATTTTGAAATATGATGCGTTGTACATGGACCTGAATGGAAAACCTTATAGTTCCTTCTCCCTTGGCGGGAGAAGCTTAGGATGAGGGGGCAATATCAATGTACCATTAAACTCTTTCTTGATAGTTGACTTCAATCCATTTTCTATATTCCTCACTTCTGACTGAATCAACCCATTTCATGTTATGCAGGTACCAATTTACCATGGATAAAAAATGCCATTGACGCGCTCTTCAAACAGTTCGCCTTTAATCTCCGAAGGGGAACCAGGGGGGCAACGTAGGAGGGGAAAACAGACACCTCGAACATGGGCGTACAGAGACCAGGGATCAACGCATGTGTCATGGGAGAAATACAAGGAACCTGTCATAGTGCTAGAATAGCGTACGGTTCGGACCATACATAAGCCGGAACTGATCCCCATAATCCTGAAAAATCCGCCACTGAAGTGGCAAAATCGGAAAATAAAGGATTGTTCAAAGCTTTCATTGTTTTAACCGGTTATATGGGTTCGACTTTACGGGACGATCAATGTTTTATTTCCATCACGTTCTTTTTATTTTACTGTTGCCGGTCATTACTCTCATCATCTTTCTCATATATTGTATCGCAATGATCCTTTGTGCGGGTATTAAAGGTTTTTCCAAACTGAACCTCTGGAAATGGTTAGAAATACTTTCACTCATCATTCCTCTGTTTCCAAATGAAGCGTCAATAATACCGGCCCCGTTAATTTTCGAAAAGAAAAGCTTCGAAACGTGCTGGTCGGTATTCGGAAAGGCAAAAACACCATAGTCAAGGCCAAAAGTCGATTTAATCGACCTTACACTCTCTAATGTCTGGCGCACCTGCTCGGAAAGATGAAGCAAGGGGTATGGGGGGTGATCGATACTGTGAGCACCAATTGTAAAACCGTCCTTAAGCAGCTTCTGAATCTGGTGAGATGTCAAATAGGGCCTGTTTTCTTTTAAATAGCGACTAAAGTCCATATCCAGAAGTCTGGCAATCTTATCAAGCAAATTTCTGTCACGATAAGTTATCGATAGCATTCTGTACCGAATTTCTTCGGCTGTCGATTTTATGCTTTCAATATCAAGTATCCGGTTTAATCCGTTAATCAGGTTCCCGGTTACGCGCTTTTCAATACACACAGTCAGTATGCTCGCCTTGTGTTGATAACATAATTCTTGATTATCAACAAAGGCACTGTTGATGAAAAAAGTAGCAGGTACCCCCTTTTCAAGCAAAATGGGCGCGATCACGTCATGTACTTCTCTGAAGCCATCATCGAACGTCAATAGAAAAGCGTTTTTAGGTAACGGAAGGTCGTTGTCTAAATTGGCAAGAAAGTCCCGTAAACTTATTGGTGAATAATTTTTAAGAAGAAAATCTATATCGTCTGTGAATTGTTTTATGTTTTTATATTCATAGAGATGTTTAACATGTAAGACTTCATTATCGCTAACGATATGATAATAGGGAATAATCAGGTTTGTTTGTGTCATCTTCCCTAAAATGGAAAAAGGGATTTTTGATACCGTCCTTGATATTATCTGGTGCTTAAGGTATTCTTTTATCATCATAAGTGGGATTCATATTTTGCTGCGAGGAGGGAGTAAAAACTTGGAAAGGATGATAGAAATTATTTAGTCAGAACATGCACCACCAAGATGAGGGGGTGCTTTTCCGCCACGACGGTTATGACCATTGCATTTCAACTGTGCCGGTGTGTTCAGATAAGATGGCAACGCCTCTCTCGCTATAAACTATTGGATAAAGTGATTGGAGGAGTTAATTTTGTCAACGGTATTGAAGCAAAAAGGATCACCACCTGATTTTTTCATACACAACATTTGACACTAACTCAGGGAATAAAGCTTCTTGCCGACTGTAATGCACGACATTAATTTTATCTTAATTCGATACTCCAAAATTTACCGGAGTCAACGGAGCATAATATCGTCTCTGTGCGGGTATTGCAGAGACTTTGGGATTCAGGTCAGGGCCTATCGCCGGCCATGGGTCATCAGCTATAAAGAATGATGGTTTGGAGGTTCTATAGTATGAGTTTGGTATTGCTTCTCCACAAGCCGCATTATCCGTATGATATGCGCCTGTATATAAATCCCAATTACCGCATTGAGTGCAGGTACTTTTTGAGCGAGTATCAAAAGGTGTCTGTTGTCCCGCCTGATCCCATCCCCAAATGACAGTATACGTGGAATTTTTACCGGCTGTATTGTAGACATTCCCTATAAGATTTGTAAAAAGTGCATTTTTCTGCACGTCCACCGCACGTGGATAGCTTATATCATCCCAGTCTGTATGGTCTCTTGTTGCCCAATTACGTAGGAATGTTATATGTCTGCTCCCACCGGTAGCGTTATCAATGCCCATGTGAGCAACAATGTTTCCTTCATAAAGGTTCATATAATTTGACCCACCATGAACACAAGCATCTAAAGTAAGAGCATCCAATGGAAGGCTCTCTATGGGGTCTTTGGAATAGTTGTATCCGTAAATATTTCCGTTACAGCCGATCTCCATTTCTAATGAGTGACGACATTCAAAGAAGATATTATTTTCTACTAGATTATCGGTTGAATTGTTAAACATAGCCACGCCATACCCACTATTACCACCATAATACCATGAACCATGAAAGTAACTATCTCTAATAATACACCCATAACTTCGACTTAAATAAACATGATAGTTTTTTGTCATGTAACTCTCTACGCCTCTAACCCAACAATTAGCCGCCTTGTCGATATAAAGATTACTTCCATTATTGTCATCTTTTTCTACATATAAATCCTCTATTCCGGCATCTACTTTAGGGGATACTTTTAATATGTTGGGTGACATTGACGAATGATATGTAGCATAAAGAGGCCTGCTGATTGTAATATCATTACCGACTATTCCTGTGATTTTAACGATCTGAGAGGTTGTGTTTGCGACATAATCGTATCCTTCTTTCAAGACTGGAATCACGTAGTTGTTATTCGCGGGATATATGTAATATTTATCACCCGTGTTCCAGGTTGTTCTTCCAGCAGGAGAATAGTTAGTTGACATGCTGGCTGTAACCGAGGTTCCCGTATTGGCACTTATAATGCCTTCCGAAAACCCAGTGTAGTTCATTATTTTATAACCGACCCATTCGTTGACAACCCAGGCTCTTGCGCTATCCGTGAGAGAGGCTTCCCCATCCACGCCTGTATGTGTGCCTGAATAGGTACAATTTGCATTCGCACAGGAGGATAAATTACTTTGCCTTACCATTATATAATCATTCTCGGAAAAAGAAGAAGCATCGGTAACACTAATTGTCTTTGAACCCTTGGTCCAGTTTACCGCTCCCGCCGCCATGGTGGTTGTTATAAAAGTTGATGACCCTTCAATTGCAACAGTAATGTTTGCTCCATACAGCATTAACTTTGTAGATGTCCCGCTTCCCTTCAGGACTTTATAGGACGGAACAGTAATAGAGGTCTCAATTCTATATGTTCCTGCGGGAAGTTTTATCGCCGTATAATCCGAAGCTCCGTCTAAACATGCCTGAATCTCTGAGGACATATCCGTTGCACCGGTGCTGTCTGAGGGGGTACAGACGACCTCGGTATAAGTGGGTATTGTGTACTGGACTCCTGCATTATTCTCCCAATCCACTTTTTGAGCAGAAGTGAGGATTGCGCCGTATAAAGCGGTTGCCAGAACGCCATTTAAGGCACAGCAGAAAAGCAGGATAAAAACAACGGAGAAGTAAGAATGTCCAACACTTTTCTTTGACATATGATATATCTTCATGGGAATTCTCTCCTTATTTGGTTAAAATGCCAGGTACATTGAATTTATTATTAGGGCCACGATTAAATTGGCAATTGATTTTACAAGTTCTTACTGTATAAGTCCATAAATTTTTAATTTTAAATACTATTTCTCGTTTTTAACGCCAAATGTACCAGTGCTTTGTACATAGTCGCCTGTGCCCAATGAAGCATAGGTGTTTTTGCCTTTATACCAAAAGGGTATTGTCTGTAATAAAAATGACCGTCTTTATCCTGCATGTTATCAATTGTCCAGTTTGCAACTTTCATTGCCAATCTTAAAGACGATTCATCGTATTGGGAAAAATCGGCTAATGTTTCAATAGCCTGCGAAGCACACTGGCTATCTATTGGATATGCCCGATTGTGATAATATTTTGGCCTTCCGTTTTCTTCAAAAAAATTTTCCTTGAAGAATCGGAACCCACGATAAAGATTGTCTGCAAAGTCTTTATCACCTGTATTATCAATATAGCACTTCAGGCTGTTCAAATTATAACCGGTATGAAAATTATCGATCCAGTGATTGTTTGATTGTTCACCATAATACCAAGATCCATCCTTGCGTTGCCGACTACAACTATACGTCATTGCATCTTTGGCAACCTTAAGTAATGTTTCATCGCCAGTGAATTTTGCTGTACGTGCAAGCATTGCGGCGCCAAGCATATTGGAATTATGAATTGAACTCTGTATAAACCCTAAATAGCTCAAACAAACGCCTGAATCTGTCTGTTCTCTGGGCACATCCATAATCCAATCGCATACACTAATGGCGATTTTCAAGTATTTTTCATCTTCAAGTCTTTCATAAGCATCAAGGAAGGCCTGTCCAATAAGAGCGGTCCATACGATAATAGAATCATGTTTTGAATACCTGCCCCCCCGACTCGCGAAATCGAAATGATTTGCCCAGGAAAAATTATCGTACTTTGGTGATTTGTTATCTATCAGCCATTCAAGGCAATCTATTGCTTTCTTTTTGTATTCCGAGTCACCTGTAAGTCCATACATATCGAGGTAACCCCATGCCATATAACCTCTTCCCTTTGTCGATTCCAGAGGTATCACGCCAAGCAGCGGACGTAAATTAATGGGACTCTGTCTTATCAACTGCAGTAAAAGTCGATCTAAAAATAAATTGCCAAACGTTAAAGGTCTCAGCGAAGAGGATAAGCCATCAAACGGTTCATAACTTTTGTAATCATGGTCTTGAACCCACTTTTCTACACCCTGTATACTTTTTTCTAATTTTTCTTTCATCTCAGCCATCGTCTATTCCCATTATCATGATTTCTCAATAATTACAAATACTCTCCGATGATTTCTTTGTTATGTTTCACGGAAATGATTTTTAAAACCGTGTCAAAGAATCGACACAGTTTTTGAAACCCATGTACATATTGCTGACAGAAGCATTTCGCAAAATATCATGTCT
The DNA here is from genome assembly GCA_016927935.1 of Syntrophaceae bacterium. Classification (GTDB taxonomy): domain Bacteria; phylum Desulfobacterota; class Syntrophia; order Syntrophales; family Smithellaceae; genus Smithella. The sequence continues at coordinate 7,610 of JAFGLS010000222.1, forward strand.
TGCATTTTGTGAAAACTCCTGTCTTATTTCATCGTTATGAATCAGATATAATATTTTTTCCTTAAGCTTATTTACGTCATTATCCGGCACAATAAAACCATTACGTCCATTTATCAAATAGTTAATTTCCGGAGGCTGCCCGCCTTCCTCAGTAACCACAGGTAACCCCCAATAGAAGGCCTGATTTAATCCCAAACCAACATGGCCGGGTATCGAAAATATATCCGCCATTTTGAAAATTTTACTGATTTGGATATTACGGGAGTCATGTATTTCGCCGAGATATATCGTATTGTTCTTGTTTGTTTTATTGACTAATTCGGCACTCATTCCTTCACCAACTATAACGAGCCCAACATC
>JAFGLS010000223.1 GCA_016927935.1 Syntrophaceae bacterium
TGTGTTGGCTGTCGGGAGAGAGAAATGACTTTCTAACAAGCCGGATGCACGCGACGGCTTACAGCCGCGCGTGATCCGCGACGTTCGAATAGTATTAAGTTCGTGGTGAAACATGAAAAGATATTTAATAACTTTTATATCCGTGTTCCTGTTCTGGCTAATTTCATATATGTTTTTGTTTAGACACGTGTCCGATTTGGCGATAAGCAGGAACAATACATTGTATATATATTTCTTTGAAATTTGTATCTATTCACTCTGTGGTTTATTAATTGGTTGGTTCAGTAAAACAAAAGGATGGGTATTGGGAATTATATTTGGAATAAGTATAATCACGCTGTTTCTTATAAATGTCTTTACATCTGATTTTTTCAAGAATGACGTATCACGAATAGGTGGCTTTCATGTAATAAGCCGAATTGTATTTTCTGGTACCTCTATAATAATTATTTCATGTACGGTATTTGGTGGTTATTTAGGAAATAAATTTCGAACCAAGCAATACAGCCGATCGCTACGCTCCGGCTGATTTTTTCGTTAGCGCTTAATGATCTATGGAAAAAATAACGCGATACTCAATAGGAATTGGCTTTATTTTCATCATATATGTTCCATTGATATTACTATATATTTATCCACACTTGCCAAATTCAACCACCGGATGGGCCATTATTTTATTTGGCGGGATTCCATTGTGTATTGCCCTTGAGGCATTATCTGAACTTATATTTAGTGATAAGATTGGAAAGAAAATCTCTGGGAAAAGATTATCAGGAATTCGTATTTTATTGGCTCTTATTTTTGCGATAGTTATTTTAGGGGCACTCGGGCTCTTGTCCTGGTATTTTATGCCGTATATAGAGAAGTATTTTTCATAATAAAAACAATCGCGCTAACATGCAAATTCAAGCGAGCACTAATGCGCCGCGTGATTTGCGGCGTTATAGGGAGTAAGGTTAAAGATTGGAGAAAATATTCTATTATAGTAACCGAAATCTGGCTATTAAATCAATTGCGTGGGCTTTTCTTGCTGTAAGTTATGGCATCATTTGTCGCTTTTTTGGCAATTTGGTTATACCGCATCATTATATAATTGTTGCATACTTCTGTTACGCAGTTTCTTTTTGTCTTGTATTTGTCTCAATTTGGTTTGCTTTAACACCTAATAAAAAATATATTGTATTGACCGAATCCAAGATTAAAATAATGAGTAGGAAAAATAGCATTGAAATTCCTCGCTCACAAATATCTTCTGCACAATTATGCGAATCCCCAATTAAATATAGATTTTTCACGGGAGTGGGTGTAGTTTTTTTCCCAGATGTATGTGACACAAAAGAAGGTATAGAAGTATGTGTCGTATTAAAGCTATCACTTATAGAAACATCAGAAGAGATCATTGATAATAAATCAAGAATGGAGAAGCAGCTTTTTGAATCGCAACTTTTTTACATAAGTGACGATAAAAAACAAATATACATTAGAAAAGCACCAGTTGAGGGTTTTGAGGCACTAGTGAGGGCGTTAAATGAAAATGTTTAAACCTATAACCCGTCAATCCAGCCGATCGCTACGCTCCGGCTGATCTTTTCGTTGGGCAGCAATTGCAATCCCCGTTTGTCATAGGAGAAGGAGATGTTAGCTCCTGAATATCGAGCTGGATTTCGAGTCTTGCAAGAAAAGATAGGATTGTGGGCTGCATTAAGCATAGCGATCCCAGCATTTTTCAAGGCATTGATGGTCAAGCATAAGGCTGAGGAAGGTTTGGGTGAAGCCGAGGCGACCAAGGCTGATTTGAAGAATCATTTTCAATTATTGGCAAATATGTATCAAATGCTAGACAAGCAGTATGGGAAAGTACGTACAGATGAGATAATGAGAGATGTTTTGTTAGAAGGTGGAAATGTGTTTTTCCGGGGATTCACACAGCTTAATCCGGGAGAAAAGCTAGGCGAGTTTGTAGAAATCTACAAGAAGTTTGAGCGTAACAACATTGTATTTGATGTGATAGAGGAAACCGATAAACGATTTGAGATCGAGATAAAGCGTTGTTTGGTTTTCGAGGCATTTGACGAGTTGGGCGTACCAGCGTTGACACAGTGGATGTGCGATATAGCATTTCACTATTTCAGCCAATATCATGCACAAATGACATATGAGAAGGATCGAATGATAGCGCGAGGGGCGGCCAGTTGTCACGAGGTATTTACTTGGAGTCAGGTATTGCTGCCCAACAAGCGCGTGCAGTCCGACGCCGCTCCGCGGCCGGATATCAAGGCAAAATTGATTATGTCACGTGAATCGAATTGAGGCCGATCTCGGTAAACTCGCGGCGCGGCTGACGCGCAGGGCGTTGCGGCGTTATTTTGGGCACTACTGTAACGAATCACAAAAAAGAAGATTACTCTATATGAAAGCAATGATTACAGGCGGGGGCGGTTTTTTGGCCGGGCACTTGATAGATAAACTGGTAGACGCTGGACACTTTGTCAGGACGGTTGAACTTCCGGGGCGGGATATCCAACGCCTGAAAGATCTCGATGTGGAGCTTATGATCGGGGATTTATGCGATCCGGACCTTGCAGCGCGAGCCTGCGAGGGCATGGATGTTGTTTTTAATCCAGCCGTGCTGGCCGCACCCATCGGTCCCTGGAAACGGTTTTGGTCCATCAACGTCGAACTTGTCGAAAATGTAATAGCAGGTTGTAAAAAATCGGGCGTTAAGCGGCTGGTTCATGTCAGTTCTCCCTCTGCGGTTTTTGACGGCAGCGACCACTTCGACGCTGACGAGACGCTTCCCTACCCGAAAAAGTTCCTGAACTATTATTGTGCAACCAAAGCCGAAAGCGAAAAGCGCATCCTGGCAGCCAACGGTAAAGACCTTGAAACCGTCGCGCTCAGACCACACACGATTTGGGGGCCAAGGGACCGCACCCTGTTTCCGCGCATTATCGAGAGGGCCAAATCACACCGCCTATTTCAGGTAGGAGCCGGAACGAATATCATCAGCACGCTTTATGTTGAGAACGGTGCCGATGCCCTGATCCTGGCGGCCACGGCGGATAAAGCACCCGGTAACGTCTATTTTGTGACTGACAAAGACACAGTTAATTTGTGGAACTTTTTAAGACGTATTCTTAACGATTTAGGTTTGCCACCGATCAGAGCCAGAATTCCTTACCCGCTTGCTTATGCCCTTGGTGCCTCTCAAGAGGTAATATGGACAGCACTAAAGTTGGGTGGCGAGCCAACAATAACCCGTTATTCCGCTGCTGAACTCGCTAAAAATCATAGCTATTCCATAGATCGTGCCCGCTCCGATTTAGGTTATGAGCCAAAGGTTATGCGTGAAGAAGGACTTCAACGTTTTTATGGGTGGGTTAGAAATAATTTGCTTTGATTTTAAGAGAGAACAAGATGTTCATAAAGGAAATACATACCGAAATTGACATTGAAGCAAAACCGGATGTCGTATGGAACGTGCTTGAGGACCTTTCCTCTTATCCGGAATGGAACCCCATGGTCAGAGAAGCCAGCGGCGAGGTTCGAACCGGAAATCGGCTTAGCTTGCGTTATCAACCGGACGGACAGAAAAGCCGTATATTCAAACCGTTGCTGATAGTCGTCATTCCCGGCTGTGAGTTGAGATGGCAAGGTCAGCCTGGGTTTCGCTTTTTGTTCGAGAGTGAGCATATTTATTTGCTGAAAGAAACTCAAAACGGAAAAACACATCTCGATCACGATATGGTGTTTTGGGGGTTGTTTATCCCCCCGGTCAAAAAGCTTATTGATAAAACGGTACGGGGCCCTTTTAACGATTTCAATAAGGCTCTTAAGCATAGAGCCGAAGGGAGATACAGCTAACCGGGTGGTGCAACTGTTTTTTCTATTTTAAAACCGGTGCTTTACCCGGATTCCGCTTAGAATAGAAGCCTTTATGTTAAGAAAACTGATTAAAAAAATTTCAATTGTTTCTTTTCTTGTCGTGGTCGGGATTGTGATTCTCCTGATGGCAATAACGGTTGTAAATGTCCTGTATCTGACAACCGGAATAAAGAGAGGCGCAAATGGCATTTTTTTTGACAAGAATGACCGTCTTTACATTGCGTCTGTTTTTGGCGGTGCTATTCATATTATGGATACCAAAACCGGAAAGATTCTGGAAACCCTAGGTGAAAAAGAAGGTGTAGTTGGACCCGATGATGTGGAAGTTGCTCCCAATGGCGACGTTTATTATACGGATATTTTGCAGGGAAACATTTGCCGCCGGGAGATCAATGGTGCAGTTACAAAACAGCATATTGCAACAGGGGTAAACTCAATTGCGATATCAAAAGCTGGCAGAGTTTTTGTTGGAATGGCAGTTTTAGGTGATTCTTTATATGAAGTTGATCGCAATTTGAAAAAGCAGCCTCGACTTATTTCCGGACCTAGAGGGCAATTTAATGGATCGGATTTTGGACCGGACGGTCGTTTATATACGGCCTTAAACCTTGCAGGAAAAATTGTTTCTACCAATGTTGATGCTGACAATCCGGCTACAACTGAACTTGAAAGTGATATTAAAACTGTGGTTGCAGGTTTACCTACGGTGGCAGGTATCAAATTCAATTCAAAAGGGGAAATGTATGCATCTGCATTTTTTGGCAATATCTGGAAAATAGAGCCTGCAACCGGAAACAAAAAACTGGTAGCGAATGTCGGCTGTATAGGTATAGATAATATAGCCATTGACTCAAAAGACAGAGTATTTGTGTCAAATACATTAAACGGATTAATCTATGAAATACTGCCTGACGGGGGAGCAAGACCTATTAACAAAGAGGGCGGAGATAGAGACCCAATATGATGGGATAAAGCAGCTAAAAAGCGGGTACAGCGGACGCGAAAAAAGCGCCGCTGACCCTTTGCGTTATATGCGCCAAAATAATATCTTTCACTTTTAGATACTGATGTGTATAATAAAGCGCAACATACACATAGGAGGCAGGCAATGAGAACAAATGTAGTCATAAATGATAATCTGATGGCATCCGCCCTGAAGGTTTCCGGTTTCAAAACAAAAAAGGATGCCATAGAAGAGGGATTGAAACTGTTGATCCAAATAAATAGCCATAAAGAAATCAAGAAGTTTCGCGGAAAGCTGAAATGGTCCAGTAATCTCAGTGAGATGAGGACAGATAAATGATTCTCGTGGATTCGTCCGTCTGGATCGATTATTTCAACGGTAATCAAACTCCTCAAACGGACTGGCTCGATTCTTCACTTGGAAATACACCCATCGTCATCGGGAACCTTATCCTAACGAAAGTTCTCCAGGGATTCCAGAATGACAAGGATTTTAAGATAGCCAAGAATCTTCTTTTAAGAATTCCGTTTATGTCAATGGGGGAACAGACATTAGCGCTGGTGAGTGCTATGAATTACAGGCTTCTGAAGAGGAAAGGTGTTACCGTAAGGAAAACTATCGACATTATTATTGGAACTTTCTGCATACACAACCAGCTAACACTCTTACATTGCGACCGTGATTTTGATCCTATGGTTAAATATTTAGGTTTGAAAATAATCGACATATAACAAAACCAATACAGCCGATCGCTAACGCTCCGGCTTAGCTTTTCGTTATGCAATAAAAATAAGGAAGTCATCATGAGTGAAGGAACATTTAAAAAAATCGGAGAATCGGCGGAACCAATGTATGGGCCAAGAGCTATTCTGGTATGCGGCTTTACGCCATCAGAACAGAAAACGATGGTAAAATTACTGGACGCCATCCAACTGAAAGATGTTCCGGTAATTTTTGCCACAGATGCGGATACTGAGATATGCCTCTGTGATTTGCTGACTTTGCCCAATCAGACGGGAGAAAACACGGATTGTAATATTGAACGCGCTGTTATCCTGTCCGGAATTACGGAAAGAGAGCTTCAACAAATTCTTACCGATTACAAAGATACTGGATTGACTCGCCCTTTGTGGGCTACACTAACGCCGTTTTCAGAAAATTGGTCTCTTTCAACCCTTCTGGAAGAGTTAAAAAATGAACGTATCGCGATGGAAAAAAGGAATAGGTAAATTGTTTATTTTGAAAGCCACTGGATCGGGTTTCCATTCTTGACAGAATTGGAAATAACGGTTTTGCCGAACTATCGGATAAACTCGACCGGACAAAATGATACGTCCGGCAAGTTACCCGAAACTTTATGTCGCTGTTTTGATGGCTAAAATTAATCGTACTCTGTCAAATTGATAGTTTTTCAGCACCCTTTAAGACCCGAAAGAACAAACTATGATCAAGACAAAAATATACCCCGATTCTCACATTGAACTATCGAATTTCCTTTCGAAGAATTACGATAAGGTAATGAATATCGCCTCCTTGGGATTTTATGGGATCTTCATTAAGAGGGTCATTGCGGATATGGACATACTGCCTGATGATACCATATTGGACTTAGGATGTGGAACCGGACGTAATGCGAAACTGATGAGCCGCTACCTGAATCAAAACGGCAGTATTACGGGTCTTGATATCTCGGAGTCAATGAAAAGTCAGTTTACGCGTCACTTCAGAAGGACAAAACAGGTGGAGTTTCTACAGCAGCGTATCGATGTGCCATTTGAACTGTCGAAATCTTTTGATAAGGTTTTTATTTCTTTTGTTATTCATGGGTTTCCTCACGAAGTGCGGCACACCGTAATTCAAAACGCGTATAATCACTTAAAGCCGGGCGGAATCTTTTTTATTCTTGATTTTTCAGAATTCGATATGAATGCAATGTTTTGGTTTTATCGCCTGGTCTTTAAGACAATTGAATGCAAATATGCGTTCGATTTTATTAGGAGAAATTGGAAAAACATTTTGAATAAACACGGTTTTGGCGATTTTGTCGAACATTACTATGTGATGAAATACGTGCGGTTATTACGTGCGCTGAAAAACGGATAGGAGTTGAAGGTATGTCTCGACAAATAGCCGCTCCGGGAATTCGGGGGATAGCATACTTAATTATTCAAGAAATCGCTAACACTCCGGCTGATTTTTTTGTTGAAGAGAGAGAAACATGAAATACTGTAGGTTTACGCGCGTTTTTGGAATCTGTGTCCTTCTGCTGGCCGTGGCTGTTATCACCGGAGCAGCCACCCATCTGGCTCCCGTGTGTGGGCCGGGGGTGGGTAGCGTGATTTTTCTCCATCCTGATGGCAGTAGCGTTTCACACTGGACAGCCGCACGCATGGCGATTGCCGGACCCGACGGTATGATCAACTGGGACCGCTTGCCTGTCATGGCTGTCTATCGGGGACACATGAAAACGGCGCTGGTGGCCACTTCGCATGGGGGAGCCACCACGCATGCTTTTGGGGTGAAAGTAGATTCCGATTCCTATGGTATGGACCGTGATCGTCCGCTGACCGCGCTTTCCGGCAAGCGGATGAGTATCATGCGCGAGGCCATAGCCGCCGGATTGGCAGTCGGCATTGCCAATTCTGGCGACATAGACGAGCCCGGCACTGGTGTTTTTCTGGCTTCAACTCGAAGCCGGAAGAACAGCCAGGAAATCGCGCGGCAGATCATCTTCAGCGGCGCTCACGTCATCCTTTCCGGAGGTGAACGATGGCTCCTGCCCAAGGGCGTTAAGGGTCGTCACGGGGAGGGTAAACGGACGGACGGCACGAATCTGATTGCAAAGGCGCAAACTCTCGGCTACACGGTTGTCTATACCCGCGCCGAACTGGCAGCGCTGCCCGACAACACGCGGCGCGTTCTCGGTGTCTTTGCCCACCACCACACTTTTCACGACCAGACAGAGAAGCAATTGAGGAAAAAGGGCCTGCCGCTATATGCCGCTGAAGCGCCGACGATAGGTGAGATGACCGCCGCAGCACTTGCCGTTTTGTCGCGTCATGGTAGGCGCTTCCTTCTTGTGGTGGAGGAGGAAGGCACTGACAACTTCAGTAACGTCAACAATGCCGCCGGCGCACTGGAAGCACTGCGCCGTGCCGACACCGCCTATGGCGTCGCGCGGGATTACCTTCAAGGCCACCCCGATACGCTTTTGCTGACGACTGCCGATAGTGATGCCAGCGGCCTCGAAGTTATCGCCGTTTCTCCCAATCTTGCCGGTACACCGCTTCCCAAGACAACCTTTAACGGTGCGCCCCTGGACGGGCGCGATGGGACGGGATCGTTGCCCTTCCTTGCCAAGCCCGACCAGTTTGGGAACCGCCTTCCGTTCGGCATCGCCTGGACGGGTTACGAGGACAGCGCCGGCGGAATCCTTGTGCGAGCTGAAGGTATGAACGCGGAAGCCCTGCGCAGTGGCAGTTGTGACAACAGTGACATCTATCGCCTGATCTATTGCACCCTCTTCGGTCATCCGGTAGGTGCCGGGAAGAAGAGCAAGCGGAATCGCACAACGATGAGAATCAGAAGAGCAATGGACTGTAAATCAGTGGCGGTCAGGTGATGGCTGACGCCGCATCTTAGCCAAATACTAGACAGTAGTATGAATCATGAAATCGAAACCTGGGACATATGCATTAGTTCTTCGAAGCCTTAAGAACACAAGCACGCAAATTGGCCGCCGGGGGCGTCTCAGGATAGTTCCAGGATACTATATTTACGTAGGTAGTGCATTCGGTTCGGGAGGTGTGCAAGCGAGGATCTCCAGGCATTGCCGAAAGACAAAGTCTAAGCATTGGCATATCGATTATCTCCTGGAAGAAGTTGATCCTATTTTTGCGTGGTATAGCAATGAACCGACAAATTTAGAACATCGGTGGGCACGTATATTATCAGAGATGGAGGAAATATCACCGGTAAAAGGATTTGGTTGCACTGATTGCAAATGTTTATCTCATTTATTTGTTATGAAGAAAAAACCATCGTTAGCCCGATTTACGAGAGCCATCAACTCTCCAATAGAAACACGGGTCTTTCAATCAGAAAGCTAACAATTAGTAACTGAAACTTTTCTGAACTTTTTAACATTTTTACATTTTTAAAAGGTTTTATGTCTCAACAAATTTTCAGTCTTTCCTCCTGGCCGCGGGCAATTGTGCATATCGACGGTGATGCTTTTTTCACTTCCTGCGAGGAAGCCATTCATCCGGAACTCAAAGGTAAGGCTCTGATTACCGGAGGCGAGCGCGGCATTGTTGCCTGCGCCAGTTATCCTGCCAAAAAATTGGGCGTAAAACGGGGAGTTCCTCTGCACGAAGCGCGTAAGATTTGTCCGGAATTAATTGTTCTCCCGTCAGATTATGAAACCTACAGTTTATTTTCGCGACGGATGTTCAGCATCATGCGGCGCTTTACGCCAGACGTGGAGGAATATTCAATTGATGAAGCTTTTGCCGATATTACCGGTATGCGCCGCTTCTTTCATTCGTCCTACGAAGAAATTGTTCTGAAGATGAAAAAAGAAATCGAAAAAGAATTGGGCATAACTGTTTCGGTGGGATTGAGTATCTCCAGAGTGCTGGCTAAAGTCGCCTCCAAACATCAAAAGCCATCCGGTATGACAATAATTAAAGGTCGGGAGATTGCCAAATACCTCTGCAATCTTCCCGTGGAAAAAATCTGGGGCATCGGCAACGCCACAACCAACTATCTGGCCAAGATGGGTATTCGCTATGCTTTGGAATTTGCGAAATTACCGGAAAAGAAAGTGCGGGAAAAATTCAACAAACCCGGAGTGGAAATCTGGCAGGAACTACGCGGAATATCGGTTTATCCGGTAACTGCGGAAGAAAAAAGTTCCTATGCTTCCATTAGCAAAACAAAAACTTTTACGCCGCCGACCTCTGATGCCGAATATCTATTCGCTCATCTTATGCGCAATATGGAATCGGCATGCATCAAGGCCCGGCGCTACTTTCTGGCGCCGAATAAAATCGTTGTTTTTCTCAAGAAAAATGATTTCAATACGGTCGGCAGTGAAGTAAAACTCTCCCGTCCATGTGCTTTTCCGCTGGAAATCTCCGGTGTTATTCGTGAGCTTTTTGATTACTGCTACTCACAGCAGGATATTTACCGCGCCACCGGCGTTATTCTTTGCGATCTGGAACCATATAAAAGCATTCAATACTCTCTCTTTGATAATCCTCTTCAGGCGGAGAAAATAAGAGACATCTATAATGTTGTGGATGAATTAGGGCAGAAATTCGGCAAACATACTTTGCATCTGGGCGGTTCCCATCTGATTGATAAATTAGGCAAAGGCCGCCGGGGTTCTCCCACAGTCCGTGAGCAAACCCAGCTTAAAGGCGAAACACGCCGCCGTCATTTAGGTTTGCCCCTGCTTCACGTAAGAATATGAGCGGATTGATGAAAAACGTAAATAACTTTATTGTGAGACTCAAATTTCAAAAACGAATAACCTAAAGGTCACTATAGGTGTGTTGAAATTTGTAAGTCGAACAATCCCGCAAAGCGGAGGGTATAATACCCCGCAGTTTGCTGCGGAATTAGCGTCCAGTCCCGATAGCAATCGGGATTGCCCTGGGGTTCATACCCGTGATTATCTATAATCTATGAAAATCTACTGTAACGGATAGTGAGTTTAATATAGTTTTATGTAATTATAAATCCTGTATCTCGTACTGATAATAAATATCATTATCACCCTTGGAAAAACCTCTGATACATTTTTCGACCACTTTCTTCCCGAACATTTTTATTCCCTTTTGGGCGTAACCTGCAAAAATGTACTCAATGTAAACACGTTTGACGGAAAGTCCGTAGATATTGATATAAACAATATTATTTTCCAGTTTTGCCGTAAGTGTGCCTTCGTCAAAATAGGTAGTCCATAATTTAGGTATTACGGTTTCAGCAAAATACGTTATATTTTTGGATAGCAAATGAGTGTGATAAGGTCCTCCCGGCGACAGGGCAAAGTTGGCGGCGACCTTGCCAAAGGTGATATATTGCATTTCGTCGCCGTTAAAGAATTCGTCAATCAGTCCCTTAAGAAAAAGAGCGAATTTTTCTTCCGGAATGAGGGTGACCGGCATGATTACATTGCTGAAGAATTTTTCTTTTGCCGCAAGTTTTTTCATGAATTCTTTCCATTTCTCTTCGCCGAAAACTGTAATAATGGCATTCTTGCCTGTAGCAAAAACAGTACCCTTTACGTTCATATTACCCCCGTATAAATTAAAAGCTGCTAGTATATATTTTGTGATAGATAAATATGCAAGTGTTTTTATTGTTTTAGAATTTCTATGGTCAATGTGATATTTTCTTCGGTATTGTCTGAAGGTATATTTTCCTCTCTAATTTGTCCGACTGTTTTTAGGTTTTCCATAAAATTTCTTATTTTCTGATTTTTCAGTTCAGCCGTTATTATAGTTTTACCGTTCTTCATCTGCTTGTCTATATTTGTTGCTTCGTATTTTGTTAAAAGTTTTTCCACTTCTTCAGCGGCGATATAAATATCGGAAACTTTCAATAAAATATTCGGTTTCATCATTGAGCTTTGTGCCTGCGGCGCTCCGCTTGCCTTCACGGCGGCACCCATAATATGCTCACTTTTTTTCTTTTCCAATTCAGATTCCGCTGCCGGAGCGCTTTCGTACCTATCGGTCTTAAAATCAGGAGTGGCTTGCCGTTTTATATCCTTCGCCGCATCAGCCGTTGTTGCAGGAGATGGGATAATTTCTCTCCGCGTCTCCTCTTTTTGCGCTAATTGTTCTTCTTTTTGTATTACTTTACCTGTGGATGATTCCAATTTTTGTTCAGGAAGTTGACTTTTTTGAACTTCCATAACCGGTGCCGGCAAGGATGAAGGAACGACTTCTTTCATTTGCTCTTCTCCCGTCCTGTAAATGTAAACAGCCAGCACAGCTATACAGACTGTGGCAAATACCTGAATGGGAATTTTTATCTGTAACGGATAAAACAATTTCTGAACAAAACTTTTCTTTTCTGCTTCCTCTCGCACTCTGGCCATTATTTTCTGCTTGAACCAGGGAGGTGGATTAACATCGGTAAGGCTACTGACCATTTTCTTTGTCTTGCTCAGTTGGGTGAGAGCTTCCGTGCAGTCAGGACATGTTTTTATGTGTTCTTCGACGGTTTTTTTATCCGCTTCAGTGAGCGAATTATCCAAATATAGCGGCAGGCTGTTTTTAATATCGTCGCAATTTTTCATAAATCACCAATAACTTTTGTCAGACAATCTTTGAGCGAGTTACGCGCCCGGGAAAGCCTGGATTTAACCGTTCCATCAGGTATCTTCAATATGTCTTTTATCTCTTCATAGGAAAATCCCTGAATGTCTCTGAGCACAAGAACTTCCCTGTATCCCTCATCAAGTGAATTTATACATTTCTGAATATGAGCTTCCCTCTCGCGCATCTCCATCTGCATGCCCGGATTGGAGTTGCTGATAAATGATTGATTTAGTGCGGCACCTGTTCTTACTTCTTGTATATCATCAATGGAAATACCTTCCCGTTTAGTCAAGGCATTCAGCTGCTTTAAACGGTTTTTGGAATAGTTAACAACTATTCTATACAGCCACGTGGAAAATTTGGCTTCCGCCTTGAATTTCTTAATAGATTTGTAAGCCGATACAAAAGCCTCCTGTGTAACGTCACAGGCTTCGTCATAATTCCCCATCATTCTGAAAGCGATATTCAGCATTTTCTTCTGATGCCTTTCCACCAGCATTTCAAAAGCGTCCGTTTCTCCCTTCTGACAAAAGATAACATATTTTAGGTCTTCGTCTTCGGTTCTCGCTTCTGTTATATTAGACATCCACAACAACGCTTTGGTTCCCTTTATTGTGAGACTCAAATTTTAATGAGACCCAAGTTTCAGAAACAAAGTGCACTGAAACTTGTAGGTCGAATTATCCCGCGTGCGAAGCTTAGCGGGGCAATATAACAATCCCGCCATAGGCGGAGGGTATAATACCCCGCCCCTTGGGGCGGAATTAGGGTCCAGTCCCGATAGCAATCGGGATTGCCCTGGGGGTCATACCCGTGATTTTAGCTTATTCTCGCTTAATTTGACTACAGTATTACATAATATATGTATTTAATAAAAAACGGCTTTCGATTCAAATTCTTTCAAATAGTTAAAGGATTTTTCGCAATCCTGTTTTCTTTGCTCGATCTGGGATTTTCTGGCGATGATTTCTTCGGGACGAAGTTGTTTTTCGGCGGCGTCTTTATTAAATTCATCAATCAAAATAGAGGCATCTCTACAGTTTCCCAATACTGATTTTCGCAGAAGTTCAAATCTTTTAATTTGAGCGGGATCATCAAATGCAATGCCTTTGAAATAAGGCGCCGCATCTGTTGTTCCCTGTTTTATAACTTTGCCTGCCGTGGTTTCGATGGCAACCTTTTCCGTGGAACTGATAATGGCTACCACCCAGGCGTGATTGCTTTCCATGGCCAGTTGCCGGAAGTTCCATGCGGTGATATTTTCACGGATAGTACCGCCCATGATTTTTGCTTCGATACCATAAGTTTTCAACTGATTCCATACGTCTATAGCCATGTCCAGGCAGACAAATCCTTCTTCCATGGTATAAGAATGACTGAAGTTATATATGGCGGCAATTCGTTCTATAATCTGCATTTTATCAGGTTTTTTGGGTACTGGCGGTGCCTGTGGTGGCTCGACAAGCAATTCTTGTGTTGTCGGAATTGTTTCCTGAGTTGCTGGTGTAAGAGATGGAGCGCTTACCTGAGGAGGAGATGGATTGGAAGGAGGCTCTGTTATTGCCGGAGCGACGGAGATTATTTTTTCGGTAATCTTATCCGAAGATTGGAAAAAAAGAAAAAAAGCTGAAACTGCCGCGATTCCCAGTATGATAAAAGCGGGGATAATGTATTTACCCTTGGGAGTCGATGACACGTTGCTTTGAGGGTTGTTTGCCAAGGGAGAGGAAAATTTTTTTTCACAGACAGGACATTTGTAATAACCGTTTTTTAGCGTATGCGCGATATCTTCGGAATTATATTCAGTTTTGCAATGCGGACATTCAAGGTACATGCAAATTCCCCACATGAATATTATTGTAAAACGTAATACCGCTTTTTATCACAGCCAGGCTTTTTGTAAACTATTTATATTATCAATCAGAAGCCGCATATAATCCAGCTCCAGTCTTATCATTTCTTCATCCTTGCGGCGCAGCCATTCGGCCATCCATGCAAAACGAAGGGCAACAACAAATTCCAGAAGGTATTTCCAGCTTCGCTGGGAAATAATTTTTGCTTTCTTCAAATCAGCAATAAAACTTTTTACCAGATCACCCGTAAGGCTTTGGGGATTTTCCACCCCTACACAGCCGATTAAATTGGCAATGTCGTATAGTTCACTTTTAAAACCGCAGAATTCCCAGTCAATCACGCATTTTATATCGTCAGCAGACCAGATGACATTCAGCGGATGATAGTCTCCGTGACAAAAGACCACGGGCAGTTTTTCATACATGGGCATGAAATCTTTTTCCAGAAATTTGACAACTTTGCTTATCTCATCCTCGATGTTTTTATTGTAAAGATTGATTTCCCAAACTAATTTATACATGTAATTTTTCAAAGAAAACACGTTACAGAAATCAGCAAGAGACAATCTTCGCGATTTGCGGCGCAATTGGATCAGGAAGGTCGCCAAGGCGTTGCCGCGCCACTTTTCATAAATATATTTTTCGCGGTTGAGCTCTTCACCCCGCACAAAAGGGGAAATTTGCCAGAAATTATTTTTGTGTTTGATAACGTTATTGCCGTTTTCATCCGCCATATAAGGTTGGATGCGTGCCAAATTTTCTTTTGCCAAAAGGTCAAGAATCTCGGCGATTTGCTTTTTATGTTCCAATGATTGTGGCGGGATTTGCTCCAGTAAAAAATACCTGCCATTGATATCTTCGAAAACAACGCGAAATAAAGAACGCTCCGGGCTTCCCTGAATAGGAATTTTATGGTGTAATTTTTTCAGGTGCACCTGCCATAATCCAGCTAAGTTTTTCAAGGTTGCTTTGCTCGGGATAGAACTTTTTTTGACAGCGCAAATACTTGTCTTGGATTTTGCTTTGGCAGTTTTTTTCAGCATAGACAATTTTTTCTCTTTCGGCAGATTTTTGATTTTTAGTTCCAAACGCATCGCTGAAACTCTGTCCATCTTCGCGCTGGTTGCCAGTAATTTTACAGGCCGGCGCGAACGGGTATATTTTGCCGCCACTCCCGAGTCGTGAGCGGCAAATCTTTTTTTGATGTTGTTGGTTATACCGGTGTAGAGGCTTTTATCAGAGCAGCGCAGAATGTAAACAACCCAGACCTTACTTTTTTTGTTGGCTTTTATAGTCATTGATAATTATTTTTTGCCGGTAGCCTTAAAGAATGTATAACAGAAGACGCCATCGGACTCGGCAGTTCTGTATAAATCACGAATGCCCTGATCGAAAACTTTTTCTTCAATAAGTCCCGATTTGATAGCCTGTTCTCTTACACCTTCAATCATTGCCGTGAAAGTCTTTTTCGTGAATCCGTCAACCAGCTGAGACTTGCTGGAATCAACATAAACCATTCGGGGAGAAACGCGAACTGAATTGAAGCCGGCATTCAACAAGAGGGGATAGAGTTTCCTGCCGATCATGGCGTTGCCGCCGGCAAGCCGTTGCAATTCCACTTGGCATTGAATCGCCTGGTGTGCCGCTTCGCTTTGCGGATGAAAATAAGCCGAGCCATGATCTCCTTCAATGACCGTGATGGTACCTTTTGATTTTAAATATTTTTTCAGCATCTTCAAAACTTCGACAGGATGCGGAAGATGTTCCAGAAGAAAACAAATAAAAATGTGGTCAAATGATTCCGATTTATAAGACAAATTGAAGATATCTGCCTGTTCAAAGTGAACATTTGTAATACCCGCAGACTTGGTTTTTTTTCTGGCTTCATTAAGAGAATCGTCAGATATATCTATTGAGGTAATAAAGGCGCCGGGGCTGTTTTTCGCCAGGGTGATGGTTTGCGCGCCGACGCCGCAACCGGCCTCCAGAACCTTGCTTCCAGCCGGATATGAAGTATCGTAGTGCAGTAACTCGACCAACGCGGATGCCTGATCCTGTAATCTGATATTTTCCTTCTGGTCATAACCATGAACGTATGTTTTTTTCATGTTCTCTCTTTGAATCTGACTATTCTGATATTTTTAGCAAAAATTAAGGCAACGTGATTTATTAGTCAAGGCAATTATTGGGTTATTGACAAACATAAATGTCAATTATATGAATCTAATAGAAAAATTTTTAAAGAGATTTACATGCCTGTTTATTTGCAAATAATTCTTCTTTTTGTTGTCTTTATTGTCATTGTTTTTCTTTTTCTTTACTTGGGAGGATTGGCTGTGCGGCGGACGTGCCTGAAAATCATTGACGAAATGGAAGAGGCTAGAGCCTTTAGAGAGGAAAAGGCTATTAAAATTCAGGATGTGCGTAAAAATATCTTTCGAGTGGGTACTAAAAACATCCGTCCTCGAGCGCTGAATCTGCTCATTGCTGACGGTTTGGTAATTAAAACAAAAAATGGCAAATATTATCTAGACAAGGAAAAACTTGCGCAGGTC
Source organism: Syntrophaceae bacterium (assembly GCA_016927935.1). Classification (GTDB taxonomy): domain Bacteria; phylum Desulfobacterota; class Syntrophia; order Syntrophales; family Smithellaceae; genus Smithella. The sequence goes on from JAFGLS010000223.1 coordinate 16,592, forward strand.
AAGGCTAATTTGGGGTTAAAAAGAATAAAATATTAAATCAATGTTCTGTTTCTCAAATTTCATTCACTATTGCTTTTAAATTATTTTTTAAGTCCCTGATTTTTTAGATAGCATTTTCTCCAGTATTAAATGGGCTGCCGTTTTGTGACCTGCTACAGACCAATGATCATCATAATCCATATGAAACTTCCTTCCATCAGGTGTGTTACGTATAAAACTTTCGAAATCAATAAAAGTAACAGACTGTTTGTTGTTCTTGCCGAACTCATGCAAAACCCATCTTGGATTATCGGCAGTGTCTTTTTGAATTAATGTTTTTTTATCGCCCACATCTATAAGATAAAGGTGACTATTGCCCGCATTTTTTTTCAGGCGATTCAGACAATACAAAAAAAACTTCTTATGTTCTTCGTCAAGAGTTGCCTTGGAAGGGGGGGTAATCGGTGGGGGAAAGCTGTAGCCCTTTGGAACAACATCTTTTCTTAGAAAGTCTCTAGTTTTTCTAATGAGGAGGTGTTTTACTATGCGAACACAGGCTGCAACATAAGATCTGCGACGAAATTTACTTAATGACCAATAATTAGGTTGTTGACGTGCTACCTTTGCCAGAAAAATTTTTTCATCATTTGGACGTGGATTATATTCTAAGTCATATTCTGTATCTGATATTTTTTTTATTTCCTCAGGATCTGAAAAATGCAAATCATTTTGACAAAAAGCATAGACAACTGCAACAGGTTTTAATAAATTCTTGTAGAGTTCAATAATCCGGATAATATGTTCTAAATCATATCCTGATATTGCCAGGTTAATAACCTGATAGGCTGGATCAATTTTCTGCAACTCTTTTTCCATAATTTCCCCCATGGTTTGTTCCCATTCTACACCCCAGCCCATGGCAAACGAGTCTCCAAGTATAACTACATTTTTCATGTTTGCAGACAAATCCCAGTCATGACCACGGAATCCATGGTTGTTTGTGTCCACAGTATAATCCAGTTTCCCCGGATAAAACATCCTGACACTACGAAGATTCTTTTGTAAAGTATATCCGATTTGAGGATGGTAGTCTCCATAGATGCCGTTTACCAAAGGCCTTCTTGCAATATAAACCGCTTCTTCAATTGAACGAATATTAAGAAATGGCAGAAGTATTTCGACGATAATAGCCATAATGAAAAGAGTAGCTACTAATAGAAGTATATTGACCAAAAAATTTCTTGTTTTTTCCCACATGGATAACTTTCCGGTATTTCTCATTGTTTATATCGCTATAATCTTTGAAAGAATAAAATATTGTACAGGTAGAAAGGATATTGCCATAATAAAAAATTGAATACCAAAAAAACGAAAATTTCCGCGGAAATTACCACGTTAGAAAATCTCGCTGCTTGCAGCGAGGATGATTTTTCAGCGAACATGGGGTTTAATGCCCCGTGTGAGCCTACCCGTTAGAAAGTTGAAGACGTTCTAACGGGGTTTACACAAATTTAATAAATGTTTAGAGGCTGTAAGCTAGCATAAAAATGAAAATTAAGAAACTGAAGATTAGCAGTTTTAATAAAATAATCCTTAATTGGAGGAACTAATTATTATATTTTTTTGTATGTAATAAAAAATGATGATATGAATGCTGAAAGAAAAACGAGAAATAGATAGCGAACCGGATGATACATGTTAAATATTTTTAAAGAGGATTTAAGAAGCGTTCATAAGGAATGATTATGGGTTGGATTAAGTTGGCATTTCGTAATGTTTTAAAAAACAGGCGCCGTTCCTTGATTACAATATTAGCTATCAGTATAGGTTTTGCATCAATCGGCATCTGCCACGGCTATATTTATCGTCAATATAAAAGTCTCAGATTTCTTGCGATATGTGGCGAAGGGCTTGGTCATTTAAGAATCAATAAAGCCGGTTGGTACCAGAAAGGAAAGCTTGAACCTGAAAAAAATTTATTTTCGAAAGAAGAAACTGAAAAAATTATGAGGCTTGTCGGGGAAGAAAA
>JAFGLS010000224.1 GCA_016927935.1 Syntrophaceae bacterium
GTGCATCGTGGAATTAACAAAACGCTTAAAATAAAAATTATTCACGAAATTTTAACAAAAACAGACCCCGTTTTTCCGTATTAAGCCCATCTTTCAAAGAATAATCCTCTCACAAAAAGTTTAATAATAAGCGTTATTGAATTGTTTTTGCCGGAAGAATTTTTGTTACGAACAAACTTGAATTTTGAGTACGGATAATTTATGTATTAAAACAATTTTCTGTTAGGTTATTTTCATGAAAATCAAATTTCCTTTTTTAAGGTTACAAAAGTATCCTGAAAATATACGAGCATTATTTTTATCCGTGATTTACGGCATTTGTGCGGGTCTTACTGCCGTTGCTTTTCTCCTCCTAACTAATTATGTTTTTCGGTATACCTATATTGCTCTTACCTATTGTTCCCTAGCTAAATTTTTAATCTGGAGTTTCGTTATCATTACTTTCTCTTCCTTGATTGTAGGGCTCATGCTCAACTTTTTGAGTAAAGAAGCAAACGGTAGTGGCGTGCCGCAATTAAAGGCAGCATACTGGAAAGACCTCGGTTATGTAAATTGGAAGCCAATATTGGTAAGATTCGTTGCCGGTGTTTTGAGCATTGGTGGTGGAGCAAGCTTGGGCAGAGAGGGGCCTACTGTTTATGTGGCCGGTGGTACCGCTTCCAATATAGCCGGTGTGTTTGGAGTTCCGAAACAGTCTCGTCGTCACGCAACGGCTCTTGGTGCTGCGGCAGGTCTGGCAGCAGCTTTTAACACTCCGCTGGCGGCAATAACTTTTGTCCTTGAAGAACTTATCGGCGACATGAATAGCCGTTTTCTGGGCGGTGTTGTTTTATCATCTGTTTTTGGTGCTTTTGTTGTTTACGCGATTATAGGAAAGCAGCCTGCTTTTAATTTGCCGGGCGTGGATGCTTTGAACTGGTGGGCTTATCTTATTGTGCCTCTGGTAGCCGTGTTTTCCGCATGGTTAGGAATAATTTTTCAACAAGAAACCCTTCGTCTGCGAAGCATTGTTAAACGGAAGAAAAAGATTCCTTTCTGGATAAAGCCGGCAATCGGCGGCCTTATAACATGGATTATTGGTGCCATTGTTTACTCTGCCACAGGGAGAGTTGGCGTTTTTGGACTTGGTTATCACGATCTTTCCAGTGCCCTCAATGTTTCTCTAGGGTGGAAAGTAGCTGCTCTCCTGGTTTTTGCAAAACTTTTAGCGACAATTGCCTGCTACGGATGGGAAGGATGCGGTGGAATCTTTGCTCCTACTCTTTTTATAGGGGGTATGTCAGGATTGTTTATCGGCGATATTGCCGGTGCATGGATGCCCGTCACGCATTCCGATTGTGTTATTCTTGCTGCCGTCGGTATGAGTTCGTGTTTCGGGGCGGTTGTCCGTGCACCAATGACATCTCTCTTGATGGTATTTGAGATGACCCATCAATTTTCCATGGTTCCGGCCCTGATGATCGGCGTTATTGTAAGCCAGGCCATGGCCCGTTTAATGTCGAGACATAATTTTTACGACTCCATTCTTCTGCAGGACGGGCACGAATTGATGAAAATAAAACCGCCGCGTGACTTCCAAAGTTGGTTCAAACTGCGAGTTCAAGTAATTGCAAATAAAAAACCAGTTGCTGTCAATGATATGTCCGAAACTGCGTTAAGAGAGCTTTTAATCAGTCATCCATACAACAGTTTCCCAGTTGAAATTGACGGCGTTTTGAAAGGCATTGTTGTTAGGGCAGAAATCGAATCCGCTTTGATGCAAAAAAGGCAGCTTGTCATTGAAACGGCAATTGTGTGCCATGATGATGATAAATTGAGCAGTATTGAAAACAAATTTATTCAGTCTACAACCGGTATGGTTATTGTTGTGAGTAAAAAAGATTCATCGATGATTGGTTTAATCACTTTGCATGATCTTTTAAGAGCACAGGCCGCAATTATGGAATAAAGAAATCTAATTTTTTGATTAACGTTAGAATGGGCTTAAATAATTGCATAGACTAGGGCTGGCTGTTCAAAACCGAAGTTACAACCAATAATTCCCGATTAATACGACATCCCAACACTGTGGACTGGCGGGGATTATCTATTAAGCCAGACTTAATTTTTCGCTTTCTGAATAATATAGCTTAAATCATTTAAACCATAAACATGGCCAGTGCTTCAGCAATACAAGCCGGTTTGTCCTGTCCTTCAATTTCGATAGTGTGAGTAGTGGTCATGAGAATTCGTCCCGGCTCTTTTTCTTCGACACCGGTGATAACCATCTTGGAGCGTATTCTTGATCCCACAGGAACAGGAGCAAGAAAACGCACCTTGTTCAGGCCATAATTTACAGCCATCTTTATTCCTTCAGGCAGATACTTTCCTGAGGCACTGAAAATAGGGGTCAGAGACAAGGTTAAAAATCCGTGTGCTATCGTGCCGCCGAAAGGTCCTTTTTTAGCCTGCTCAACATCAACGTGTATCCATTGATGATCCCCTGTCGCGTCGGCAAAACGGTTAACCATATTCTGATCGATCAAAACCCAGTCACTTACGCCGTTGTCCTGTCCGATCATTGTTTTTAATTTTTCAACGGGTACAAATTCCAGCATTTTTAAAGTCTACTTTTGTCTAATATAATGTCCTATAAATTCATTTAGAAAATGTCATTTTGAGTCCCGCATACGCGGGATTATGCACCTCGAGAAATCTTAACAAGTATTGATGTACAAGATATCTCCCTTCGGTCGATATGACAATTTATTTTAAAGAAACTCATCAGAGCTCGTTGTTTAATATTCTATTCCCGCTCGTTCTTTGATCCCTGCGTTATAGTGATGTTTTACTTCCTGAACATCACTGACTGTGTCGGCAAGTTTTATTATTTCTTTCGGAGCGTAGCGTCCGGTTAAAATCAGATCAAGCGCAGGAGGCTTGTTTTTAATCAGGTCGATTACATCCTTTAATTTAAGAAGGTTGAAATAAAGGGCTACATTTATTTCATCAAGAACGACCATGTCGTATTTACCACTCATTATAGCTTTGCGGGCGGTGCTCAGTCCTTTTTGCGCCAGTTCTATATCAATTGCCGCAGGATTATCACGCATGACAAAGCTGTCCAAGCCGGACAGACGAATGGTTAGTGGGGGAAGATATTTCTCCGCGGCAATGAATTCACCGTATTTTCGCCCCTTCATAAATTGCAGGATAAAGATTTTATATCCCTGTCCGATGGCGCGCAGCGCCTGCCCGAAAGCAGCGGTTGTTTTCCCCTTGCCGTTGCCGGTGAAGACCATGATCAGACCTGTATTTTTTTTGGCAGCTGATTTTTTTTCGTTTTTTGTAGTTTTCATCTTTTCTCCTGCTTTTGAAAAAATTTCTCCGTGATTTCTTCCGCCACGGAATAAGGATCAGATTTTCTGTTTTTTATCTTTTCGGATAATTTTTCCAACTCGCCGCTTTCGATAAGTGAATGCATAACAGGTTCCATCAGACAGGAGCTTAAAGCATCTTTTATTTCCGCCATCGCTTTACGGTGCATCCTTTCCGTGAGTTTGCCGCTTTTTTGCAGATACGAATGGTGCTCCTCAATTTTCTGCGCGAGTTGGACTGTGTCTTCCGCAAAAGTTAACGGCTTTAAGGCATCGCCAATCATCACGATTGGCGGCTTCCATCCATCAGCGGCTTTGGGTGATAAATTGAGCATGGAAGTCAATTCAGCTTGTAGTTGCTTGGCGCCGGCACGATTGGCTTTGTTGATGACAAAGACATCGGCTATTTCCATTAACCCCGCCTTCATTGTTTGAATTTCATCGCCCATACCCGGCACAAGAACAACAACAACACTGTGCGCGTGATTTACAATATCAATTTCCTGCTGGCCAATGCCTACGGTTTCCACAATGATAATATCCTTACCCATTGCCTCCATGACGTGAATGGCATTGCCCGCAGCCAGAGAAAGTCCTCCCAGCGCACCGCGGGTGGCCAGTGACCGGATGAAAACCCCGGAATCTTCGGCATGGCGCTGCATGCGGATTCTATCCCCCAGAATGGCTCCACCAGTGAAAGGGCTGGTCGGGTCAACGGCCAGAACTCCGATGGTTTTATTTCGGTTGCGTAGTTCAGTGATTAAGGCGTCAGCCAAGGTGCTCTTCCCCGCTCCGGGCGCACCGGTTATTCCGATAATAAAAGATTTGCCCGTATGGGCGTAAAGTTTTTTAATTTTTGTCTTGGCCGCCGGAAGCTTATCTTCTATGTCTCTGATGAGGCGGGAGGCCGAGCGAATATCGCCGTCACAGATTTTTTTTATAATAGAGTCCATGTTGTAAGTTGTTCTGATAAACTTTTATTGCGGTTTTATATTTGTTTTAATCCATTCAACAATGGAATCAAGCGAGGCACCCGGAGTAAAAATTGTTTTGATGCCGCAATCATAAAGAAAGGGGAAATCCTGTTCCGGGATAATGCCACCGCCGATGACGGTGATATCGGGAGCTCCTTTCTCGCGCAAAAGTTCCACGACTTTTGGAAAAAGTATCCGGTGAGCGCCGGAAAGACAACTTAAGCCAACCATGTCAACATCTTCCTGGATGGCAGAGGCCGCGATTTGTTCGGGTGTCTGGTGACAGCCTGTGTAAACGACTTCAAATCCCGCATCCCGGAAACACCGCGCAAGAATTCGTGCGCCGCGGTCGTGGCCGTCCAGACCCGGTTTAGCAACCATCACTCGAATTTTTCTTTCCGGCATATTCGTTAACTCCTTACATGTCATTACCCGGGTCGACCGGGTAATCCGGTAATTCATGCGCTACGCTTCTGAAATTTGGGATTCATTATCCCACATCTCTGGCGCTCACTGCATGACAACACTTCCAAGTGTCATTTCGAACGAAGTGAGAAATCTTTATTTTCTGGATTCCTCGTCATCCCGACCAGTGGGGACTTCTCGGAATGACAAGCCCTCAAAAGTTTGTTTTAATAATTCCATTCGCTACGCTCTTTTTGGTGAGTGTCATTAGAATAACCCCGGGTCTCTATACTCTCCGTAAACTTCACGGTAGATGTCGCATATTTCCTGCAAAGTGGCCAGATTTTTTACGGCATCAATACAGTGCGGCATCACGTTCTCTCCTTTTTTGCAGGTGCTTTTTATATTGTCGAGAGACTTTTTGACCGCAGTATTGTCACGTTTACGGCGTACATCACGAAGTCTTTTTATTTGTTCCTCGCCGATTTTTTCTTCAATTTCCACAAGCGGAATTGAATGTTGCATGTCGCTGGCATATTTATTAACGCCTACCATAATTTTTTCTCTTCTTTCCAGTTGTTCCTGAAATTTATACGCTGATTCGGCAATTTCCATTTGCGGAAAACCTTTTTCTATGGCGGCAATCATACCACCCATGGCGTCAATTTTATTAATGTAATCCCAGGTGGCATCTTCAATTTGGTTGGTCAATGTTTCGATAAAGTAAGAACCGGCTAGAGGATCAATGGTATTGGCGACTCCGGTTTCTTCGGCCAGAATCTGCTGAGTACGCAGAGCAATTTCCGCGGCATGTTCCGAGGGCAGGCAGAAAACTTCATCCAGTGAGTTGGTATGCAGAGACTGTGTGCCGCCAAGAACAGCCGCCAGTCCCTCGACGGTTGTACGTACGACATTGTTATAAGGTTGTTGTGCCGCCAGTGAACATCCTGCTGTCTGCGTGTGAAAGCGAAGCCACAGGGAGCGGGGATTCTTGGCATGGAAACGGTCACGCATGATTTTTGCCCAGATGCGGCGTGCCGCACGCAGCTTGCATATTTCCTCGAAGAAATCAATGTGCGAATTGAAGAAAAAAGACAGCCGCGGCGCAAAGTCATCAACATTCATTTTTTTCCGGCGAATCACGTCTTCCACATATTCAATTCCATCGCGGATAGTAAAAGCCAATTCCTGAACAGCCGTGGAACCGGCTTCGCGGATATGATATCCGCTGATACTGATAGTGTTCCAGCGCGGAACATATTTTGTTCCGAATTCAACGGTATCACTGATTAGTTTTACCGAGGGTTCCGGCGGGCACATGAAGGTTTTTTGCGCGATGAATTCCTTGAGCATGTCATTTTGAATGGTGCCGCCTATCCGGGAAAGGGGTACGCCCTTGATGTCCGCTGCTGCGCAATACATCGCCCATAAAACAGATGCCGGAGGATTGATGGTCATGGAAGTGGTAACTTCCTTCAGCGGTATTCCTTCCATAAGCACAAGGAAATCTTCCAGTGTGTCTATGGCAACGCCGCATTTTCCCACTTCGCCGATGGCTTTGGGCGAGTCACTGTCGTAACCCATAAGAGTAGGAAAATCGAAAGCGGTGCTGAGTCCTGTCTGTCCTTCGCGTAGGAGCATTTTCCAGCGCTTATTTGTATCCTGCGCGCTGCCCATGCCGGAAAACATGCGGAAAGTCCAGTGGCGTCCCCGGTATCCGGTAACCTGGTTTCCTCTCAAATAAGGGAATTCGCCGGGAACGCTGATGTCCTCGGCGAAATTTATATCTTTAACATCTTCCGGAGTATAAAGCCTTTTTATTTCCATGTCCGACACGGTAGAAAAAGACGTTTTTTGGTCGGGATTGTTTTTCAAAGCCTTTTGAACTTCAGTTTCCCATTTCCGGCTGAGTTTTAAAGAAGCGTCTTTTGTTTTCTTTGAGAAATACAAAATCAAACCTCCGTATTGTTAGCAAGTTAGAATTTGTTTTCTGATAGAAAACAAATTCTTTAACGCGCTTATCCCGTTAATCGGGGTTGGGGATAATTAAGAATATAAGTAAAAAGCTAGTAGGGAATAAATCAAATCTTTTGTTTTTGTCAAGATATATATCAATGGCCAGGATAGGCTAAGTGCCTATTTGCTTAGAACATTAGCTTTCGCGCGTTATGGTCTCCGGCATTTCAAAAAAAATGCACTCCCTTAATTTTTAGAGAGAGCGCATTTTAGTTTGTCATAAAATATTTGCAAGATTATAAAGGTTTTACGTTTTCGGCTTCCAGACCTTTATTGCCTTCACGTATATCAAAAGATACGCGCTGTCCTTCGGTCAATGTTTTAAATCCTTCCGCTTGAATAGCGCTGAAATGAACGAAAACATCTCCGCCATCGTCCTGTTTAATAAACCCAAATCCCTTGTTTGCGTTAAACCATTTTACTTTTCCTTCTGGCATAGTTGTTCGAACTCCTTTAGTAAATTTTACAAGTCGAATTAACACCATGACAGAACAAAAAACCTTATAGACTTTAAAGAATCCAACGGATTATCTTGATGAAACTGAAAAGCCGGCAATGCTTTAAAGAATGTAACGGATTAACTTTTTGTTTCAAAATGTTTAAATTCAACTTTTCCTTCGTGATTTATAGTTCACGAAGATAATTTTATTTAGACGCAGTACTGAATAAAGTCAAGTTTTTTATGGGACTTAATATTTTTAACAAAATATGCTAATAAAAAAACTGATTTTTAAAAAATGAAAGTTTAATAAATTAACTTCTGTGATATTTAATCAAATATTACCAATCAAGGATATATTATGAAAAGAAAAAAAACATGTTTGGCTTTAATTGTAGCAACACTTTTTACAGTAATGTCCGTCTGCGTAGCTGAAATTAACCCGCCGAAAGAAGGTGATTTTTTCCCCGAAATGGACTTGTTAAAACCCGATAATCCTTCGGAACTGAAATATCTTGGATTATCCGGCAGCGGATTATTTAAAGTCAATCAAGTCAAAGCTGATGTGGTGATAATAGAAATATTCAGCATGTATTGCCCTCACTGTCAGGAGGAGGCTCCCAATATTAACAACCTATATGCCTTGATTGAAAAGAATCCCGCTCTTAAGAATAAAATAAAAATTATCGGCATAGGAATAAACAATTCTCTTTTTGAGACAGGTATCTTTAAAAATAAATACAAAGTGGAATTTCCGTTGATTCCTGACGGAGATTTCAGGTTGCATAAAACGATGGGTGAGGTAAGGACACCTTATTTTATTGTTGTTAAGTTAAAAGGGGGAAAAGCAAAAGTTATTTATTCTAAATTAGGGGCATTGGGAGATAACAATGTTTTTCTTGAACAAATCGTAAAAATATCTGGATTGAAATAGGATAAAATTATGAAAAAATTGTTACTATTGAAAATTTTAATTTTTTGTCTGATTGCGCATAGCGCTTACGCTTTGTCTGAAGCGTATAAAAATAACATTTATAATACAGGCGAATTGAAGCCTGTTGACAGTGTTTTGAAAGTCAAGGTGGGGAAGAAGGCTCCTGATTTTATGCTTAAAGCTGTCAGCGGCAAGGTTATTTCCCTCAAAGACTATCATGGCAAAAAAAATGTTGTTATTTCTTTTGTTCCGGCTGCCTGGACACCTGTTTGTTCCGATCAATGGCCTGGTTACAATATCGTTAAAGAAGTATTTGACCTGAATGATGCTGTTTTGCTGGGGATTACAGTAGATAATATTCCCACACTTTATTCCTGGACAAATCAAATGGGGGAATTATGGTTTGACGTTCTTTCAGACTTTTGGCCGCACGGTGCCGTGGCGGAAAAATTCGGTGTGCTGCGTACCGATGGAATGACGGAAAGGGCGCTTTTTATAATCGATAAAAAAGGTTTTATACGTTACATTGATGTACATAATATCAATCAGAGGCCTTCACTGGAAAAGCTTGTCAAAGAACTGAAAAAATTAAATAAGTGAGGATCAGTGTTTTTAATATAGGAATTGATGTAATTTTATATTTTTTCTTGACACAATAAAAATATTAATTTATGCACCTTCCATTCCAAAACAATAGTGAATGACGGTCAATAATTTTCAGCCCTATCGATATATATGTTTGAATATAAAGGATAATAAATAAGGAATGGAAGAAAAAAGAAGAAAAAGGAAAGAGAGAGAAAAAGAGAATAGAAGAAACACAATTTTAAAAGCGGCGCGAAAGCTTTTTTTTGAACGGGGTTTCAAATCTGTAACGGTTGATAATATTGCCGCAAAAGCTGAGGTCAGTAAGGGCTCCATATACCTTTGCTTTGAAAGTAAAGAAGAAATATACACCCAGATTTTAATTGCCGAAAATGTCTCTCTTTATGAAAGGATAAAGAATTTTTCAACCATAGAAGCTTCGGCTTCAGAGCTTCTTCTGGAGTTTTCCCGTATTTACGTTGATTTTTTTCTTAGTGATAAGGAACTTTTCCGAATCTTGATGACTTTCATGATGCAAACGGGCCATATGCATTTGACAGAGGAACAGAGCGCTGAATTGATTAGATCAACTAATGAAAACATTAAAATTATTTCTCAAATAATTCAAAAGGGAATAGATGCCCGTGAATTTTCGCCGCAAATCAATGTTTGGAAAATGCAAAATGCTATTTGGGGCATGTTAAACGGTATTATTTCTCTTTTTCTGTTTATCGGCAATCCGGCAAAAAGAATGGAAAGAATTCATTCCACCGTTCAGGAAAGTATGAAAGTTTTTATAAGAGGCCTGAAAGCATAGTTATATTTTACAATTTACACTTACTTTTCATTAACTCTAAATAATTTTTTAAAATCCTGTTCGGCAGTTTGTAATATATTTTCCACATCTTTTTCCAGTTTTTCAAATCTTTCGATAATTGTTTTTGCTTGGGCTGTCAATTGCAGAGATTTTTCTTTTTCACTTGTTTCAACGAGTTTCTTTTCCATTCGTTGTTCTGAAGCTTTTAATCTTCCCCATGCCGCGCGATAAGACATTCCCAGTTCTTTGGCTGCCGCGTTAAGACTATGCTGTTCTTCGATGGACTTAAGGATTTCATCGCGGCCCTTGCCAAAAATTACCTTGCCGTCCTTTTCAATCCAGATTTTATACTTGATTTTCATAAATGGCCTCCTCAAACATCGGAGTTTTTATATTTATAGGTAAGGTAATTAAAATATGTCAATAAAATTCTTACGATTTTTTAAAACCGGACTTTGGCCTGAAAAACTTTTCTTCACAAAAATATTCTCTTCGCTATGTTTTATATAACATATTGACATTTACGTGACTTTCAGTCAATTTATGTCACGTTTGACATATACCAAAATTGACAGAGGCATTGGGAGGATTCTTTATGAAAATTACGAGAAGAGGTTTTTTAACTCTGTCCGGTGCCATTGGAGGAGGATTAACTCTAACCAGTTTAGGTCTTAATCTGAGTCCTACACGGGCATACGCGAACGAGTTAGGCAAGATGAACCGTATTAAAGCTGCAAAACAGACGATAACCATCTGTGCTTATTGTTCAGTGGGTTGTACTCTCGTCTGCAGTACGGACAAAGCGACAGGAAAAATTATTAATATCGAGGGAGATGCAGACCATCCCATCAGTGAGGGATCACTGTGTGCCAAGGGTGCCGGTTTCTTCGATTTGACCGAAGCCAACAAACACCGGCTTACCAAAGTTCTCTATCGCGCTCCGGGTGGAGCGGAATGGGAGGAAAAAGCTTGGAACTGGGCTATTCCCCGGATGGCCCGTCTGATAAAAAACGCCCGCGACAAGGACTTCGTGGAGACAAACGCCAAAGGTGAACTGGTCAACCGTTGCGAAACGGTCGCGCATCTGGGCAGTTCCAATGTGGACAACGAAGAATGTTGGCTCATGAGTGTAAAATGCAGGGCTCTCGGGTTAGTTTACATCGATCATCAGGCCAGGATCTGACACAGCCCATCTGTAGCGGCTCTGGGAGAGTCGTTCGGGCGCGGTTCGATGACGAACCACTACATTGATTTAAAAAATGCAGATGTCATTCTGATCATGGGCAGTAACGCTGCCGAGCATCACCCCATTGCCTTCAAGTGGATTTTAAGAGCGAAGGAAAAAGGGGCAACGGTAATTCATGTCGATCCCCGTTACACCCGTACATCCGCTCGTTGTGATTTTCATGTGCCTTTGCGCTCCGGCACGGATATCGCTTTCCTCGGCGGCATGATCAATTATATCTTTGAAAATAACAAATATTTTAAAGAATATGTTGCCAACTACACCAACGCTTCTTTTATTGTGAATGAAAAATTCAATTTTAATGATGGTTTGTTTTCCGGTTATGATGCGCAGAAGCGCAAATATGAGAAAGATACGTGGACATTCGATAAGGATGAAATCGGTATTCCCAAACGGGATATGACGCTGTCTGATCCGCGTTGTGTTTTTCAGTTGCTCAAGAAACACTATTCACGTTATACGTTGAATAAGGTTTCCAGCATTACCGGTGTTTCCAAAGAAAACCTCCTCAAAGTTTTTAAAGCCTACAGTGCCACCGGTGTTCCGGATAAATCGGGTACGGAATGCTACGCACTGGGCTGGACGCACCATACCGTAGGAAGCCAGATTATCCGCACCATGGCGATTATCCAGTTGCTCTTAGGAAATATAGGTATTGCGGGTGGTGGCATCAACGCGCTGCGCGGTGAGCCAAATGTTCAGGGTTCCACCGATCATTGTATTCTTTACGGCAATTTACCCGGTTATTTAAAAATGCCTGTGGCTTCGTTGGACACGCTGGAACACTATTTGAAGAAATGTACTCCGGTTTCCAATGATCCCCAGTCGGCCAACTACTATACGAATTACCCCAAATTTTTTGTCAGCTTTTTAAAGGCCATGTGGAGTGATAAGGCTACCAAGGAAAATGAATTCGGCTATCAATGGCTGCCCAAGATGGATGACGGTGTAGCCTATTCCTTAATGCATCTTTTCGACAAAATGTATGAAGGAAAAATTAAGGGATTATTCGCCGTAGGTACTGATCCTGCCTGTAGTTCGCCAAATGCGAACAAAGTGCGCAAAGCGCTCGAAAAGCTGGACTTCCTGATTGGTGAAAATATATTCAACAATGAAACTTATGAATTCTGGAGGGGACCCGGCGTTGATACCAAGAATGTAAAAACAGAAGTTTTTCTCCTTCCTGCGTCAGCGACAATGGAAAAGGACGGTTCTCAGAGCAATTCCGGTCGTTGGGTACAGTGGAAATACAAAGCCGTCGAAGCTCCAGGTGATGCCATTCCCGTTGGAGAAATTGAGCTAAGGATTATGGCAGAACTCAAGAAACTTTACGCCAAGGAAGGCGGTCCCAATGCGGAAGCCATTGTCAATCTCAAATGGGATTACTTTGACAGTAATGGACATATGGATGTATTGAAGGTATCCCAGCAAATTAATGGTCATTTTACAAAAGATACAGTTATCGAGGACAAGGCAAAAGGTACACACTCCTTATTCAAGAAAGGTCAGTTGGTGCCGACGTTCGGAAATCTTAAGGACGATGGTTCAACCGACTGCGGTAACTGGATTATGGCGGGAAGTTTCGATGACAAAGGAACGAATAAGATGGCCAAACGCGGCAAGGATGATCCAACGGGTTTGGGTCTCTATCCTAATTGGTCTTTTGCCTGGCCGGTTAACCGCCGCATCCTCTACAATCGTGCTTCCTGCAATCTTAACGGCAAACCCTACAATCCCCAGCGCAATATTCTGGAATGGGTAGGAGATAAGTGGGTTGGAGACGTGCCTGATGGACCTTGGCCACCTATGGCGGACAAGGCAAAAGGGAAATATCCTTTTATTATGAAACAGGATGGTGTGGGTTCTTTATTTGGTCCAGCTATGGCAGAAGGTCCTTTCCCGGAACATTATGAACCTTTGGAAGGACCGCTTACGAAGAACCCGATGTCCGGACAACTCAACAACCCGGCTATTCAAATTTTCAGGAGCAATATGGATAAAGTTGCCAATGCAAGTGAAAAATATCCATACGTCTGTACCTCCTATTCCTGTACCGAGCACTGGTGCTCTGGTGCTTTAACCCGTTGGCAGATGTGGCTCCTGGAAATGCAGCCGGAACTCTACGTGGAAATCGGTCACAATCTGGCTGAGGAAAAAGGAATTAGGAACGGTTCACGGGTAAAGGTTTCTTCGATACGAGGTGAGGTGGAATGCGTGGCAATGGTAACCAAGCGCTTCAAACCGTTTATGATTGAAGGGAAAAAGGTGCATCAAGTAGGCCTCCCCTTCAATTATGGCTGGCTCTATCCCAAAGATGGCGGTGACAGCACAAATCTTTTAACCCCAACTGTTGGTTGCCCGAACACCTTCTGTCCAGAGTTTAAGGCGTTCATGGTCAACGTAGAAAAGGCTTAAGGAGAATAGACTATGGGAAACGAACTTGTAAAATTGATTGATACAACCCTGTGCACTGCCTGCCGTGGCTGCCAGGTTGCCTGTAAGCAATGGAATGAGATGCCGGGATTGAGAACAAAAAATTTCGGCAGTTACCAGAATCCACCCGATCTGCAGTGGAATACTTGGACGCTGATCCGCTTTCAGGAATATGAAGATAAAGATGACAAATTCCAGTGGATATTCCGTAAAGATGGTTGCATGCATTGCACCGACGCCTCCTGCGTAAAGGTTTGTCCTAGTGGCGCTCTGTATTATACAGAAATCAAGACGGTAGGTGTTCATCTTGATAAGTGCATCGGCTGCAAGGAATGCATTGCGGCCTGTCCATTTGACATTCCCCGTTATAACAAGGAGACAGAAAAAGTTACCAAGTGCGATCTATGCTATTCGCGTATTAAGGAAAATCTTCCTCCCGCGTGTGTCAAATCCTGTCCAACCGGTGCTCTGACCATCGGCCCCAAGGACAAAATGATTAAAAAAGCCTATGCCAAGGTTCAAAAACTGGGTGGAGACGCCAATGTTTACGGCGATAAATTTGTGGGCGGAACGCATGTTATTTATGTTTTACAATTCAAACCGGAAGTTTATGATAAACTACCTTTGGATCCGAAAGTTCCTCCATCGGCATTTATCTGGAAAGATATTTTGAAGCCCTTGAGTTTGTTGGGAGCGGGAGGAGTAATAGGAGCGTCATTGTTACATTATGCGATACACGGACCGCACAAACCCCAGCCGGAACACATGACAGACGATAAGCAGCAAGGAGGTGTATAATATGAAAAAAGAACTGGTTAAAGTTACTTCAGGATATGAGAGATTTGTCCACTGGCTTCTGGCAGTATCTTGCCTTCTTTTGTGTTA
>JAFGLS010000225.1 GCA_016927935.1 Syntrophaceae bacterium
AAGAAAACCATTGAAGGGCCATGGTCAACATTTCATCGTTATATATCATCAGGAGTTTATGATCCTGATTGGGATGATATGGCCTCGCCGGGTGCCCCGATCTGTGTGACATTTAATAAATAGCGTGTGGCACGTGCTCCCGGATCGAGTCCGGGACAAGCTTTAGGCCGTGCCAAAGATTCCAATAATGATAATATAACCTTACCATGGAAAACTCACTAAAAATAATACAAAGAAAAAAAAGAAAGTCATA
Organism: Syntrophaceae bacterium; assembly: GCA_016927935.1. Lineage (GTDB taxonomy): Bacteria > Desulfobacterota > Syntrophia > Syntrophales > Smithellaceae > Smithella. Next base: position 254 of record JAFGLS010000225.1, read on the forward strand.
TAATATCGCAGGTCATGCTCATGAACTGACTTTTTCCTGTTACCATCAATATGACTACTTGAAAAATCCCTTATGTTGCAGACTATTCATGGAGGAATTATCAAAAGCAAGAGGAAAATATGCATTTTATTTATGGGCTTATGTCTTAATGACCACTCATGTTCACTTGTTATTATACCCATACAAAAATAATTATAACATCTCTTTTATTCTTCAATCAATAAAAGGCAAGATGTCAACACGCTATCGTAATTTATTAAATCAAAAAAATCCTGAATTATTTAGGAAAATGTGTATTAAAATTGGGAGAAAAAAAACATTTCGTTTCTGGCAGGTTGGAGGTGGTTTTGACAGAAATCTCTGGAGTCCAAAAGCTGTTCACTCATCAATAAACTATATTGAGGCCAATCCCGTCCGTGCAGCTTTAGTGGAAAATCCGGAAGATTGGAAATGGTCATCAGCCAGAGCAAGAAAGTATCAAAAGGGTCTTATCCCTGACAATTTGGGTATCCCTATTTTAATGAAATAGATAATGCACTGTCTAAAGACAGTGCCACACGAATAGTAGAACTTTATAATGGTCACCCGTCGCTAAAGCGCATCAGTTTTTGTTTTTTCAGAGTTCCGTGGAATCGCTTCATTTGTCGAAATTTCGGTTGGCTTTTGCACGCACTGAAACGCGGCGTTCTACCGCTACAAATGAATACTAAAATCTTACTTTAATATTTAGAATAAATTTTATATATTTACAATATGGATGATATAAATTTGAGGAGCATAAAAAAATGAAAAAAGAAATACTTCTACAAGAAATAGAAAACATTCCCGAAGATATTATTAAAGAAACGGTTGATTTCTTACGTTTTCTTAAGCAACAAAGAAAAGCCGAGAGTATGGAAATCACTCTTGCCAGCGAATCATCTTTAAAAAAGGATTGGCTGAAACCTGAGGAGGATGAGGCTTGGCAAAATTTATAAAGGGAGATATAATTGTCATACCCTTTCCTTTTTCCGATTTGAGCCATTCAAAACGAAGACCTGCCATCATTGTATCTGTGCTCCCCGGGAATGATTTAATTTTATGTCAAATAACAAGTCAAAATATCCGAGATGCTTTTTCAATTTCACTTAATAATGATGATTTTGTAGATGGATCTTTGAAACAACCAAGTAATATCAGACCAAATAGAATTTTTACTGCTGACAAATCTATAATATTATATAAGATCGGATCTGTTACAAAAAGTAAAATTACTTCCGTAATCGATAAAATTTTTGAGATATTAAACAACTATTAAAACGGTAGAACAAACAACTTGAGCAGACGCTCATCCGACCAACCTGAGATATAAGAACAGATTTATTGGCGTCGCGCTGCTCAGTTGTAACATTAGCCTCCTTTTTTGAAAAATGATCTATGACAATAAAGCAACAAATCATACCGTTTTTACAGAATCATCCCGAAGGGGTTGACGATGACGAATTGGCAAGAGTTTTAAATTTGAGTACCCGCCAGCAGGCAAATATCCGTTGTAGAGAATTAGAAAAAGAAGGTCTGGTTATTCGGCGACAAGTCAACGGAAAGATTCATAATTTTTGGGCAGGTAAGGCTGTACAAGTTGCGCCAACCGCCACCCGTGATATTGAAGAAAGCCACTCGAAATTTGATAATTGGTTTTGGGAAGGTAATGTTCAATCAAAAGTGGTTGATTTCCTTGTTTCGCAAAATTATTTTATTCGCTCTGTCGCAGATACCGCCTCTCACCAACAAGGAATTGATGTCATTGCAGAAAAAGACGGTATAAATTTATGGGTATCGGTCAAAGGCTATCCAAAAGGCACTGATAAAACTAATCCATCGGTTCAAGCGGCGCATTGGTTCAAACAAGCAGTCTTTGATATTATTGAGTACAGAGAGCGAGATAAAGAAGTTTTACTCGCCATTGCATTGCCAGATTATCCCCGCTATCATAATTTGGCAAAAAAGATTACATGGTTTCAGCCAGTTGCAAAGTTTTCGTACTTTTGGGTAAAAGAAAACGGCAATATTTCGGTTGAATAACTCAGGAGTCTTTTCACAAAAACGCAGGCTAACAAATCGTGCACCTGACACTGGGGATTCTTCGGCATTTTTAGGCTTTTTCTACACCTCAGTAGAATCCTGTTCTCAAAGTGAATCCACGCCACCCCAGCGCAGGCAATGCAAACCATTCGAAATGCAAGTTAAGAAAATCTATGCGTCTCATTAACCAGTCGCTCAAGGTGAGATTGATCATATTCATTCTGGCCATGATTGTTTTCGTTGCTGGATGTAGCCAAAACTTACTTCAGAAGAATCGGGTGTTTATCCTTCAACCAGGTGACTTGCTCTTCCAGGATCTTGATTGCGGACCTTTTTGCGACGCAATCGAGAAAGTCACAACAGGATATAAGGGGGCAAATTTGTCGCATGTTGGTATTGTCGCAGACGACAATCATGGTAATGTTGTTATCATTGAAGCTCTGCTTACTGGCGTAGAGGTTACACCGTTAGATACTTTTCTCGACCGCAGCCACGATACAAACGGCCAACCAAAAGTCTTAGTGGGACGGCTAATTCCAAAGTATCGCTACCTGATACCTTTCGTCCTCAGAGAAGCTCTTGGGCTTAAGGGGAAACTTTATGATAAAGTATTCGACACCAACAATGATACCTATTATTGCTCAGAGTTAGTCTACCATTGCTTTCTGAAAGCTAACGACGGCAATCCAATCTTTGAATTACACCCAATGACATTTGTGGATCCCGAAACGGGAAGAACTTTCCCTGCATGGAAGGAATACTTTGAAGAACTAAAAGTGCCAATTCCACAAGGCAATCTGGGCATAAACCCTGGCAGTATTTCTCGTTCACATATTTTAGCTATCGTTCATGCTTATGGCGCCCCGAGTGGTTGGAAAAAGGGGAACGAAATAATAAATAAGGACTATTAATGATAATGAACACATGTGTCGAACCAGGCGCGCTGACCCATTCCTTATACCTACCCGAACCACCTGCTGGAAAAGTTGCAGGCAATACGACCTCTTTCAATGCAAAATCCGAAAACCGAAAATACATTCATTAAAAAAATGGATCACAGAACCGAAAACATCGTCGTCAATGAACACAAAAACACGGCAATAAAGAAAAGAACTCGCTGCCTGTACTTGTCAGCAACACGCCCGTTGGGACTTCAAACCACTTCACAGGTATGAAATATGGTGAATATAAATAAATTTTATAAATACCGAATGAATATATTCGAAAATTCCATTTTTGGAGGATCATATGAAGATAGTTAGTTATCGTCAGATAACGCCTAAGAATTTCGACAATAAAGAGATAAAAGACGTTATAGGACGTGTGGTGATCGGTAAACGTGAAGGTGCAGAGAACTTTTTCATGCGGATATTTGAAATTACGCCCGGAGGATATACACCAAAACACACCCATGATTGGGAACATGAGGTCTTTATCCATTTTGGAAGAGGTGAGGTTTATACCAATGGAACTTGGCATCCGATTAACGCTGATGATGTGATATTTATTCCGGCGAATGAAGAGCACCAAATTAGGAATAATGGCCAAGATATTTTAATATTTCTATGTCTTATTCCTTCAAAAGCTCCCGAATTATAAAAATATATCGTTTCTTTATTTGATCGCCAAGAGGTTTCGGAACCTGTCCAAAAACTGTTCATGTGAAATAGGCGGATCAATTGTTCTTTGACAAACTCATCTGTATATTTTATAGGGTTACTTTATCAGTATATTATTAATGTGACATATAATTGGGAAGGATAAGAATTTTTCAGGAGTTTTATACTCATCAAAAGTGTAAAACGAATTAAAAAGGAAATGCCAATGCTTGTACAAGAAAAAATCAATCAAGCTGTGGGGATTCTTAAGGAATTCGATTGTGATTGCTGGCTCACATTTGTACGTGAGACAGGATTGAATGGTGATCCGATCCTGGATTATATCGTGGGCTCCGATGTGACCTGGCATTCTGCTTTTATCATTTCCAAGTCAGGATCAACCCATGCCATTGTCGGCAAATATGACCAAAAAACCATAGAAGACACCGGTGCTTATCATCAAGTGGAATCATTTGTGGAAGGTATGAAAGAACCTCTTTTAAATTATCTCAAACAGCTTAATCCAAAACAGATTGCCATTAACTATTCCAAAAGCAGTGAAATTTGTGATGGTATCACTTATGGGATGTACCTGACATTGACCGAATTTCTATCGGAAATTGGTTTTGAAAACCGTATGATCTCCGCAGAAAAAATCATATCGGCATTGCGACAGCGAAAATCGGAAACCGAAATCAGGCTGATAAAACAAGCTATCAAATATACTGAGGATATCTATGCAAAAGCGGGCGAATTTATTCAGCCGGGGAAAACCGAAGAAGAAATTGCTTCTTTTATGACTGCGGAACGTCACAAACTCGGCTTGGAATCCGCATGGGAAGAAAACACATGTCCTGCTGTTTTTACCGGACCTGACTCAGCCGGCGCCCACTACAATCCAACAGAACGTCGGGTCGAGCGAGGTCATCTGCTGAACATGGATTTTGGATTGAAGGTTGAAGGCTACTGTTCTGACTTACAACGGACATTCTATGTCTTAAAGGAAGGTGAAACCACAGCACCTGAAGCTGTACAAAAGGGATTCGATACAATCGTTGAATCCATAGAACTGGCGCGACACACTATGAAACCCGGTGTTCAGGGAATTGCGGTGGATACCGCATCTCGTCAATACATCATCAAAAACGGTTATGAAGAATTCCCCCATGCCCTGGGACACCAGGTCGGTCGTTTTGCCCATGACGGTACCGCTTTGCTGGGTCCTGCCTGGGAAAAATATGCCAACAAACCTTTTGAAAAAATAGAAGAGGGTATGGTTTTCACCTTGGAACCCCGTTTAACAGTACCGGGTTATGGTGTTGCAACCATTGAGAATATGGTTGTTATGACTTCTGATGGAGCAGAGTATATATCCACCCCACAGACCGAATTGCTTTATATCAAGTAAATAGCTGGATACGATAATCATGTTGAATTAAAAAAGCGAGGGTATGATGAAGAAAAAGCGAACACCATTTCCATTTGTTTTTTGGTCAGCAAACGCTATCGAAGTACTCGAAAGATTTTCATATTATGGCATTTACATGGGATTTGGAATCTACATGGAGCATCTTGGATATAGCAGAGGGCAATTGGGAATTGTCCAAACGATATTCCTGTTTTTTTCCTATATGATTCCTGTGATCTCGGGCACATTTGCTGACAGATTCGGATTTAAAAAAGTCTTAATTGTGTCCTACCTGGCTTACCTGCCGTCCATACTGCTTTTAATGGTTACCAAATCATTTTCAGGCATCGCTTTAACCATGTTGAGTATTGGATTGGCAGCCGGGATTTTTAAACCCCTTATCTCTGGTACTGTCCGTGCGGTCACTGATAATACAAATAAAACATTGGGATTTGGTATTTTCTACCAGATGGTTAATGTGGGGGCATCCTTTGGGCCGATCATTGCCGGCAAACTGAGAGCCATTTCCTGGAATTATGCTTTTTTTGCTGCTGCCATCGGCATTGGCATCATGTTTTTGATTACCCTCTTTTTCTATAAAGAACCGAAGAGAGAGATTGAGGGGGTACCATTGAAACAAAAATTTAGGGATTTGGCAATCGCTCTTTCCGATGTAAAATTTGCCATTCTTTTATTTTTACTGGGTGTGTTTTTCTGGATTCCATTCTGGTCTTTTTTTAACCTGATGGCCATTTACATGGATCGCAATCTGGATACTGCGCTGCTCTATCAAAACATCCGTGCTGTTTTAGGACCAACGTTTACAAGTATTTTCTCTTATGTAGATGAACAGGGCGTACCGAGAATACTTGGGGAGACCATTTCTCACACCGGTTTTATCATTATGATTTTTCAAGTGATTGTTTCCAGAATATCAGAAAAATTTAACGCAATCAATACATTTCTGTTTGGATTGGTTGTAGCCATTGCTGGATTTTTCTTTATTGCATTCGCTAAAATCTCAGCTCCGGCCTGGGTATTATTGGGCATTTTTCTGTTTGCCATAGGAGAAATGATTTCTTCCCCACGAATACAGGAATACATCACATGGATTGCACCAAAAGAAAAAGCCGGCTTGTATATGGGAGCAAACTTTTTAGCCGTTGGACTGGGTGCATTGAGTGGAATGATTTACACGCCAATGTATGGTACATTCCGCAATATGGGCCATCCTGAATATGTATGGTACGTGCTTGGTTTACATACACTGCTGGGCATTGTAGCGATCACCATTTTTACAAAAACATTGGGTCAGTTTAAAGAGTTAGAGGCATAATCTAAATTGCCGGGTGCCCCAGGTAGTGTGATATTCATAATATAACATATTGTACGTACTCCAGGATCAAATCCTGAACAAGCTTTGAGTCGTGTTGAATGACAAAATAAATTATACACTGCTTAAAACAATACCACACGTAAAAGAATAAATGATGGTCACCCATCAAAAAACAAGAAAGGATCAAAACTGTCGAATTGGTGATAAAAAGAAAACACTTGAAACCAAATCCCAATCGGATTCCATCAAACAAGAAAATGAAATTGAAAATGAATTATGGGGAAATCCATCTGGAAAAACTGTTAAAATCTGCCGGTGGTCATTGGGATAGAAAACAAAAAGTCTGGATTCTACCTTTTGGACAGATAAAAGCATTAGGTCTTGAAAAACGCATTGTCAACAAACCTACATAATATCAAAAAAGACTTGTTTCTAAATAAAGAAACTTTTAAGTTTATTATATAAGAAACCTTCTATTTAATTTCTTTATTTAGAAACTTGTTTCTTGACATAGAAACCACTTATCGAGTAATATTTGGCAGATAAACAAATGTCCGGCGGCATAAGACGCTCTGATTCAAAGTAGAATTTTATTATTAAACCACCCCAAGGGAAAAAGGGGTAAAAAAATGTCAGCAAAAAGGGAAAACAGGAACCCACCCATACTTCTAAACAACACCATGACAAAAGGAATAAGAAGGAAAATACAAATGAGCCCTAACCCTTCCTCGTCTCAATCCCTTTGTCCAGCATCCCTAAAACGCCGCCGAACGGGCGCGCTGACCCAATCTCCTCCCCTGCGGCGGCTCTTTAGCCACCCCCCCCCCCCGCTGGACAAGTTGCAGTCAAAACAAACGCTTTCAATGAGAAACGCCAAAAACCGAAAATACATGTTTTAACAAAATAAATCATAGAACCGAAAACATCATCTTTGATGAAAACAAAAAAACAGCAATAAAAAACAAATCGCGTTGACTGCACTTGCCAGCAGCGCGCCCGTTATATAATACTCCAGTTATCAACATTGAGGAATGAAAACCAAATGAAGCTTTTCAATGATCATAAATTCATGATCGCGCTAATACTTGTCGTTACTATCCCACTGGTATCGATAATTATTTTACTTAAATATAGAGGGGAAACAGAGTTTCATGGAGATGAGTCTGGTTGGATTTCATCAGGATATTATTATTCAAATCTTTTATTAAAAGGTGACTTTGAGCGGCAAAAATGGGTCGGAGAAGAGCTTGGATCATATGGATATATAAATCCTCATGTAGGAAAATGGATAATAGGGATACCTCTTAAACTTCAATTTGCTGACCAGGAATTTTCTCGTATTTATGATTTTTCAAAAACTTATGAAGAAAATGAAAGAGAAGGAAATATTCCACCACAAGAGATGTTGTTGTACGCAAGAGCAGTATCTGCACTATTAGGAGGATTATGCTGTCTAATTATATTCGTAATCGGGTATAGGTGTTATAATTTATGGGTTGGTGTCATTGCTGTGATTCTTTTATTAGGAAACAAACTATTTTTTATTTATACAACCAGAGCAATGACCGACGTCTCTTATAATCTTTTTCTTCTCTGTGTCTGCTTCTGTGGGCTTTTGCTCGTCCGGAATACTTCGGTAAAGCGTATGACTTTTGGGAGTCTGCTCTTGGCCATATCTTCTGGATTAGCCTGTTCAGTTAAAATAACTGGGATTGCCATAGGTAGTCTATTTTTCATAATGATATTACTTTATAAATATATTATACATAAAAACAAGAAAGCGGTGATTATCTCTTTTATAACATATTGTTTTTCGACGCTTGCTATTGTATACATCTTGAATCCATTGTTTTGGCCTGAGATTAAAAAATTCAGAGGTACTCAACTTATTTATGAAATAGCATCTTTCCCGGAGGAATTACACACAATCCTAACGACACGGGAAATTCCTGAAAAAAAAAGATTCGAAACAACTTATCCTCAGTTAACAAATCTTGCTCGTGTGCTTAGATTTCCCTATCTCTTTGTAAGATGGAATTCATTGATGAATCGCCAAAAAGACAGACCATCTGCTAGCTGGCATGGCAATCGGCTAAAGTCGTTTCACATGTCATTGTTTATAAATTATGCGACCTTTTCATGGGAAGGGATCCTTCTCTTTATAGGCGTTATCTTATGCATACACACAATATATAAAACCTTCCAAAAGCGCGAGATGAGTATGTTGAGTATTCCTTTATTATATTTTTTAATCAACTATGTATTCATTCTCATTTTTATGAGCCTCAACTGGGAGAGATATTATTTGCCCACAATTATTGTAAGTAAAATTATCGTGGCGATCTGTATTTATAAACTATGTCTATACATTCACCAATATTTTTATCGAAGCAGATAGATGTCTCCCAATATGAAGATAAAGAAATATCAAAGTACATATAATCGATATGATAAAGTAAGGCCTTTTAAAAACATTGACAGATCAATCATGCCAAAAAAGAATTCCGATAAATTGAG
>JAFGLS010000226.1 GCA_016927935.1 Syntrophaceae bacterium
GAGGATAAAGCGGTTCCAATTGATGCATGATTTTATATACCGGAATGCACATCGGTCCCATCCGACCACAACAAATCATAACAAAAGGATTTGTTTCTATAACTTTCTTCGCTTCTTCTTCGGTATCTACGTGTTGTAGTTCTGTTTGTAACATACTAATTCTCCTTTTTTATATATATTGAATGATTTGCCTATTATAGAAATGAACAATAAAACTTTTTCAAGTACTTTGTTTTCAATATAGATGCACTAAAAAAGTTTAGACAATACAATAAATATGGCCAACCCTACTCCGCCTAAAAAAGCAAAGACGGAATGTTCCTTTTTGTCACCTTGGGCTTCAGGCAAAAGATGAGAAGCGGAAATATAAATTAATACTCCAGCTATGAATCCCAGCATCAATCCTAAACCAGATCCTGATAACTTATCCATAAAAGGATACGCTATAAACGCACCCGGAGGAGTGGTAAAGGAAGCAATGAGAAGCGCGTAAAAAATAGCCGTTTTTTGTTTTACCTCCGCTTCCATAAAAACCAGATAAATGATAACCCCTTCGGCAAATTCATGCACCCAAACAAACGTGTCGGACATCTTTTACTCCTTCTCCGATCTACGGTAATTTTGTGAATAAATTATGATCTTTCGTCAGCCATTTACACGATTGCACGTTTTTTCTCCAAATATTTTGGTTCCTATTCTGACCATGTTGGCCCCTTCCGACAGAGCGACAAGATAAGAATTGGTCATGCCCATCGATAAATATTTCATTTCCACATTGGGTAAATCCATCTCTTTAATCTGTTCAAATATCTTTCTGGTTTCCCTAAAATAAGGCCTGGAATCTTCGGGATTTCCAAATCGAGGTCCCATCGTCATCAGCCCCATAATTTTGACATTTCGCAATTTTGAAATTTCTCTTATTAATGCTTCCACGTCTTCCGGCAGCACGCCGGATTTTTGAGGTTCTCTACCGCTATTAATTTCAATTAAAATTGGCATAACTTTCCCTATGTCTTTGCAAATTCCATCAACACCCTCTGCGATCTTCAGAGAATCAATCGTTTCGATCATATCGAACATTTCCATGGTGCTTTTTCTTAAAAAATTATGCTTTTGCTTATGAGATATGCCGATAAAATGCCATAAGACCCGATTCCCTACAGCCTTATACGCTCTTTTCGCTTCCCCGATATAATTTTCACCAATGATTTTAACGCCGGCTTGAATGGCTTCTAAAATATCTTCTGCAGTTTTTTCTTTCGCCGCGGCCACTAATTTTACCTGGTCCGGTAATTCACTGAGTATTTTTTTGACATTCTCTGTAATCATCACTATCTCCTTATAGATGTAAATGTTCTCTTATTTCACCATTTGGCATCATGTAATCCGGATGATATTTACCCTGTTCTTCCTTTTGATAACGAATGCAATGTTTATTGTTCACCAAGCAATAATTTTCCACCCAGTACCTTTCCAATCTTCCACTTTCCGTGTATTCTTTTATAGGACAGGCATCATACCATTTGCAGGGTTTTATCTTCCCCCTACTGATTAAAGACTCCCACCCCCTGATTCGATAATCATTTCTATCAACCTTTCCTTGTTCGTAATATTCATGCCATTGTTGAGAAACCGGCATCCATTCATACAGTTCCTTTCGCCAGGCTTCCAAAAGAAGAGGTGTCCTTCCCATAAAATCCGCCGCACAAAATACTTGATTCTGAGCGGTACGTTTTAATTTCCTCAACCACATATTTCCTTCTTCAGATCTTAAAAGGTGATGATCAAGAATCAAAATATGAACGTGTCGGGACAGTTTTTTCGCATTTTTCCAAGCTAGCTCTCTTTGCATTTGATGTAATGAAGAAGTATAATGATATAAAGGCGGTCCAGAAACTAAAACAATGTCCGGTTTCCAATTCAAAATTTTCTCAGTTGTTTCTTCATCCAGCAGTTGAATATCCGAGGCATGAACAAAGATTTTACCATCTTCTTCGATTCGGCTCATCATGATGCTGTGTTCTTCTGTATTTTGTTGTCCATGCGAAACGGGCATAGAAAATTCCAGAGGTCCTTCTTTTACGCCTTCGACATTCGGCAAATTCCGGTTGAGACTTTCGGCAAATTCGCTTCTTCGTTTTTGCTGAACCGTTGAAGAATGTGCCGATCCTTTAGCCCATATTCGGCAATCGGATAAACTATTCTTCACTGCTGATATTCCCAGTTGATAGGGATTGGGATTAAACAACGGGCAATGGTCGCCATCAAAATGGCTGATAATGACATCCGTCGCGTCTTTTAATTCTGCTATGATTTTTTCCCTGATTTCCGCCCCGATGGCAATCTGAAAAGGATGCGGTAAAAAACCATAACGGGACCAGCCTAAAGCAATGCCGGGATCGATGCATATTTTTTGATTTTTTAACTTGACTACGCAGGCAAGCCCACGAACTCCCAAAGATTCAGCGCCTAAGATTTCGATGATCATCTTTTTTCTATCTTGTGGAAGAACAAATTATTTTGTTCGTTCTTTTTTTGTTATTTTAATATAATTCCTTTTCGTTCTCTGCCACCTTTCTTGTTTTTTTCATCAACGATGGCACATATATTGTTTTTAATAACATCCTTCACATCGTCAATTTCATCTTTTCTCACAATCGCGCAGACAAATTGATTCTTCAATCTGACGATATTGGGCCCCATCAACGTACCGACCAGCACATCCACACCTGCTAAAGCGGAAGCCGTAGCTTTAGCCTTGCCGGGATCGCCGTGAACCTTCGTCTCATCTTCCTTGTATTTGGGATTCTCCCTGGTTTCCTTGAGAAACAGATTCCCCTCTGAATATTCAAAGATCTGAAAATAAGCGGATTTTCCCACATGACCATTGGATTTAAGGGTTTTACGATCGTCCGTGCCGACAGCGAAAAACAACCTGTCCTTGATTTTTCTGATTGCATTTTGCGGACAGGCGCCTATAACCTTCTGGAGACAATCCATGCTTTCCTTTACGATTCGCGCAAACCCGTTCTCAATTTCCAGCGTTATCGCTTCCGGACAAACGGATACACAGATTCCACAACCGACACATTGATTTTTATCAACCAGCACCATATTCCCTCCGGTTTTTCATTATTTCTTCTCCGTGAAACTTTTAAGCGTTTTGGCGGCAACCGGTGGAACGAGCCATCCGCCGTTCATGAAATTTACGTTCATCTTTTCATTGATAATCAAGAAATAGATTGTCAGCGTTAAAAGGATCAGTTCGAAAACAGCGCCGATAATCCAGAACGCCACGGCAATTGCCTGATACTGCCAAAGCGATAAAGGAATCCCCAGTCTGGAAAAGTTAATGGAAATCATAATGACCGCCGCCGGCATCAAAGAATGGAAGCCCGCAACAATAGGATGCTTTAAATCTGTGATAAGACCTTCAAAATAGAGAATCGCACGGATCAGCCATATAGCAAACAAATACAGAAGCAAAAAGAAATTGAAATAAACAAGAATCACAGTCAACGGCGCAACCAGGCAACATCGAATATCTGCGTTATCAAAACTGATGCCATGGCTATGCCGCCGAAACCTAGGATAGTGGCAAACCAAACAGGATTAAAATTTTTTATAAAATCGATGTTTTGTTTTTCCATCACATGCATCTCCTTTGATTTGTTTGTGCAAGTAAAACTTATATTTCATTCTCACCAAAAACAAAATAAAACACCGTTGGTGTACTGACAGGGTAAGTCAGCGCAAGAAAGATGTTAACCAAGGCAGGTCATTCTCTCATCGATAAGTTAACTAATTCTCATCTTTAATCCAACCCTGATCAGGCATTGACTGAAAACAAACCGGTTTGGAATCATACCACTGGCCATTTTTATCAATTTCCCATTGGGTGTATCGATCCATAGGCGAAGCGGTTTTGTCAATCTTGTATCCCGACGGATGGTAACCTATTTCGATTTCATTTGCTTTAAATGTTAGCTGCATTTCAATCTCCTTCAAAATAATCCATATGAAGCGCAATTATGCAAAATGATGTAACAGAAAAAAATTAGGATTGACTTATGTATTTCGATATTTTAATTATATTCATTTTTCCCAAATTCTTCATCCAATATAGCAACAATCTGCTCATTCGTCTGAATGCTGGATGTTGCCCGGACAACTTTTCCTTTATTGTAGTAAA
>JAFGLS010000227.1 GCA_016927935.1 Syntrophaceae bacterium
AGGAGACTGTCTGGTACCCAAAAGTATACACGCAGCCACATCCACAGCATTCCATATTGCCAGGGATATTGGCAGAAAGTAAATAATTTCTGCTGTGAAGCGGGCGATTCCATGACGTGCCCCATGTTCACTCCTCCTGTCGGATTCTTCATGTCATGAGAGCTCATAGATGCTCCTTGAGATCTTCTTTAAACCTTATCGCATCGTTTACCGAGTTATGGAAAACATCCTGTACGTTCTTCTTATTGTTGACGGACGCCGTGACATGCAGTCCCTGCTGCAACGGCGATTGTTGAACTTCTAACGAAGTGCAAATTTGTATATCAGCCCAATCGGGTAAAATAGGAATAGCCACACCGGGATCTGTCCCGGTCTTAAGAAGGGTTCTTACTCTTGTTTTAAACCTGCGCCATTGCTTCCAATAGCACATCCGTACCCTTCTCCTGAGCCAGTGATCAATTTCCGGTATTGGTCTATAATACTCCGGAAAAAAATTGGCGATAAGCTTGTTTCGATTAGATTCCGTCATGTTAGGACATTAAAAATTGTATTGAAACCAACTACGATATCATCCGGCCACTTTATCCTTGACGCACAATGCGAAACTACCTATGCTTTGGTTACGAAAAAGAAGTTTTTATTATATCATAAATAGAACGAACGTAGATATAAAATACATCGGGGATAATTAATGCAGGATTTTGTATCTTATTTAAGGGATAGGTCTGGGGAGATTAGTCAATTAAAGAAAAAAGGTATAAAGGTAATAGGCTATTTTCCGGGGAACTATATGCCAGAAGAACTGATCTATGCGTCGGGCGCAGTGCCTGTATGTCTTATAGACGGGGAGAAGGCTGCCCCAGCCAATACAGCATTATCTGTGGTACCGAACATAATCTGTTCTTTCGCCAGAACCCTGATTGGGGAAATGATGACAAAGGAAAACCCCTATTACGCAATGCTTGATATGGTAGTAGCCCCAATCACTTGCCAGCACCTGAAAAAAGTAGCTGAAATATGGGAATACCAGGAGGATATTGAAGTATTCAAACTCGGAGTGCCCCATCAATATTATAATGATATTGAACTGGACTACTACACTGAGAGGCTTAAAGCGCTGAGGGATCGACTACAGGCATTCACAGGAAACACAATCACAGATGAGCGGATTAATCAAGCAATTGACACTTATAACAGGATGAGAGGACTCTTTCGAAAGTTAAGTCTGATACGACGTTCTTACAATTCGCCGATCAGTGCGTTAGACTTCATCAAGCTCAATCATCTTTCATTGTGTGCTGACCCAAATGATATGATAGAAATGCTTGAATCGTTTTACAGCAAAATCACAAATGGACACTCAGATGGTAATTCAGATCATCCAAGAATTTTAATAGTTGGGCCAATTATTGCTCGTGGCGATTACGCCATACTGGAAATTGTGCAGGCAGCGGGTGGTGAAATCGTTATCGAAGAGATCTGCGAGGGCTTAAGATATTACTGGCACGATATTGAAAAAAGCAATGATCCACTAAAATCTCTTGCCATAGGATACCTGAGGGATAGGTTACCATGTGCTTTCATGCGGGATTCATCGAAGAAGAGGCTTCATTTCATACTGGACTTAATAAGGAATTTCAATGTATCCGGTGTAATATGGCATGAATTGCTGAACTGCGAGACTTATGACGCCGAATCTTTTTTCTTTTCACAGGAACTGGGAAAGCGAAATATCCCTTTTCTCGTTTTAGAATCGGATTGTGGGATGGCGGATGTTGAAAGATTGAAAAACAGGGTCGATGCCTTTATTGAATTAATAAAAGGGGAAATAGAATAATGATAGATTTACTCAAGTTGTGCGGATTCGAAGCAAATGAAATAGAGTCTGAACTACCCCGAATAAAACAGACCTTTGATAAATTGGGGATCGATCCTGAGGATATAAAGTGTGCCAGAGAGCGGTTAAACAAATATTATGCTATGGAGTTGATGGGAATAAGAAAAGCGTTCCGTTTATATATCAAGGCGGTTGCAGATATGGTACTGGCAAGGGAAGATGGTAAAACAAAAATCATATACGGGTATATGGCACCGGCTGTTCCCGCAATCGCTTCTGCTTTGATGTCTAAATCAAAAGATATATACATTGGAAGACCATTTCAAATAATAAGAACGGTATTGGGTTATATGTTCGATAAAATGTCTCCAGTTTTCGAAGCAGCGGAACAGAGATGGCTAAAAAGTGGAAAAGTTGCCCATTGCGGCAACCTCAAAAGTGTCGTAGGAATTATAACATCGGATTTAGTGCCAAAACCCGATATTTTGCTTACCACCGGGCATTTGTGTGATATTGCCCCTAAAATAGGTGAGATGTTAGGAGAGTTTTACGATATACCCGTGTACTACTATGATACCTGTCAGGATAGATCATTCAGGGATTATCCCAAAGCGGGCAATGTTGTGAATTTATCCGCAAATAACATGAGAAGGTTTTCGCAAAAATTACAGGAGACGATGAATGTTGAGATAACAGATGATATGTTATTAGAGTCGCTACAGGCTTTGGACGAACTAGGGGTTTATGTGCGCCGCATTTATACACTATTAGAAGCAAGTGACCCTTTGCCGATAAGTCCTGCAAACGAAATGATATGGCGATCATTAAGTCTATTGCCACTATCAATTGGCAATATACAGGCACCCTTGGATGCATTACATACATTATACGAAGAACTAAAGGAAAGGGTGAATCAGGGAGTGGGTGTAGTCAAAAAAGGCGCTCCACGCATTATGACGTTACTTCCGCCACATACAACCGATCCAAGACTGGAACATCTCCTATGTGATGTGGGCTTGTCATTAGCATGCACAGAAGGTTCGTTTTATCCTCCAAACGGCAGGCGTACTGCTGATGCAGAAAAAACGAGAGACCCTTATAAGATCATGTCCATGTGTCTCCTCAGTTCCATGTACGATAGTACAGGAGGAAGGATTTCTACTCTCATAGAAACATGTAAAAGATTAAAAATCGATGGTGTTTTAGCCCGATACCACGTTGGATGTCGAACCATCACCGGCGATCCAATAATCATCAAGAATGCCATGGTAAAAGAACTAGGAATCCCTGTACAGTTATTCGAATGGGAAAGCTTTGATTCTCGCGTTTATGATCATGAAACCTATAGGGAAAACTTAGAATTATTTAAAACAATATTGGATGCAGGCCTTAAATCATGAACCGGATTAACCTAAAATAAGGATAAAAATTTATTCGTCAGAACATTAAGCACTAAACAATTATTTAATAAGGAGGAGAAAAAATGAGCAAAGTATTTTCTACGAAATTTGTGATATTATGTATAGTTGGATTATTTGGGCTTTGTCTGCTTCCGCAAAATATACAAGCAAAAGATGAAAGTAAGAAAACTTACAATCTTAAGTTTGCTAGTTGGATCCCTGAACAAAACTC
>JAFGLS010000228.1 GCA_016927935.1 Syntrophaceae bacterium
ATTTGAGAAAAAATAAGGTTATTCGTAACTAAAAAAGTGTAAAGGATGTACCCAGTCTAAATTGTAAACGATGTTTTAGTTGCACATCACACTGAAAATTACTTACTCATAGCTATAGACAACTTTTACATTTTGCCGGAAAGAAATAAATCGACATCCCGTGCTGTTTCATCGGGTATTTCTTCCATCGGAACATGCCCCGCGCCTTCATATACAATGAATTTCGCTGTTGGCAATTCTTTCTTCCATTTGGGAAACTCCGTAGTATAAGGAATCCATATGTCTTTGGTGCCCCACATAACCAGCACAGGGGGCTTGAGCTCTGATATTCCTGCGGAAAGGTTCTTATCACTGCACTGCCTTCTGAATTCAGTAAACACATCAATCGTTGCGCCTTTATTGCCTTCTCTCATGGCCAGTTCGTAATAGCGGTCTTTTAGCTTATCGGTGACTTTTGATTGGTCTCCAAACACCTGACTAACAGCTGTATCAAATATGAATTTTGGCATGATAAACCGTGCATATATCCGTATAATGGGAAAGCTGGCAAAGGCAATAAGACCCGGCAGAGGCTGGGGAAATCCCACCGAATCCACAAGTATAAGTTTCTCCACTTTTTCCGGATGTTTCAGAGTATATTTCCAGGCAATGTAGCCGCCCAGAGAATTTCCAGCAATGTAAAACTTTTCCAGTTTCATTTCGTTGACGACTCTTTCAAAAAAATTTACGGCATTATCTATTTGGTAAAAAGATGCATCGGGAGCCGGTCCTGTAAGTCCGAATCCCACAAGATCAACTCTGAGGACGCGATAATGTCCCTTTAACCGTTCCGCCCATCCATCCCAAGTGTGCAGTGAAGAACAGACACCGTGAAGTAATATCAGTACAGGACCCTGTCCCTCATCTTTGTAATGAATATTTATATCATCAATCTGAAGAATTTGTGATTGGGCATCGGCATATTTCATTTTCAGCTGATCCAATGGGATGGTCTGCATTCCCAGAGAAGCGCAACCTAGTGTGGCAGTAATCATACATATTATTAAAATTAGAATGAGTTTTTTAATATTTATCATTTGAGAGTTCTCCTCACGATTATTTTTGAACTCAATCAGGGATTTTTTATTGCGGCAAAACTATAGGATTTTTGTTCTGATATGTCAATGAAATATTGCCCAAAAACAAGAAACAGATTTGTTGACCGTGAAATAATTTTATAATTTTTGCTAAAAATATATTGTCAAAATCGACACCCTGTTTTATATTAAAAAACAACATTCAAACTAATTTGTGCTGAAAAGGAGACTGGTTATGAAAATATATGCCGTTAAATATCTGGAACTGGCAGAGAAATACGCGGACAAAGTAGCAGCAAGATGGATAAAGGATGTGAAGAGTAATGCCAAAACACCAACCTATAAAAGTTTGGATGAAGAGGATCTCCTCTATCAATGTGTCAGATTTTATGAAAATTTCAGCAAGATGTTTCTTGATGAGCGAATTACGGATGATGTATTAAAATATTTTCGTAGCTATGCTCGGGAAAGTTATGCGATGGGTATTCCCGCTAAAGAAACCATTTACGCTTTGATATTGATGAGACGGCATATCTGGCTTTATGCGGAATTTCAGGAGATATTCACTTCCGCTATTGATAAAATGCAGGCACTGGATACTCTCGGACGCACGATTTTATTGTTCGACTATGCTTGCTATGAGGTATTAAAAGAATACCAGGAACTAATGAAAAAAAGAAAAAAATGAAAAAGTGATAACAACATTAAAAATGTTATTGTGATGCCGGAATTAAGTTCAGAGAGAGGAGAATATTCTTATGGTAGATTCAATTAAGTTGCTTGATGTCACAGAACAGAACGCCGAAGAAATTGCTGAACATTGGGCGAAAGAAGTTCAAAAAAATAAACGGACAACACATTATCAAAATTTAAAGAAAGAAAAATTGATAGTATACGCAGTTGATTTTTACCGCAATTTAAGAAAATTGTTGGTGCCCGTAGATCGCCTTGAATTTACACAGGAGTATTTCCGGAAATACGCAAGAAAATGTCATAAGATGGGCATACCTTTACAAGAATCCATTTATGGATTGGTCCTTATGCGCCGTCACATGTGGTTATATGCTGATTTTCAAGCTATTTTTATTGATATTTTGGAACATAATCAGGCTATTGAAGGCATTATGAGGATTATGCTTATGATGGATTATGCCGTATATGAAATTACTCAGTACTATTATGAATCTGCTAAGTAGTAATTCTTTTGAAATTAAATAAGAAATTGCCTGAGTTTGGATTATCATTTTTGGGAAGATTTTTCTTTTAATGTTTTTTATTCTTTATGGTCACACTTTATCTGTAAACCATTGATATTATAAAATTATTTAAAAACATCGTAAAAATAAGCAAATAAAATAATTAAATCTTATATATTATGTTGACAGAGCAGATATAGAGTTGTATAAAAGTCAAAAAATGACTTCCGGTCATTAAAAACTAAGGATTTGAAGCTTGCTATAATATTTTAAAATTTGAATAAATTTTATAGGGCAGACAGTGATTGTAGATTTAAGAAGTATAAAAGAGGAAAGAAAAAGTAGGCACTCATTCAAAACGAGTAAAAATACAATAAACAAAGATTAAGGAGGATTATATGGCAAGTCTGTGGATTGATTTAAGGGATATTAAATTCCAGGTGTTTGAAGTATTAAAGATAGGAGAGACTTTGTTGGGCAAAGGCCGTTATAAAGATTATGATGAAGATACATGCAATATGGTTCTTGATCAGGCGGCAAAATTTGCTGAACAAGAACTTGCTCCGACCTATCCTGATGAGGTTCATCGTAAACCGGTTGAAGCAACATTTAAGAATGGAAAAGTATTTGTGCCGGAAGCCTATCATAGACTGTACAAGCTTTATTGTGAAGCAGGATATATGGCCACAGCTGACCAGCCGGAAGTAGGTGGTCAGGGTTTTCCTGCAGTCATCGCAGCCTCTGCCGCGAATATGTTTCTGGCCTGCAACCAGGCATTCACCATGTATCCCGGTCTGACCCACGGAGCGGCAAGATTGATGGAAGACTTTCTGCCCAAAGATAATCCGCTGCGTAACATCGTTCTGGAAAAAATGTACTCCGGCGAATGGGCGGGAACAATGTGTCTAACCGAACCTGGTGCCGGGTCCGACGTTGGAGCATTGAAGGCAACCGCCAAGAAGAATGCCGATGGCACCTATTCCATCGTTGGCACAAAGAGCTTCATTTCCGCCGGTGACCATGATCTAACCCCGAACATTATTCATCCGGTTCTGGCCAGAATCGAGGGGGACCCCAAAGGAACAAAAGGTGTTTCTATTTTCATGGTTCCCAAGATCAGATTCAATGAAAAAGGCGAACTGGGAGAACCCAACGATGTAACCTGTGGTAACATCGAAAGCAAGATGGGCATCCACGGCAACGGCACCTGTACATTGAATTTCGGTTCGGACAACAAATGCATCGGTTACCTGATGGGTCAAGAACGTCAGGGCATGCCTATTATGTTCCATATGATGAACGAAGAGCGTCAGGGCGTCGGCATGATGAGTGCTTCTCTGGCCATGTCCGCTTATCTGCATGCTCTGGATTATTGCAAACAGAGATTTCAGGGGCAGGATGTTATCGCCATGGCCATGAAGATTGAAGACTCTCCCCAAGTGACTATCATCAAGCATCCGGACGTCCGCAGAATGCTGCTCAGACAAAAATCAATTTCGGAAGGTCTGCGCCTTCTGTGCCTGTTCTGCTACTTCTGTATGGATAACATGATTAACGCAATGTGGTCATTAGCCTTAGACCCCGACGTAAATAAAGAAGAACAGGAAAAAGAGAAAGAATACTGGACCGGCATGATTGAAGTGCTGACACCGATAGTCAAAGCTTACAGCACAGATAGGGCCCAAGAAAGCATCGAACTTTCCTTACAGTGTTACGGGGGCTACGGTTACTGTCGAGAATATCCGGTTGAACAGATGATGAGAGATAACAAGATTAATCAGATCTACGAGGGGACAAACGGTATTCAAGCCCTTGACCTGCTGGGACGAAAGCTGGGCATGAAGAAAGGCTCTTATTTCATCAACCTTCTCAACTATACGAAGGACGCTATTGACGAAGCCGAAAAAATTGACCTTCTCAAGGAAGAAGCGGCCATCGTCAAAGGCGCTTTGACTGCTGCCGGATTAACAGCAAAAGATTTCTCCAAGATGATTGCCACGACGCCTTATGTACCATTGATTGGAGCTTGCGACTATCTGACCGCACTGGGAGACGCCATTGTCGGTTGGCTGCACCTCAGAATGGCTAATGTAGCCGCCGCCAAATATTTCGCGGCCACAAGCGAGCAGGAGAAAAACTTCTATATGGGCAAGATCCGGGGCGCCAAATTTTTCATTAACCGTATTACCGGCCTTGCTCCTGCTCATCTGGAAAACCTGAAAAAGAATGAGCAGAGCACAATGGATATTAAAGATGAAGAATTTGCTGTCTAAAAGTGATTTTTCATGATTAATTTTAAAGGCGGAGAGGATTTAAAAGACCTCCCCGCCTTTAATTAATTTAACATCTTTCTGATTTCTTGACCTGTTCTTTGATTTGTGTCACAAGAAATCATGCGCAGAAGAAAACATCAGGCTCAATTACAATCAATAGGTGAAGTATTATTTTCGGTTTTAAAAAAGAGGGGAATGACCTCAAAAATCGAAGAAAAAAACATTCAGAAACTATGGTCAAAAGCTGTAGGGCCGCAAATTGCATCCCAAACACAACCTGATTCTTTGAGAAACGGCACTTTATTTGTTAAGACCGTATCTTCTGTTTGGGTGCAGCAGCTTCACTTCATCAAGGAAGAGATTCGCAAAAAATTAAATGAACTTTCCGGAAAAACGGTTATAAAGGAAATCCGTTTTCTGGTAGGGCACATTCTGGTTCCGGAAAAAGGACAACGGCAAGTTTCTGCCTGCGAAAAAACAGTTTTGAAAAAAAGAGATAAGGAAATGATAGCCAAGTGTACGGAAGCGGTGGCTGATCGGGAATTGGCTGATGTGTTAAAGCGCGTTATGCAGCTGGAAATCAACCGTCGCCGTCAGCGGGAAAATGAGAAAGTTCACTGAATATTCCGGACATTTCTTCTGTATAGTTTTTGCTGTCATCATAAATAAAAAGCGGTGGTTCGGTTTTTAACTCCTCGTGACCGCCTTTTTTACCTTCCACTAAAATAAATTCCGCTTCCGAATGATAATCGGAAAAAACGAGTTTCATTTTCTTTGGTTCAATGCCGCT
Source organism: Syntrophaceae bacterium (assembly GCA_016927935.1). GTDB lineage: Bacteria > Desulfobacterota > Syntrophia > Syntrophales > Smithellaceae > Smithella. The sequence continues at coordinate 5,336 of JAFGLS010000228.1, forward strand.
TCCACGGAAAAGAGAAATGAGTTCCACCAATCTTTTTGCCGGATAAATAGTGAAAACAGTGCCCGAAGGTTTTAGCAAGTATTTTGCGGCTGTTAAAAAATCTTTTAGAGAACCGCTTATTTCATGACGAGCAATGGCTTTTTCATGAAGAGGATTTATTCTACCGGAGTTTAGTTTTCGGTAAGGAGGATTAAACATTGCCGCATCAAAAGAAAGTCCCGGGAAAATACTTTTTATATGGCGCGCGTCTCCTGAAACTATTTCGATTCTATTTTCCAAATTGTTATATTCAGAATTTTTCCGAGCCAGGTCAGCTAAATTATCCTGAATTTCCAGACCGACTAAATGAAGTTTCGGGTAGCGTTTTGCCAGAATTAACAGAATAATGCCGTTGCCGCAACCGATATCAATAACTCTGATACTTGATTTTAAAGAGACAAAATGGGCAAGAAGAATGGAATCCAGAGAAAATCTGTATCCTTTTTTGGTTTGAAAAACACGTAAACCTCCTTCAAGGATTGTATCAAGAGTTTCTTTTTCCATCGGTCGGATAATCAGAAAGTTTTTTTAGTCCAGTTTATGAGTAAAAATACCGCTCCGCAATTTTGGTTCAAACCACGTTGATTTGGGGGGCATTATCGCGCCGGCATCGGCAACTTTTATAATTTGTTCCATGGTTGTGGGATAAAGAGAAAACGCCACTGCAAATCCGTCTTTGTTTACCAGTTTTTCCAATTCATTCATCCCTCTGATACCGCCGATAAATTTGATACGTTCGTCAACGCGGGGATCTTTAATTCCCAACACCTGATTCAGCAGATGGTCTTGCAAGATGGCCGCATCCAGACTGGCAACCGGATCAATTTCGTTATACGTACCTTTTTTAATTGTTATTTTATACCACTCACCATCTAAATACATTCCAAAATCGTGAAGCTGCTGCGGAGACCTTGCCGTGAAGTTTTTACTGACTGTGAAATCGGAACTTATTTTTTCAATAAATTTTTTAGCGGACAAACCATTTAAATCCTTAACGGCGCGGTTATAATCCATGACTTTTAGTCGGGTATGGGGAAAAAGTACAGCCAGTACCGATTCGTATTCCCTTATGGATCCGACGGATTTATTCTTATTGCGTCTCAATCTGGCGATGGCAGCGGCTGCTGCTGCGCGATGATGTCCGTCGGCTATATAAAGCGCTTCAACTTCACTGAATTCTTTTTTAATTTCTTCAATCTGTCTGGCATCTGCGACAACCCAGACTGTATGTGCAACGCCGTCTTCGGAAGTAAAATTATATTCAGGAGAATCGGCAGTTATTTGTGCGACTATCTTGTTGATGTTTTTCCGTTCCCGATAACTTATAAATACCGGGCCGGTTTGGGCGTTCACAGTATCTACATGACGAATACGGTCTTTTTCCTTGTCTTTTCTGGTCAATTCATGTTTTTTGATTATTCCAGCATCATATTCGGATGCACTCATCAAACCGGCTATTCCGGTTTGTATCTGAGAGCCCATTTTCTGCCTATAAACATAAAAACAGGGCGATTCATCCTGCATGAGTATTCCTTTTACCTGCATATCTATGAAATTACGCTTTGCCGTTTGATAAATTATATTATCATCACTTTTTGTTCCATCAGGTACATCAATTTCCGATTTTTCCACATGCATAAAGCTTAAAGGATTGCCCAAAACAGCTTTTTGGGCTTCTTCTCTGGTCATAACATCGTAAGGGAGAGCCGCTACCCGGTCAACAAATTGCTGTTGCGGACGAATTGCTCTGAAAGGTAAAACTAATGACATGATTAATAAACTCCTCTGTTAAATTTCTTGCGGAACTGATAACATAATGAAATGTTCTAAACAATATAAAAATATTTGAATCCAGAAAAGATAAAAAATGGAAAATACTTTAGTTTTTATTCACGGATTGGAAAGTTCGTCACAAGGCATTAAAGGACAATTTTTCTCCAAAAATTTTCCACAGATGATTGTAAAGAATTACAAAGGAAAATTTGCAACTCGTATGCGCAAACTAAATAGAGTTCTTGCGGGGGAAACTGATCTGATTATAGTTGGGTCAAGTTACGGAGGTCTTATGGCCGTAGCGTACGCAATAGAAAATGAAGATCGGATAAAAAAATTGATTTTGCTTGCGCCGGCATTGACACTTCCCGAATTTAAATCAAATCCTAATGAGCAGTTAAAAATTCCAGTCATTATTTATCATGGAATCAATGATGATGTGGTTAATCCTGAGAATGTAAAGAATGTTGCCCTAAAATGCTTCAGTAATTTGGAACACCATCTTGTGGAAGACGACCATTCTTTGCATAAAACTTTTCCTATTCTTGATTGGAAAAAGCTTCTTGTAACTGGTTGACTTTTCGTATTTAAATTACCTTGACAATATTTTTTCGATATCTTAATCTTTCGCATATTTATTGTTGAAACTCTAGTTCCGAAAGCGTAGCGTAACGGAATTGGTAAGTTGTAATGAGACCCAATCTTCAGAAATAAAGTGCGCTGAAGATTGCAGATCGAATTATCCCGCGAAGCAGAGGGTTTAATCCCCCGCAGCTTGCTTTAGGGTTAATACCCGTGATTGGACTATAAAATATGTATTCTAAAAAAATAGTTATCCGCTATACTCCAGAAACTATTCAACAGCCTGTGATTTATCAGCTTGTTAAGCAATATGATCTTGTGTTTAATATTTTAAAAGCGAGAATTTTCCCGCGCCGCGAAGGTGTTATCGTTTTGGAATTGAGCGGTTCAAAGGAAAGTTTTGATCACGGTGTTCGTTTTTTGAAAGAAATGGGTCTCAAGGTAGAGCCCCTCTCCAAAAGCGTAAGCCAAAACACTGATAAATGCGTTCACTGCGGTGCCTGCACCGCTTTTTGTCCAACCTTGGCATTATCATTTGAGAAGGAATCACAGAAAGTTATATTTGATCCTGAAAAATGTAATGGTTGCGAACTTTGTGTTTCAGCCTGTCCTGTCCGTGCAATGGAAATAAACTTATTATAATATAATTTTAGAAGGTTGTGCTTTTTAGATGATGATCTGAGGAGAAATAAGATTATTTCTTTTTAAGATCTTTATCCAGCTCCTCATGGGATGCATCAAGCAATTTATTCACTTCTTTGGGAGCAGCCTTGCTTTTGCTGTAAAGGTTTTTTAAATCCTTAAAAATGTTCATGCTTTTGTCTTTTAAATCATCGACGATTGATTGCATAATTTTGGTTGATTCTCTAGTTTTTCCTGACGGTGCACCCATGTCTTTAATATAGTAGAAGCCGGAAATAGCCAATAGAATAACTAAAATTATCAAAACCATTTTAAAGATGCTCTTAAGGGAAAAAAGTAAGAATAACGCTGCAATTAAAGCAACGGCTATTCCGAATATTGCCGGATGGGCTAATATATAATTGGTAATGGAATCCATAGATTAATCTCCTTTGGCAAGGGGTTTATTTTTATTTAATTTTATCATGAAATCTTGTAATTTTATAGCGATAATGTAAATAATCGTCCGGATTTCATCATTATTGTTTAATATTGCAAGGAGATTTTTTGATGAATAAAGATTTGTAGGCAAATATATTTATTGCTTATCCTTAATATTTTCAGTAGTTTGAAAACGTAATAATTTTGTATGAAATATTGATATAATAAATTTAATCTTCAACTTTAATTGTGATTTTATGGATAAGAAAAGATTGGATATTTTGAATAATTTGGAAGAAAAGCTTGGATATTGCTGCCGTGATAAAAATCTGCTTTCTACAGCGCTTACTCATCGTTCCTATGTCAACGAAAACCAGCAACTTTCAGCTGCGGATAATGAAAGATTGGAATTTTTGGGTGACAGTATTTTGGGAGCTTGTGTCAGTGACCTGCTAATTGAAAGATATCCATTTTTTTCAGAGGGTAGCCTGACTAAAATGAGAGCCGCTATTGTCAGCGAAGAGAATCTCGCTCAGCTCGGGCGTGAATTGCAAATTGGCGATTGTCTTTTAATCGGTCGTGGTGAAGAAAATTCAGGGAGCCGCAACAAAGAATCATTTTTAGCTAATACTTTCGAAGCTGTTATTGCCGCCATATATATTGATTCTGATTTTAACAACGTAAAAAATATAATAAAAAGAATAATCAAGCCGCTTTTAGAAAATGACAAACTGAATTCCGAATGCTTCGACTATAAAACCGCCTTGCAGGAACTTTGTCAAAAAAAATATAAAACTGTTCCAATTTATATGGTAGTTGATTCAAAAGGTCCTGAACATGCCAAAATATTTGAGGTAAGAGTAGTCATAGCAGACAAATTGACAGAATACGGCAGCGGCAAAAGCAAGAAAGAGGCTGAAAAACAGGCGGCCCAAAAAGCCTGGGAAATACTGCAAAATGAAGCAGAATAATTATGAATCTGAAACCAGAAGCAAACCTTTAGTCATTCCTTTATTTATAATGAACAGTGGTTGTCCGCACCACTGTATCTTTTGCAATCAGAAAATTACAGCCGGTAATTTTCCCTCAAAGATAACAAAAGACTTTTTTGATGCGGAAATTAAGTCTTATCTTGCCTGGAATAAAGATAAATCCAGAAACGTGGAAATTGCCTTTTATGGCGGGAGTTTTACAGGAGTTGATTTCGCTTACCAAGAGGAACTTCTTTCCTGGGCGTATTCGTTTATTAAAAGGGGAGAGGTTAATTCCATCAGAATTTCGACTAGACCGGATTATATCTCGGAAGACAAATTGTTGCTGCTTAAAAAATATAAAGTTACTACGGTAGAAATCGGTGCTCAGTCCTTTGTTGACGATGTCTTGCGATACGCTCAGAGAGGTCACGATTCCGCTTCAATTGTAAAGGCGATAACTATTTTGAAGGAAGATGGTTTTCGAACGGGATTGCACGTCATGATAGGATTACCCGGAGACACAAAAGAAAGATTTCTTTTTTCTTTGGATAAAACAATTGAGCTCAAGCCTGATATCGTGAGAATACACCCAGTTATTGTTTTTGAAGAAACCGCTCTTGCGGAAGAATTCAAAAACGGTAAATATAAACCTGTGGAACTTTCCGAAGCCGTTAAATTATGCGTAATTGCTTGGGAAAAATTATCTATGGAAGGAATCCGAGTAATAAGAATGGGTGTACAGGTAATTCCGGAAATGGAAAAAAATGGTGCCGTACTTGCAGGTCCAATTCACCCGGCATTCGGAAGCCTTGTTCTTGGCTCTGTTTTTTATAATCACACAATAAAGCTTTTGAAAATGGTTTCGAGTAATACAAGGGAGTTTCATTTTAAGTTGTCTCCGCGGGACATCTCCAACTTTCGCGGTTTAAATAATTCCAATATAACGGCAATAAAAAAACTTTACCCGTCTGTAAGTTTAATTATAGAATCAATCACTAATCAACAACGCGGCGAGATATTTGTGGAAACGGATTCGGGAAAATATTTGAATATTAAAATTTCAGGAATATTATAATTTAGGAGAAGTATTTGTTCAAATCAGGTTTCATCGGTATTATCGGTCGTCCGAACGCAGGCAAATCTACTCTTTTTAATGCTGTCGTTGGAAATAAAATTTCTATAATCAGCGACAGGCCCCAGACAACCAGGAACAAAATAACCGGCATAAAAAATTATCCCGACACCCAAATGATTTTTCTGGATACGCCCGGAATGCATAAGCCGAAAACACCCATGAACCGCGCTATGGTACAAACAACGAGGGAAACAATCAGCGGCGTAGATGTTCTTTTAATGCTTGTGGAAGCCAATACTGATGTTCATTCTCACGACCTTTTTTTAATTGAATCGTTATCGCAGACCAAAGTGCCTGTCATTTTGGTTATTAACAAAATTGATCTTATAGAAAACAAGTTTCTTCTTCCCTTGATTAATAAATTTCGCACACTTTATAATTTTCAGGAAATCTTTCCGATTTCCGCTTTGAAAGGCGATGGCATAAAAGATTTATTAAATACCGTCAAAAAAATACTTGCGGAGGGTCCTAAATATTACTCCGACGATTTTCAGACAGATGCCACGGAAAGATTCATTGCCGGTGAATTCATTCGGGAAAAAATAATACTTTGCACCAAGCAGGAAGTTCCATATTCGACGGCAGTGCAAATTGATTTATTTAAAGAAGATGAAACAAAAAATCTTATTAGTATAGCAGCGACAATCAATGTAGAAAAAGAATCGCAAAAGGCAATTATGATCGGGAAAAAAGGGGCAATGCTTAAAAAAATAGGTACTCAAGCCAGATTGGAGATGGAGAAATTATTTGGTGCAAAGGTATTTCTGAAATTATTTGTCAGGGTGCGAAAAGAGTGGACCACTTCCGATAAAATGCTCCAGGAATTCGGGATATTAAAAAATTGAGGTTTAAATGCAAGCAAAACCAGTCATAGCCATTGTCGGCCGTCCCAATGTCGGGAAATCTACCCTTTTCAACAGAATTACGGGAAAGCAAAAAGCTATTGTAATTGATGAGCCCGGCGCAACCCGCGATCGCAATTACATGGATTGCATTTATCATGACAAGGCCTTCACGTTAATTGACACCGGTGGTTTCGAACCCACATCGGAAGAAAGAATTCTCGTGCAGATGCGTGAGCAGAGCAATCTGGCGATTGAAGAAGCGGACGTGATTATTTTTTTGATGGATGGAAAAGAAGGACTAACTCCTTCAGATATGGAAATTGCCAGACATTTGAGGGGGAAAAACAAAAAAATATTTTATGTTGCCAATAAGGTTGATGGAGAACGTAATAAAGAAATGCTCACGGATTTCTACCGGTTGGGTATAGATGAAGTACATAATATCTCGGCACAGCACGGTTTGGGCGTTGAGGAACTTCTGAATTGCATTGTTCAGGGTTTTCCCGACATGGCAAAAGATAAGGAAGATAGAGAAGCACAGGTAAAAATTGCTATTGTCGGTAAGCCCAATGTGGGTAAATCATCGCTTGTCAATAGAATACTGGGCAAGGAAAGAGCCATTGTTAATCCCAGTCCCGGAACAACCCGTGATGCCATAAATTCAAACGTCAAGGTTCGGGGGAAAAGTTATCTGCTTATTGACACGGCAGGGATTCGCCGTAAAAGAAAAATCAGCCGGACTTTGGAAAAATACTGTGTCGTTCAGGCTCTCAAATCAATCAATCGCTGTGATATAGCGCTTGTTTTAATTGACGCCGAAGAAGGATTAAGCGAACAAGACGCAAAAATCATCGGGATTGCCTATGAAAGGGGCAAAGCCTGTATAATAGTGGTTAACAAATGGGACAAAATAAAAAAGGACAACTCCACCATAGGGAAATATGTCGAGGTTATCAAAGATAAAGTTAAGTTTATGGATTTTGCTCCGATAATTTTCATTTCTGCGATAACCGGTCAGAGAGCGCCGAAAATATTCGATCTTGTTGACAAGGTATACGATCAATACACAAAAAGAATAGACACATCACCGTTGAATGATCTGGTAAAAAAGTCCTTACGCAAAAATCCACTGCCGCGATACCAGAACAGGCAGATGCATATTTCTTACGCAACTCAGACAGATATAAAACCACCTACATTTGTTTTATTTGTTAGCAACAGCAAAGGAATTCATTTTTCATATGAGCGCTATCTGGCTAACCAAATCCGTGAAGAGTTCGGCTTTGACAACGTGCCGCTGAAACTTGTTTTTCGGAAAAAGAGATAGTGAGACCCAAACTTCAGAAACATAGTGTAATGAAGTTTGCTGTACGAACTATCCCAGGAGCGTAGCGACGCGGGATAGTGAGACTCAACTTTCAGAAACGCAGGTTTTTCCAGACTATGTTGAACCAACTAAGAAGATTGTTACGAGGGAGGATATTTTTCGCTTTACTCAAAAGTATCCTTTTTAAATGGCGATAATTCATTATATAAATCAACATTTAATATTCAGTTAATATTCAGTTTCCTGGGAGCTGGCGATGAATGGCATCTTTTGTACTTTGAAAAAAACGCAGCTATCCTCATTCATAAGTCGCTCTTTTCTGCTTTGCAAGCAGAAATGGGTGAAGAAATCAAAAACCTGAAAGTTTTGAACAGTCCTTTACGTTTTAGAGATGTCACCAATCCGGAAGTTTTAATTAATGTTTTCAACTTTTATGTTCAAATGGACCCGAAAGCAGGAAGGTATATATAATGTCTCCAAAAAGAATGTTAGTAATTATTGTAATCTAAAAACTAAATACCTACAGCTTATGGACATTGAAATTCTACGAAAAGAACAAGAGCTTCATATTAAGGCTAGCTGACTATCGCCGTAAATTTATTATGGCTGTTTAATAATATAAGCTGAATGATTCAGCCTAAAAGCCGCATCGAAAATTAAAGTAATTGATCTGAAATTAAAAGATATTATTACTGAACGGGATAAGTCTTTTAATACATGGTCAGAAATGAATTTGAAGCTGGAGTATATATCTATGTTAATCCTAGAAAGTTATTAACCTTAACCCCCATCCAGCGAAGCTTTTCCCTTATTCTGATACCAGGATGCGGGGTCGGTCAGGAATTCTTCTGTATCTCGCAGAGAAAGAAAATGCTGCCGTTCAATTCCGGCAAGCAAATTGAAAAAAGCTTTTTCCCGGGGATCAGAGCTTCCCGCTTCTAATTTGGCGTAAAGTGCCATGCCCCGAGCTTCGAAATCAATGGCGGTTCTTACTGCTTTAAGATCATCATCGTTTCCTTTAATGCGCGTGGCCTTTTTGTCCGACATTGATTTTAACAGATTACCGGTTAAGGATTTCTTTACTTTCAAAGGAACTTTCGAAGGCCATTTTTTTTTCTTTTCCCATTGTTCATGCAATTTTTTTAGAATATCGAAATGTTCTTTTTCTTCGTCGGCAATTTGCTTGAACATATTTTTACCGGCAAGGTTCTTTGTTCGGCGGGCATTAGCCAGATAGAAATCTCTTTCTTTCTGTTCGTTTTCCAGAGCAAATTTCAAGGCGCTTATTCTTTTATTCATTTCGATACCTCCCCAGCAATGATGCTTAAGGGAATCAAATTGTTACTATTATAAGAGATATTACTGTTTTGAGCAACACGTTTTTATCTTAGAGAATAATAACATTGAGATCGGTTATTTTTTCTTTAAAAATGTCAACTTTCTTGAATATCGCACATATATTCAGAAATGTTGTTGCAGAGATCGGAAATTCGTTCCAGATGCAGAAGCATTTCAACAAAGACAGGTCCGGCTTCCGGATCACAAAGACGTTTGTGAAATCTTTCCAAGTGCTTATCTCGTGATTCTTTAACCTTAACATCAACTAATTCTTCTCTATTAACGATTTCCATGTTTTTTTGAGTTTCCGGTTTTTCTATCATGGAAGCAGCATCTTCAAAATTGTGGCTGACCAACTCAATAATTTCATTTAATTCACGTTCTGCTGAAAAGCTAAATATAATTCGCCTATCAGCTTTTTGAAAGGCCAGCTTATTAATGCATAATGCATGAGAGCTGATTCTTTCAATATCATTGGTCATTGCTGTATAGGCGAAAATTTGTTTTGAAAATTGTTCAGATAAATCCTGTGCGGATATTTTCCTAAGGTACCTGACCGTTTGTTCACGTATATTTTTTACAACCATTTTTATGTAAAAAAGAGATTTTCCTTCTGCTTCCTTATAGTCAGTAATCATTTCTATGCTTTTTAAATATAATTGCTGAACTAGATTTGCCTGCCTCTTCAGTTCCTTGTGAACATTATTCAGTGCCATCTGCGGATTTAAAATATCTTTACTGTCCAGATATTCAGGCCAGATAGGAAGAACTTCGTCGTTGCCGGGAAGCAATTTTTTCATTATTGCGGCGAAAGGTGTCAGCAAAAAAATAAAAATTACGACAATAACAAGATTCATCAAAAAGTGGGCAAGGGCAATTTGCTGAGCGGTGCTTGAAGAAATACTTTTTAAAATAAAAATGAAGGAGGGCATAAAAAGAAAGCACAGGCCTGTTCCGGCGCATTTGAATATCAGATGGGAGAAAGCCGTTCTCAGACCGCTTTTTGTAGCTACTGTTCCGGCCAGTAACGCGGTGAATGTGGTGCCGATATTTGCTCCCATAACTACGGCTACCGCATTTTCCAGAGATATCAGATCCTGCTGGGCCAAAAGAACCGTGATGCTTATCGGAATGGCAGAAGCTTGAACAATGCCGGTAATAACAATGCCCATACCAAGTCCTATCAGGGGATTTTGTGTCTGAATGAACATGTCTATGAGCAAGGGTGACTTTTTAAGAGGTTCAACAGTGCTGCCTATTAAATTCAGTCCAAAAAACATAAGACCAAAACAAAAAAGCGTCTCGCCGACAGTCTGCCATTTTTCTCTTCCTGTTAACCAAAGCAATCCGCCGATGGAAATAATAAGTGGAGATATTTCTGTGAAATGCCAGACAACGAATTGCACGGTCAGAGTTGTGCCAATATCGGCACCCAGGATAATGGCCAGAGAATTGGAAAAACTTATCAAGCCGGCGCTTACCAACCCGATAGTGAGAGCGATGGAAGCGGAAGAACTTTGAAAAATAGTGGTTGAAAAAATACCGGTAAGAAGACCGTAAAAGGGCCTTCCCACCGCGTATTTAATATATTCTTTTATACGGACATTAATCAATTTCCGGACAGCCGAAGAAAGATTAATCATGCCGATCAGAAATAAAACAATGCCGCTGATAATAATTAGTATATCTTTGCTTGCCAAATTATAACCTTGATTGCCTAATTTTTCATTGCGAGTCAGTAATGAGAACTCGTCAGCTATGTTTGAATTATGTTTTGGCGCTAATCAATTTTTTTAAACATTTTTCCTTTGGCACCGCATACAGGGCAGGTTTCGGGAGCTTCTTTCTCTGCAGTATAACCGCATATCGGGCAAACATAATATGAGTAAGAATCTTTCACTCCTTCCAAGTTATCGAGCATTTTCTTATACAAATCGGCGTGAATTTTTTCCACTTCATTGGCAAAATTAAAAGTGCGCTCCGCTTCTTTATTTCCTTCGGCTTTGGCCGCTTCAATCATTGCCGGATACATGTTTTTAAACTCATGAGTTTCTCCTGCTACTGCCTCCTGCAGATTTTCTTTTGTAGATTTGATACCTTTTAGTGCCCGCAGGTGCGCATGAGCGTGCACCGTTTCCGCTTCCGCTGCTGCCCTAAATAATCTCGCCGCCTGCGGAAATCCTTCCTGATCGGCTTTAGCGGCAAAGGCCAGATATTTACGATTTGCCTGTGATTCACCTGCAAAAGCTTCCTTTAAATTTTCTTCCGATTTAGACATAAATTTCTCCTTAAATATTTATAAGTTGTTTTTTATATTGACAAATTTTTACTAAATTCACAAGTGTAATATTTAAAAGTTAGGGGATTGATAGAAGTGGTAGATGTGAGAAGGAGAACAAAAGATTTCTCCCGCATAGTTTCAGTATCCATTGGTTAGGAAAATTAAGAATTATCACTGGAAAGTTGCGGCTAAGAAATCAGCGACAATCTCCATTGTTTTTAGCCCATTCCAACATTGTACAATTTCCCAGTTCACACGCTTTTTGTGAGTCATGGCAGCCAGGAGTTTTGTTGCCCTGCATAAAATAAGTAATTCCCCTGTAGTTGTAGCCATCGGCAGAATCAGGTTCCAGGTTAATAGCTTTATTAAAATTTTCCAGGGCCTGCTGATACTGAACAAGTTTAAAATAAGTAAGCCCCCGATAGTTGTAGGCAATGGCAAAATTAGGTCGCAGGTTGATAGCCTTATTGAAATCTTCCAGGGCTTGATGATATTGACCAAGTTTATAAAAAACAGCTCCCCGGTTATTGTAAGCCTCAACCAAAGTTGGTTTCAGGCGGATGGCTTCCCCAAAATTCTCTAAAGCTTGCTGATACTGGCCGAGATTAGTATAAGTAACCCCCATGTTGTTGTAGGCATCGGCATAAGGATTCTTGCCCACGCAGGAAGATTTCATAAAAGATGAGACGAATGATTTAAAGCTCAGTTTTGTAAAATCGCGAATAAGGTAGTATTCGTTAAAAGGCCGATCATCCGTGATGCGAAAATCAGAATTCATGGTAAATAAGGCAGGATCTATTTCCCCTTTAAGCAACTTGTTCCAGATTTCCGCCAATCTAGCTTCCGATTTTAATTCCCATTCCAAGCGGTCATTTTTAGCAGCTTCCGGCATGCGCAGTATGGCTTCTGCCGTAGAAGGTATATTCATAGGGCTCATGGACGCCAGATAATGAAAACCGCCTTCTTCGATTGGCTGATACATCAGGACGTGGGGAAAAGAGCGAGTAAGTGATGTAGTAACGGCAGCCAGAGTAACCTGATCCCCTCCGGGGAACCACTGCTGCAGGATACCATCCGGTTTTAATCTTAACTTTATCAGGGAGTAAAATTCTTCTGAGTAAAGGAGACTGGAACCGGCAGCCTCTATGGGTGGCGGCGGGTCAATGGTAATTACGTCAAACTTCTTTTCCGTACGTCTCAGAAACCGTCTGCCATCATCAACGATAATTCTTACGTTCGGCCGAGAAAGAAAGCTATCCGCATCCGCATGGTAATATCCGAAAGCGTCCTTTACGCTGGGCACCAGTTCCACAGCTGTCACGTCAATTCCCCAACTGGCCAGAGAGCGTAATGTCGTTCCCATTCCGAGACATATCATCAGTGCGGATTTAGGTTTGTGATTAAGAAAGACCAGCGGCATATGAGCCATATCTTTCGTAATGGGCGTTAAAGAGGTCATTCCAATTCCGTTTACCAGAAGATTCTTCTGTAAATCGTATCCGTGGGAAACTACCGTGGCAGTGTAGTCATGGCGTATGACACCGTTTATTTTTTTGAAACCCTCATCGAAGGAAATAGAAACAAAAAGAGAACAGAAAAGAAGTACTGCCAGGACAGGTGTGAAGATTGCGCGCCAAACCGGTGTCGATCGGAGAGCCCCCCAATGTTTCATAAACAGCCAGAGGATGGGTAATGTTAGAATAATAATGGAAACCCTGGAACCGAAAAAGGGTAACAATAAATAAGATGCGGCAAGGGGACCTAAAACACAACCGGCAATATTGATCGCATAGACGGTTCCAGCCCTTTCCGGATCTCCGCCTGAGTATTCGTCGATTAGTTTTGGAGTAAGATATCCCAGCAAAAAACAAAAGGGAAAGATATTCAAAACAGGCAGTCTGCTCAGAAATGGCACTCGCCAGTCGGTAAAAACAACAGGAAGAAATGCTGCTATAGAAAGAATCGCGACAACAAAAGGAATACTCCAGGTAAGGTTCTTATCCCGATGACGGCGATATAGGTATGAACCTATACAAGTTGCCAAAAGGTATGTAAAAAGTAGAGCCGCAAATGAATAAATGAGGGTTCCTAAAGCCGGAGTAAATGCCCGTGTCCAGATTACCTCCATTCCTATAGAGCTGAAGCCGGTAATAAAAAGAATCGTCCTGGTCAGGTAAGGTACGGAAGGTTTTTCGGTGGTACTTAGTTGGTGTTTTTTCTCGTATTCTTTTGAAGTGTCAAGGGTCTTTGACAAGCGAGCTTTACGAAAAACCACACCCAGCATCAAAGCCAAAAGGGCAACTGTAAAGTTCATGAAGGCGGCTATGAATAAGGTGTTCTGAAAACCATATATCTCAATCAAAAAGAGAGCTGTAAACAAAGTTCCGGCCATGGCGCCGATTACATTGGCCAGATAGAGAAAGCTAAATCCGTTTTTCTCCTGAGGATAGTGTTCCTCCAGGAAGGCCATCATAAAAGGATAGGTGGCCCCCATGAAAATGCACCAGGGAAGCATGGCAATTGCTATCACAAGAGCCGAGAAGAGAAGATAGATAAACGATTCCGTGCTTCCTATAGGCAAAAGAAAACGATCGCCAAGCAAAAACAGGTATAGAACGGCTATGCCTCCTAATCCAATCATCAACTCAGCCGCTGCGTAAAGATAGATAGCAGAAACAGAAAGTCTTCCGGTAATCTTCTTTATCCATTTTCCCCCGAACCATGAACCTAAGAAAAGTCCGAGCATAAAAACGGATACAACAACCGATATGATGGGTGTGATAACACCAAAAACGGCAAAGGCCTTCCTCAGCCAGACAATTTGGTAGGCTAATCCGCAAAAACCGGATAAACAGAACATTAAGAAAAAAAGAATTTTATGTCGCTTTTTCATGAAGGAGCTATTTCTGAACTTATATTTAATTAGCTTTATATTATGCCTGAACTCAATACACAAGGATTAAGTCTGACATTAGATTATCGACATAATCCATTGCCTTTAGCCCATTCCAGTGCTGTACAGATTCCCAATTCACAGGCTTTTTGTGCATCAAGACAACCAGGATTGTTTTTCCCCTGTTTTATATAAACAATAGCTCTGTTATTGTAGGCCTCGGCATAATTCGGTTTTAAATGGATTGCCTGAGTAAAGTCTTCAATGGCGCGTTGATACTGGCCAAGGTCTCTTCCATAAGTAAGTCCCCTGTTATAGTAGCCATCGGCATAATTTGTTTTGTAATAATAGGCATCGATATAATTCGATTTCAGATGGATTGCCTGAGTAAAGTCTTCAAGGGCACGTTGATACTGGCCAATTGCGGTGTAAGCAGTTCCCCTGTTGTTGTATGCTTCGAAATAATCCGGATTCAGGCGGATGGCCTGATTGAAGTACCTGATGGCATGCTGATGCTGGCCACGTAAAGTGTAAATACCTCCCATGTTGTTATAGGCCATCCAGCATGTCGGATTTAACTTTATAGTCGTATTGTAAAGAGTCTCTATATCAGTATACATACTGCTCTGCCGCCATGTTAAAGCTGCGAGCGTCAGCAGCAGCAAAACACAGATGGCGTAGCTGACCGACCGTAGCAAGAGCTGCCGGCGTTTCAACAACGTTGCTGTACCGGCGGCAACCAGTGTGATGATTCCAAGGCTGGCCAGGTACTGATAATGGTCGGCCACAAAAGAGTATATAAAAGTAAACACGTTGAAGAAACCCAGTACTGGAAATAACGTTCCAATGAAGAACAGTAACCCCGCTAATGGCCCACGCCAACGCCACCTCAACTTCCAGAAAATAACCAGTAGCGCGAAAGCCGCCAAAGGGAATATATATTGCCACGCTGCTACCTGGCTTGTTTCCCATTTGGGATAGATGAAAATTAATTTCGCTGGCCAGAATAGTTTGCTGAGATAGAACCAGATCGCCTGTCCCGCTATCAGGACCCGCTCCCAGGCGGGAATGTCAAACTGCGCACCTCGGGTTCCGTATATATTATGATGTGTCCAGATTGTGAAAAATCCTATTACTGCTACAAGTAGAAAAAACGGCAATAGCGGCAGGATGTCCTTCTTCCATGATAAGTGTCCACGTTGCCACCAAAAAATCACCAGCAGCGCCCCGGGCAGTGTTACCATGACCGGCTTACTCAATAAGCTCAGCGCAAACAGTCCCAATGCCCAAAGATACGGTGACGTCCGCCGCTGCTGGTCAAAACGCAGGTAGGCAATTGCCGATCCAAGGTAAAAAACAGCCGAAAGTGTATTCTTAAGTTCCGAGATCCACGCTACCGATTCCACCTGGACAGGATGAAAAGCAAAGATGGCCGCTGCCAGGAAAGCGCCAGGGATCGCCAGCCGCCGCAGAATCAACGCCACCATCACGGCAGCCGTAGCGTGCAGCATGATGTTTACCAGATGATAGCCGAGAGTGGCATTGCCCCAAAGCCAGGATTGAATCCAAAATACACTGTGCAGCACGGGGTAATATCCCAGTGTAGCTCCAGGGTCAAACCATATACGGAAAAGCCCGTGCCCGGAACGCAGCTGGGGAGAGGTTACGAAGCAGTCGTCGTCCCAGATTAACCCTCCATGCCATGCCGGTTGGTAGACTAAAAACACCGCTGCAATCAGAAAGATGACAAAGATCCATTCTTTCAGCATGAAAAATTGGCTGCTGGGTACCGTTTGTGCCGGACTTGGCTGGATATGTTCGCCAAGATCCGGTTTCGATCTGTTCTTGATAAACACAGTTCCACTTTTGTTTCTAAAGATTGGGCTCATTGATTTCTGGAACACTGCTGCGAACCGTATTGTTCCTTAATCCATTTCCGGTAAGATCCTGTTTTGATATTTTTGACCCATTTCTTCTGGCTTAAATACCAGAGAATAGTTTTTCGCAGGCCGGACTGAAAGGATTCGTGTGGAGACCAGTCCAGTTCTTTTTTCAGTTTGCTGAAGTCAATTGCGTAACGTCGGTCGTGCCCGGGACGGTCTTGAACAAACGTAATCAAACGCCGGCGGGATTTTCCATCTTTTGCCGGTTTGATATCATCAAGAATATCGCAGATCATCCGGACTGTTGAAATATTTGTCATCTCGGCGTTGCCGCCGATGTTGTATGTTTCACCGATTGTGCCTGATTTCATGATTGTCCAGATTGCTTCGCAGTGATCTTCGACATAGAGCCAGTCACGGATATTTTTGCCGTCGCCGTAAACAGGAAGTTTTTTCCCCTCGAGAGCGTTAAGAATAGACAACGGAATGAGTTTTTCCGGAAACTGATAGGGACCGTAATTATTGGAGCAATTGGAAATTGTTACGGGAAGACCGAAGGTTTTGTGGTATGCGCGCACCAGATAATCGGAAGCGGCCTTGGATGCCGAATACGGGCTGTTGGGACGATAGGGTGTGTCTTCACGGAAAAGGCCTCTGGCGTCAAGACTGCCGTAAACTTCGTCGGTACTGATATGGTGAAAGAGCTTAAATTTGTCTTTGCGTGCCTTGGCTGTTTCCAGAAGGTTGAAGGTCCCCACGATGTTGGTCTGTATAAAATTCCCCGGTGCTTTTATCGAGCGATCAACATGGGATTCGGCGGCAAAATGACACACCGCGTCAACGTCATATCGGGAAAATATATCCTTCAATTTGGCGGCATGACAAATATCAACTTTTTTAAAAATATATCTCGATGCAAAATTAACGGCAATATCGGTGAGATTTTCCGGATTTCCCGCATAAGTTAATTTGTCAATATTGATTATTCTGCCGGAGAAATCACGGTTGTTAATTAAATAGCGGATAAAATTACTGCCGATAAATCCGCAGCCACCCGTAATCAGCAAGTTCTTAAATTCCGCTTTGCGTTCTTTTTTTGTTTTCATTATTTTTTGCGTTCAGTGAAGTGGATTTGTCGTTCTATTTCAGGAAGCCCTGGATGATTCTGTTGACCGCCTGATCATAGGTAAGCCCGAGGCTCATGAGCTTGGTCAGTTGGTCGTTGGCAATTTTGCCGATAGAGGCTTCATGAGTAAGTTCGGCGTCCGGATGCAGGGCTTTGAGCGCGGGCATTGTTTCGTTTGTGCCGTTATCCATAATAATAGCATCGCATTCGATATGACCGAAACACTTGTTCATAGCTTCCATAGAAGCATGAAAAATTTGCTTGGAATTGCCTTTCATTACCGAACGCGAAATCATATTCGCTCTGCTGTTAGGCCCCTGAAGGACTATTTTATTGGTGGATACCGCCTGCTGTTCCCCTTCGGTCAAAACCCTTTCCGTTATCAGCAAAAGACTGCCATGGCCGAGCGTGGCTTCGTTAAGCCGGTTAGCTTCGTCAACGCCGCTTATCTGCGTTAATTCCATTTCGGCTGTTGCCCCTTCATCAAGGAAAACTTTTGTTGTTGGATTGAGCGTGCGTCTGCCTTTACCTTCTCCCATGGCGAAATGCTTTTCCACATATTTTACTTTCGCTTTTTTCCCTACTTGGAAATCGTGGATGCCGGCATGGCCTTCCGGTTCGGATGAGCCGCAGTGAATGCCGCAGCCGGCGATTATTGTTACTTCCGAATCTTCGCCGATGATGAAGGAATTGTAAACGACATCAAAAAGACCCGCCTGGCTCAAAATAACAGGTATATGAACGGATTCATTTTTTGTTCCCGGTTTAATGGTTACAATGATGCCTGTTCCTTCGGCATTCGTTTCAATATTGATATTGGCTGATATTTCCCTGTGAAGAAGCTTGCCGTTTTTTCTGATGTTGTAAGCTCCCTTGGGCAAATTTTCCAGATCAGCAACAGTTTTTAATAATTTTTTATCTAAAGCATTCAACATTTTCTTCTCTCTGGATTTTGTCATGGTAGGCGCAAATGCTAAAATCAGATAAAAGCGGCAGTGCGTTTTGTAAATCTCCCGTATATACAATTTTGCCTTTATTTAAGATTATTATCACGTCAGCCACATCAAGAAAAGACTTGTTGTGACTGACAACAATGGTCGTATTATTAGAAGAAAGTTCTTTTTTCAAAAGATTAACCATTGGATTTATTGTCCATAAATCAATACCAGTATCCGGTTCATCATAAATGGCTAATTTAGGATTGAGGGCTATGGTTGTTGCCAGTTCTATTTTTTTTATTTCCCCACCGGACAGTTTAGAGTCAATTTCTTTATCGAGAAAAGAAAGAGGACAAATTCCTACTCTTGAAACAATTTCCAGAAATTTTTTCTCTTCGTCTGTGCCCGTTGCGATGGACAGTAAGTCACGGAAGGTAATTCCTTTAAAACGAGCAGGTTGCTGAAAACTGTAAGCAATACCTAATTTTGCGCGTTCAGTAATCGAAAGATTAGAAATATCCTTGCCGTCGAAAATAATTGAGCCGCTGGTTACAAGATTAATTCCCATTATTAATTTTGCCAGAGTAGTTTTGCCGCTGCCGTTTGGACCGGTAATGACGTAAAATTTGCCCTTTTCAAAATTAAAATCTATACCATCAATGATGTTGCGGGAAACACCTCTTTCTTCATTATCGCTGGTTACGGTGAAATATAATTTTTTTAATTTTAGCATGATTTAATTAAACCTTTTTTTATAGAATTAATATTTGCGGAGCACTATAGACATAAATATTTTTAAAAATCAATACCTTATAAATATGTTCTTCCACTCATATAATGACTTGTAAAATAATCAGAAGAGAGATTGTCAATGCGAATATTTTTTCCATGAGAGGAAGCATGTATGAATTTATCGTTCCCTATATAAATGCCTACATGTGAAACTCGATTATTCCATTTTTCAGAAAAAAATACCAAATCGCCTTCTTCTAAATTATCCTTACTTATATAATCTCCTGCATCAAATTGTCTTCTTGAGTTGCGGGGAAGATCCAGGCCGTTTAATTGGTAAACAGTCATTGTCAGGCCGCTGCAATCAAATCCATCATCGGGAGAAGAGCCTCCCCAGAGATAAGGAACTCCGAGAAAATCTTTGGCAGTTTTCACAAGAGATTTTCTAAGATAATCAGTTCCATATTGCCTTTGTCTGGCAACGGAGTAATCTTCGGGGCGGACGATGTAAAATTCCTCGATAACATTTAATTTTACGAGGCTCTGAGCCCTTTTTTTAGCCAGGTTTTTTGTTTTAAAATTACCGAAGCGTACCTTGAAAAATTTGTCAGCGGCTAAAAAATATGTGGCATCCAAATCATAGTTGGTTTTTAGTTTTTCCGTCAAACGAACGGCATTCCCCACGTTTTTAAATGCACCTGCCTGAATGGTGTAGCCCATAAGATTTAAAACAGGTTTGTGTCTTGATGTTGAAACAAATCTCCGATGATGAGCTTTGCTTGAACATGATAGAACAAAAATAAAAAGTAAAAACAAACAAAATATTAACCGATATTTTTTCATTGTTTCATTTTCCACTTAGTATTGACATAATCTCTGGCTTCTTTTGATGTCTTGATTCTTCCTTCAAGTTGTTCTTCTTCTAAAGCCAGTAGGATTTCGCCGATAATTTTTCCCGGAGAAAATCCGATGGCAATTAAATCATCGCCTGTTAATAAACGAGGCGGATGCAAATCGTCAAGGTCTAAAATCTGAAGCTGATTGCGGCAGAATTCATAATTATCCAGAATGCCGTGACTGGCAATACAATCGAGTCGGTGCAATTCCAGATGCAAGTCAAAGTCAGGCATTCGTAAAAATCTTTTGAGGCGTCCGGGACGCATCTTCTGAACGTTCATGAAAACCATGTGCTGACTTATCAGATTGATAACAGTTTCCTTTTGCACGCGGGAGAATCGAAGTCGTTGCATTACATCATTGGCAATTTCTTCTCCCTTTTGAACGTGACCGTAAAAATGCACACCTTTTTCATCTTCACTACGGGTTAGGGCTTTGCCGACATCATGCAGCAGAGTTGCCCATCCTAGACTTATGTTTTTATCCGTTTCTCCATCTGCGGGCAGAAGCTCCAGCATATTCAGCGTGTGCCGCCATACATCACCTTCGGGATGAAAACGCGGCGGTTGTTTTACTCCCTTTAATTTATCCACTTCAGGAAGAATTGCTTTCAGGATGTTTGTATCACTCATCAGTTCAAAACCCCTTCGTGCACCACCGCGTGTTAATATTTTGTTTAATTCGTCACGAATTCGTTCAGTGCTTATCTGATTTATTTTTGAAGCATTAAATATGATGGCTTTTTTTGTTTCTGATTCTATTTCAAAACCCAAGTTAGTTGCGAAACGGATAGCCCTCAGAATCCGCAGATAATCTTCGTTGAATCGGATGTCGGGACTTCCGATAGTGCGGATTATTTTCTTTTCAATATCGGCACGGCCATTTACATAATCCAATATTTTGCGGCTTGCCGGATCCATTAAAAGGCCGTTAATGGTGAAATCGCGCCGGAGAACATCTTCTTTGGCGGAAGAAAAACGAACACCAGATGGGTGTCGTCCGTCTTCATAAACGTCGTCACTACGGAAGGTGGCGACTTCGTAAGGATGATTTTCCACAATAACAACAACAACGCCAAACTTTACACCGATGCTCACCGTGTGATGAAAAAGTTCTATTATCTTGTCGGGTGGAGCTGAGGTGACAATATCGAAGTCACCGGAATCTTTTTTTAGAATAAAATCACGCACACAACCGCCGACAAAATACGCTTCATGGCCGGATTGTTTCAACCGGTGGACAATTTCCTCGGCATTATGGTGCTTGTAATTATTCGTATTTTCATTCTCCTCAAGTAAGGATTTTCCCTCTTCTTTTTATTTTACCCAACTTAATGGCGCAGAGTTCGCCGCACATAGTACAGCCTTTATCTCTGGCGCTTTTGCTTTTTTCCAAAAGTGAAACTGTTTTATCCGGATCAATGGACAGATTTACTTGTCCTTGCCAGTCAAAGTTTTTCCGGCACAATGACATTTTTCTATCCTTCTCACGAGCCTGATTTATGCCTTTAGCAATGTCGGCAATATGCGCGGCAATGCGTGCGGCGATAACGCCGTCACGAACATTAGCTAGAGTCGGCAAACGCAAGTGTTCTGCAGGTGTGACATAACAGAGAAAATCCGCACCGGCAGCGCCGGCAATCGCTCCACCGATGGCTGAAGTTATGTGATCATATCCAGGTGCGATATCAGTTGGCAGCGGTCCCAAAACATAAAAAGGAGCATTATGGCAGATTTCTTTTTGGAGCTTAATATTGGTAGCTATTTCCGTCAGTGGAACATGTCCTGGGCCTTCAATCATTGCCTGCACGCCGGCGGCACGCGCTCGCGCAGCCAATTGCCCCAGTAATATCAATTCCTGCAGTTGTGCCTGATCCGTAGCGTCGTCTATCGCTCCCGGCCTTAGTCCGTCTCCGAGACTCAAAACCATGTCGTAACGATGGGCAATTTCCAAAAGCCTGTCGTACTCTTCGTAAAGAGGATTTTCTTTTTTGTTGCAATCCATCCAGTTGGCCGTCATTGAACCGCCGCGGCTGACAATTCCCAGAATTCTTTTTTGGGATTTAAGAGCGGCAACGCTCAGTTTGGTGACGCCGCAGTGAACGGTGATGAAATCAACGCCGTCTTTGCCGTTTTCTTCGATGACGGCAAATATATCGTCCGCGGTCATTTCTGATATCGCTTTTCCCTGTTGAATCATTTTAACAGCCGCCTGATAAATTGGTACAGTTCCGATAGCCACTGCAGATTTTTTCATAATTTTTTTTCTAATCATGGCCAGATTACCGCCTGTGGAAAGATCCATAACGGCGTCAGTTCCGGCATCAACAGCAGTTTTCAGTTTTTTCAGTTCCAGATTTAAATTAACATGATCCTTGGATGTGCCGATGTTGGCATTGACTTTGGTGCGCAAACCCTTTCCAATCGCCAGCGGTTTGATTGCGGTATGTTTGAGGTTGCGGACAATTACGATTGTTCCTTCAGTAATTCCCCAGCGAATATATTCGGGCGCAACTTTTTCAATTCTTGCTGCGATTTTCATTTCTTCAGTAATCAATCCCTTACGGGCCTTCTCCAACTGTGTCATTTCTTCCTCCGGAGTATAGGAGCGACTTTTTAAATCGCTAAGTTCTTAATGTGGATTTTTTAAATATTTCTCCAAAAACATTCGCCGAGCTGTAACCTTCACCCAAAGTTACAGCATTTTTTATGGCGGCAACAATCATAATTTTTGCCCGCAGAGCCGCTTCAACGATGTTTTCTCCCTTGGCGATTCCTGCCGCCAGCGCCGAAGCGTAGGTGCATCCGGTGCCATGAGTGTCGCCAGATAATATTCTTTTAGAAGAAAATTCGTAAAAGTTGCCGTTGTAGAGGATATCCGTAACATCCGATTTCTTATTACCGGTAAGGTGTCCCCCCTTGATTAAAACATTTTTCACACCAAGCCGGGAAATTTTTATTGCCGCCTTTTTCATGTCAAAAACTGATTTAATTTTCATTTTCGAGAGCACTTCAGCTTCAGGTACATTGGGTGTAGCTGCAAAAGCAAGGGGTAAAAGATCTTTCACCAGAGATGTTCGCGCCTTATTACTCATCAAAATTCTTCCACCCTTGGCAATCATCACAGGATCAACTATAACTTTTTTTAGTTTATATTTTTTAATTTTATTTGCAACTGTCTGAACAATTTCTGAAGTCGGAAGCATGCCGGTTTTTACTGCGTCAGATGCGGTGTCTTTCAATATTGTATCCATTTGCCTTCCGACAAATTCCGGCGAAACGGGATAAATGCCTAATACACCTTTCGTATTTTGCGCGGTAACCGCTGTGATAACAGTCAATCCCCAGCAGCCGCAGAAACTGACAGCTTTTAAATCCGCTTGAGTTCCGGCTCCGCCACTGGAATCCGAACCGCCGATGCATAATATTTTAACCGGCTTCATAAATTAGGTTGCCTCCGGGAAAAAATCCTTTCGATGATATTTAATAAGAAGAAGTTTTCCTTTATCAACTGTAATATCAGCCCGGTCTTTATTAATTATATTGCTTATGCCCCGTGATTCACCCATTTTCAGACTACCCTTTTTCAGGGGATAAAGAAACCCGGTAAGGGTAAATCCGGTTACTTGGGGAGTCAGCGCCAGCAGCGAAACTGTTTTTCCCGCTTCTTTTATGAAAGAGACTTTTTTATTCAGGATGAAAACTTCACAATGTTCGTCCATCAGAAATGTTGCGATTCCCTTTTTTTCGCCTTTGCAAAGGAGGAATACATTAGCCAGAGTGTGATCAATTCTTCCGCCGAGAGAACACCAAATAAGTATTTCCCTCGGCTTTAAACTCAGAGCGTAATCAAGAGCCAGTTCAGTATCGGTAAAATCTTTGTTTGCCGGATATTTTATAATTTTAATTTTCTGTGCGGAATAATTTGCCAGTTGAACAGAATCAATAGAATCCATATCACCGATGATTACATCCGGCTTAATTCCTAAATTTCTAAGATGACGTGCGCCACCATCACAACAGATGATAAGGCGGTTTCCCATTTTTTTTATTTGATTAATGAAAAAAATAGGGTCAACAGAACAACCGCCGCTGACTATTATTATATTTTGATTCACGAGATTTTCCTAAAAACACGACAAAAAGATACTTAACAATATTATCAACAAATTAACGTTTAAAGCAGGCTTATGCCTGAAGTTTCTTTTGAAAAAATTTATTATAATAAGCGGCAAAAAGCAAATTGTTTAATGAGACCCAAATTTCAGAAACGAATACCCTAAAGGGCACTGTAGGGTCACTATAGGTGCACTGAAATTTGATGGTCGTAATGAGACTCAAAATTCAGGAACATCGTGAA